>NZ_BAAGPL010000019.1:365698-431018 GCF_054784195.1 Kocuria himachalensis
CCGGCCCCGGGCCCCTCGTTCCCGGCCGCTCGGCGCCGGCCGCGCCCGGCGCCGGGGCTCAGGTGCGCGGACGGCCACCGGGGCCGAGGTCGCCCTCGGCCCGGGTGTCGCCGTCGCGCCGGGGGTGCCCGTCCGGGCCGGTGTCGCCGTCCTGCCAGGGGGCCTCGTCGGAGCGCGCCCCGGATCCGCGGTCGGTGACGTCGTCACGGCGTTCGCGCGAGGTGTCACCGCCGGTGGAGTCGTCCCGGTCCGGGTCGAGTGCCGCCGCGTCCCGGCGGTGGCTCTCCGCCTCCTGGCGCACCTTGTCGGCGTCCTCGGCACGGCGCTGGGCGTCCTGCTCGAGCCGGTCGGCCTCGATCCGGGCCTTCTCGGCCTCGGCGCGGGCCGCGTCCGCGTCCGCCTTGCGCTCGCGGGCCGAGAGGTCCTCCTCCTCGCTGCGCTCGCGCAGCTCGGCGGCGCGCTGCTGGTTCTCCCGCCGCTTCACGACCTCGCGCTCCTTCTTCTTGCGGCTCCCGGCCATCACGGCCAGGACGACCACGGCCAGCACCGCCACGGCCAGCACGATCCAGATCCAGGTTTCCATCGGATGTTCCTCCTCGGTAGGCCCCCACGTTCCTCAATAGAAGCAGAGCCGGACGGGCCCGGCTACCGGTCGAGCGTCCTGACATGAGGCACCGTGCGGGAGCGCCCCCTGACCGCGTCGCCCGTACCGGGCGCGCCGGGAACCGGGCGGCTCGCGCGGAGGGACCGCACCGGCCCCGTGCGGTCCCACCGGGGCGCCGGTCCGGGAGTCGCTCCTTGCCAGCACGGGTTTCGGCAGCACGCTCCGCGACCCGCCCCACGGCACCCCGGGGCCGCCCGGGCAGCGCGGGGCCCGGCCGGCAACCGTGGGACGCCCCGAGTGCCGCGAGGCGCGGGCGCAGCGGTGACCGAACATGACCCTCCGCGTCGCACCGGGGCGGCGCCGGGCGTGCGCCGCGGACCTCTCGGCGCGTCCCGCATGATCGGACATGTATTTGCTTTACTTAATGCACTCGTGCTCCGCCCGCCCTCCCGAGAGGACCTCGCCATGCGCCTCAACCCCGCCGGCCCCCTGATCACCATCGCCATCGGCCTGATCCTCTGGCTGGCCCTGCCCTCGGTGGTGGGACCGCTGAACCTCGCGCTGGCCGGCCAGATCATCTTCTGGGTGGGCGTCGCCTACCTCGCGCTGGTCCTGATCGCCGCCGCCGTGCCGTCCCGGCGCCGCTCCACCCGCCGCACCGTGGCGGACCCCGGCACCGGGGAGCGCATCGAGCGCTCCGACACCGACCTCATCTGACCGGCCCCGGGGCGCCCCTTCGGGGTGCCCCGGGCGAGGCCCGCCCCACGTGGAGCGATGCCGGCCTGAGCCCGCCTCCCGGCCCGCTGAACCCACCGGCTCCGCCCGGGACGCCCTGAGGTGTGCTGTCGGCTCGGGGCGGGGGGACCGGTGCGTGCGCGGGTCACGGGTCACGGATCGCGGTCAGCGGGCGCGGGGCGGCTCACACCAGGACGGGGACCTTCCGCAGGGCCTCCTGCAGTGCGCCCAGGACGAGGGCCACCGATCCGGCGTCGGCGTTGGGGCCCATCAGTCCGATCCGCCACACCGTGCTCGCGTACTCCTTCACGCCCGCCCCGATCTCCACGGAGAAGTGCTTCAGCAGGTAGGACCGCACCCGAGCGGAGTCGACGCCCTCGGGCACCTTGACCGTGGTCAGCTCGGGCAGGCGGTACCCCTCGGCGGCGAACAGCTCCAGGCCCATGTCCTGCAGGCCGGCCTGGAGCGCGTCGCCCGCGGCCTGGTGGCGGGCCCAGACGTTCTCCAGGCCCTCCTCCGAGATCCGGCGCAGCGCGGCGTCCAGGGACGCGATCATGGCCGTCGGCGCGGTGTGGTGGTAGGTCCGGGCGCTGCCCTGGGCCTCGCCCACGTAGCCGCCGAGCATGCCCAGGTCGAGGTACCAGGAGCGCGGGTGCTGCACCCGGCGCGCGAACGCGGCGTCCGAGATCGTGAACGGCGCCAGCCCGGGGGCGACCCCCAGGCACTTCTGGGTGCCCGCGTAGCCGAGGTCCACGCCCCAGTCGTCCGCGCGCAGCTCGATGCCGCCGATGGACGTGACCGCGTCCACGAGCAGCAGGGCATCGCCCTTGAGCTCGCCCAGCGCGGCGATGTCGGAGCGCACTCCCGTGGAGGTCTCCGCGTGCACCGCCGCGATGATCTTCGGGGACGGGTGCGCCTCCGCGACGCGCTGCGCATCGATCGGCTCCCCGTAGGGGAAGTCCACGCGCACCACCTCGGCGCCGCACCGGGCCGCGACGTCGCACATCCGCTCGCCGAACAGCCCGTTGACGGCGACGACGACGACGTCCCCCTCCTCCACCGTGTTGACGAACGCCGCCTCCATGCCGGCGGAGCCGGTGGCGCTCAGCGGCAGGGTGCGCCGGTTGTCCGTGCCCCAGACCGTGCGCAGGCCGTCGCAGGCGCTGTCCATGATGTCGAGGAAGGCGGGATCCAGGTGGCCGAGCAGCGGGTGGCCCAGAGCCGCCGTGGCCTCCGGGTAGGGGTTGGACGGGCCGGGGCCGAACAGGTGTCGCTGGATCAGGGGCACGGTGCACTCCTCAGGGGAACGGGTGGACGGGTCCGCCGACCAGCCTATGGCCTGCCTGCGTCGAACGCCGTCAGCGCACGGCCCCGCCGGCCGCCGGTGACCTCACGGGCGGCCGAGGCGGCGGAGCAGCGACCGGAGGCGCCGCTCCGGGACCCGATGCGGGGCGGCGCCGCCCGTGCGTCCGTCCGGGCGGCGGGGCTGCCGGGCGATCGCGGACCAGGACGCGAACATCGCGCTGCCCTCGGTGGCCGCCATGCGGTTCTGGAGCGTGGGGCGCCCCGCGGGGCCCTGGACCACACCGCTGCGCTTGTCGTAGGTGAAGCCGTCGTCGAGGACGATGTGCTCGTCCGTCTCGGTGACCACGGTGTACAGCACCACGTGCTCGCCGGAGTCCGCCCCGGGGTGGACGGCGGCCCGCGCGCCGGGGTGCGTGGCGCCGCCGTGGTTGAAGTCGAACAGGTCGGCCATGGGAGGAGCACCCTCCTGATGAGCTCGGGGATTTCCGGTGGCCGGTGCCGCGACGGGCCGGCCAGGGCCTGGTGGGGTGCGGGCCCGTTGCGGCGCATGGGTGCTCCCCACTCTAGTGACCGGCCGCCGGGCGCTCCAGGGAGCGGGGAACGGGCCTGCCCGGTGACTTCCGGGACGGACGGCCGGCAACCCGCGGACGACCCGCCCGCCCGGGCTCAGTCCCCCAGGGGCTCAGTCCCGCGGGGTTGCCGGCACCCACCGGTGGGTCTCGTACATCCGCACGGCCACGACCAGGGCCGAGACGGCGCTGATGCCTGCGGCGGCCCAGACGGCGGCGCGCAGACCCATCAGGTCGGCCACGATCCCGCCCAGCACGGCCCCGACCGCGTAGCCCAGGTCCCGCCAGACGCGGTAGACGCCCACCGCCCGGCCGCGCCACGCCGGATGGGCGACGTCGCCGACCACCGCCAGGAGCGTCGGGTAGACCATCGCGGTGCCGGCCCCGAGCAGGACCGCACCGGCGGCCCAGCCGCCGAATCCCTCGCCCCGGGCGATGACGACCAGGGCGTTGACCGCCACCAGGAGGGTGAACTGGGCGGCGTTGGCGCGCAGTCCCAGGCGGACGGGTCGGGTCGCGCGGCGAGGCCTCGTGCCCCGGACCATGGCCGCCCCCTCCGGTGTGCCGGCCCGCCGGACGGCGAGCACCCTCATGCTCCGAGGAACCGAGAGCAGTGTTGTCAGCTGTGTTCCACGGTTCGTCGGAGGATCGACCGGGAGATCGGCGGCGACACGCAGTGCGAGGGGCCCGATGAACGCGGCGCACCCCCTTCCCGCCGGCACGCCGGGGCGCCTGTTGTGATCCGGCACACTCCTCGGTAACCTCTGGACAGGCCCACGGCGGGTCCGGTTCCCCGGGCCATCTACCAGGCAGAACCGCATCATCACCACGCAGCGGCCGCCGTCGGCGCACGGCCCCGCCCCGGCCCGGGGCGCCCCCGGCGGCACCCGCGCCCACCCCGGGAGATCCGCATGGACACAGACCCCACCCCGCCGCCCGACGCCCGGCAGCTGCTGCTCGAGGCCATCAACCTGGCGGTGGGAAACGCCGTCGTCGACGGCGGACCCTTCGGCGCCGTCGTCGTCGCCGCCGACGGCCGCCGCTTCACCGGCGTCAACCGCGTCACGGCCGACAACGACCCCACCGCGCACGCGGAGGTCATGGCGATCCGCGCCGCCTGCCGCGAGCTGGGCACCTTCGACCTCTCGGGCGCGACCCTCTACTCCAGCTGCGAACCGTGCCCCATGTGCCTGTCCGCCTCGCTGTGGGCGCGGCTGGACGCCGTCTGGTTCGCCGCGGACCGGCACGACGCGGCCTCCGGCGGCTTCGACGACGCCGAGTTCTACGAGTACTTCGCCAAGCCCGCGCACGAGCGGTCCCTGCCGGTGCGCCCGGTGCCCCTCGACGAGCGCACCGCACCGTTCGAGGCCTGGTCCCGGAACACCGCGCGCACGGCCTACTGAGTCCTCCGGGGCACCCTCCCGGTGCCGCGAAGACGTCCGGGCCCCCCGGCTGCGACACCGGGCGCCCCGGGCAGTCCCCGCACGTGGGAACGGGACCCGGCCCGCACTGTGAGCCGCCTTACGAAATGATGAACATTTATTTACATGTCAGTACCCTTGCATCGACGAGCCGCGGCCGGCTCACGGGTCCGATGTGCCATGCACGTGGGGGGACACCGGAGCACAGTCGGCCGAGCTCTCCAGGCGCCGCCCTCGTGCCGGTCCTCCGAGGGCGGCGCCTCCACGGCAGACAAACCCAGCGCCCTCTGCGCCCCGGGTTCACAAAAGCACTTGCCGCCCGGCCCTCGACGCCCCCCAGATCATCAGTAAACTGTGCTTTGCGTCACTTCCCGTCTTGTCGCTCCCACCGAGAGGCCGATCCCGTGAAGAAGTCCGCTCTGCTCGCAGCACCCGCCCTGGCCCTCGCGGCCCTCGCGCTGCCCACTGCCCCGGCCGCCGCGGCCGACAACATGTCCTTCCACGCCGAACTCGCTCCCGTCAACAACAGCACCGCCGCCGGCCACGCCGTCGTGGACGTCACAGGTCAGGAGGCCACGGTGACCGTCGAGGTCGCCGGAGCTCCCGCCCTGTTCCAGGGCGCACCGTATCCGCACGCCCAGCACATCCACATCGGGGGGCAGGGGGTGTGCGCTCCCCCGACGGCCGACGCCGACGGGGACGGCGCGGTCAGCTCCATGGAGGGCCAGCCCTGGACGGGTGGGATCGGGGCTTCCCTGACCACCTCCGGCGACACGACCCCGGCCTCGGCCGTGGCGGTCGACCGGTTCCCCGCCGGTGACGCCTACACCTACCAGCGGACCATCCCGGTGGACGCCGCGATGGTCGCGGCACTGCAGAACGGCACCGCAGTGGTCAACGTCCACGGCGCGGACCCGGCGGCCCTCTCGGCCGCGGCGCAGGCCAAGGTCAACCCGATGGCCCCGGACCTCCCCCTCGCCTCCGACATCCCGGTGGCGTGCGGCGTCCTCGCGCCCGCCCAGATGGCCGTGCCGGAGGGTCCTGCGGACACGGGCGTGGAGACCGCCGGGACCGGCTCGGACACGAACGGGATCATCGGTGCGGCCGTGCTCGGCCTGCTCGCGCTGGGCGCCGCCGTGGGCCTGCGCCGCCGGGCGGCCGGCGGACGCTGACCCGCGGACAGCAAATGGCCCGGCACCGCCGCGAGCCCCGCCACCTCCGCACGGGGGTGGCGGGGCTCGCCGTGGTCCTGGCCCTGTGGTGCACGGGGGACGGCCCCGCACCGGGGACGACGACGGAGCGCGGGTCGGTCGCGGAGCACATCGCCCCTCTCGCCACGGGCGCTCTGCCGGCACCGCCCCCGCCCGTTGGCCCGAGCGCCCCGGCGGGCTCGGTGCAGCCGCCGGCACCTGGGCCCGAGACGCTCCCGGCGTCGGAGCCGGTGCGCCTCTCGGTGGAGCGCATCGGCCTGGACGGCGACCTCGTGCAGCTGGGACTGCGCTCCGACCGGAGCCTGGAGGTCCCTCCGGAGGGTCCCGGCGCACCGGCCGGCTGGTACCGGCACTCGCCCACTCCGGGCGAGGCCGGCCCGTCCGTGCTGCTGGGCCACGTCAACGCCACCGGCGGGGGCCCCGGCGTGTTCGCCGAGCTGCACCGGCTGACCCCCGGGGACCGGATCACCGTGACGCGTCAGGACGGTTCTGCGGCGGTGTTCGCCGTGGACGCCGTCGAGCGGTACGACAAGGCCGCGTTCCCCACGCTGCGCGTCTACGGCAACACCGCCGGCCCGGAGCTGCGCCTGATCACCTGCGACGGCTACGACCCCGCGACCGGCTCCTTCGACGCGAACCTGGTCGTCCACGCGTCCCTGCTCCACGACTGAGCGACCGGGCCCGCCCCCTGCCCCACGGGGCCGTGGTGGGGAGGGCTGCTAGATCAGCCCGTCCGTGAGGTGGTTCGGCGTGCCGAAGCGGTGCGCGGTGATGCTCACGGCCTGCTCGTGCAGGAACGGCAGCATCTCGACCCGGCCCGCGGCGGTGACGGGGTGGGCGTAGACGGCCACGTCCGGACGGGACCCGGTCGCGGCGATGAAGGCCGCGCGGTCCCCGCCGATCAGCCGGACGCGTCCGCCCCCGAGGGCCGGGGCGCCGGCCAGCCAGGCGGCGTCGTCCTCCACCCGCACGGGCACGTCGCGACCGCTCAGCACGGCGCGCACGGGGGCGGTCAGCTCGCGCGCCGAGGAGACGGTCAGCTCGGCGCCGGCGCGCAGACCGGCGGCGAGCACGCGCAGCAGGTCAGCGAGGGGCTCGCCCTCGGACAGGCGCACCGTCACGGGCAGGGGCAGGTAGCGGAAGACGTTGCGCTCGGCGTAGAGCTGCGAGACGTCCCGGGCGACCCCGAACTCCCCGGCCCAGGCGGCCTCGTCGCTGCGCAGCGATCGCTCGAGGGTCTGCGCCTCGGCGGCGGTGAGGCCCGCCGTCCCCGCGTGCGCGGCCTGCAGCAGCTGGGCGACCGCGGTGTCGGCCACGGGGCGCCCGGCGCCGCGCAGCGGCGCGGGCTCCCACTCGCCCAGGCCCATGAGGTAGCTCGGGCCGCCGGCCTTGGTGCCCGGGCCGACCGCCGACTTCTTCCAGCCGCCGAAGGGCTGGCGCTGGACGATGGCGCCGGTGATCCCGCGGTTGACGTAGACGTTGCCGGCCTGGACGTGCTCGAGCCAGTAGCCGATCTCCTCCGGGTCCAGGGAGTGCAGCCCGCCGGTGAGGCCGTACTCGACCTCGTTCTGCAGCGCCACGGCCTCCTCCAGGGTCCCGGCGGTCATCACGCCGAGCACGGGCCCGAAGTACTCCACCAGGTGGAACTCCGAGCCGCGCTGCACGCCCGTGCGCACGCCCGGGGACCACAGCCGGCCGGTCTCGTCGAGCTGCCGCGGCTCGATCAGCCAGGACTGGCCCTCCTCGAGGGTGGTCAGGGCCTGGAGCAGCTTGCCCTCGGCGGGCTCGGTGAGCGGGCCCATCTGCGCGGCCGGGTTGGTCGGGTGGTCGACGGTGAGGGAGGTGACCGCGTCGACGAGCTGGTTGCGGAACCGGCGTGACGTCGCCACGGAGCCGACGAGGATCACCAGGGAGGCCGCCGAGCACTTCTGCCCGGCGTGGCCGAACGCCGAGTAGGCGACGTCCTTGGCCGCGAGGTCGAAGTCGGCGCTGGGCGTGACGATCAGGGCGTTCTTCCCGGAGGTCTCGGCCAGCAGCGGCAGGTCGGAGCGGAAGGAGCGGAAGAGCTCCGCGGTCTCGTAGGCGCCGGTGAGGATCAGCCGGTCCACCGCGGGGTGGGAGATCAGCTGGCGGCCGAGGGCGCGCTCCTCGAGGTCCACGAGGGCGAGCACGTCGCGGGAGATCCCGGAGGCGTCCAGTGCCTCCCAGAGGGCCTCGGCCACCACGGCGCCGCAGCGCTTCGTCGGGCCGGCCGGCTTGAACACCACCGGGGAGCCGGCGGCGAGGGCCGCCAGCACCGAGCCGGCGGGGATGGCCACCGGGAAGTTCCACGGCGGGGTGACGACGGTGAGCCGGGAGGGCACGAAGGACGCGCCGTCGACCTCGTCCAGCTCGCGGGCGCGCTCGGCGTAGTAGTGGGCGAAGTCGATGGCCTCGCTGATCTCGGGGTCCGACTGGTCGAGGGTCTTGCCCGCCTCCGCGGCCGCGACCTCGAGCAGCTCGGCGCGGCGGGCGGCCAGGGCGTGGCCGGCGCGGTGGAGCACCTCGGCCCGCTGGGCGCCGGTCAGTCCGGCCCAGCCGCGGCCGGCCTCGAGGGCGGCCGCGATGACGCGGTCGAGCTGCTCCTCGGTCTGCATCGCCGCGGCGGCGACGGTCTCCACCCCGGCCGTCGAGCCGGGGACCCGGTCGAGGATCGCCCGGCCCCAGTCCCGGTTGGCGGCCACGGCCGGGTCGGTGTCCGGGGTGTTGGTGAAGCCGTCGGCCGGGGCGGGCGCCTCGGGCAGGCTGCGGTCCTGGACCCGGTTCGGCGGCGGGACGGTGTCGTCCAGGGCCGCCAGGGAGGCGAGGAAGCGCTGCTCCTCCCGTGCGAAGAGCTCCTCGTCCGCGGAGAGCTCGAAGACCGCGGACATGAAGTTCTCCTGGCTCGCGCCCTCCTCCAGCCGGCGGATCAGGTAGGCGATGGCCACGTCGAACTCGGCCGGGTGCACCACCGGGGTGTAGAGGAGCAGGGACCCGACGTCGGCCTTGACGGCCTCGGCCTGGCCCGTGGCCATGCCGAGCAGCATCTCGAAGTCGATCGCCCCGACCACGCCGCGCTCGGTGGCGAGCAGCCAGGCGAAGGCGATGTCGAAGAGGTTGTGCCCGGCCACGCCGATCCGGACGGCGTCGGCGTGCTCGGGCTGCAGCGCGTAGTTGAGCACGCGCTTGTAGTGGGTGTCCGAGTCCTGCTTGGTCCCCCACGTGGCCAGGGGCCAGTCGTGCAGGGAGGCCTCGACCTGCTCCATGGGAAGGTTCGCGCCCTTGACCACGCGCACCTTCACGGGGGCGCCGCCGGCGGCCCGGCGGGCGGCGGCCCACTCCTGCAGGCGGATCATCGCGGACAGGGCGTCGGGCAGGTAGGTCTGCAGCACGATGCCGGCCTCGAGGTCCCGGAACTGGGGCTGGTCGAGGATCCGGGTGAAGACCGCGAGGGTCATGTCCAGGTCCTTGTACTCCTCCATGTCCAGGTTGATGAACTTCGCCGGCGCGAACGAGGCGGCCCGGGCGTAGAGCGGGGTCAGCTTCTCGACGACCTCGGCCACGGCCTCGTCGAAGGCCCAGGGCGAGTGCGGGGCCACGGTGGAGGAGACCTTGATGGAGACGTAGTCCACGTCCGGGCGGGCCAGCAGGTCGTGGGTGCCCTGCAGCCGGCGGTCGGCCTCGCGGTCCCCGAGCACGGCCTCGCCCAGGAGGTTGACGTTGAGCCGGACGTCGTCCTTGCGGATCTTCGCGATCGACTTCCCGAGCTTGGCCTCGCTGGCGTCGACGATGAGGTGCCCGACCATCTCGCGCAGCGCCTTGCGGGCGGCCGGGATCACGACCTGCGGGGCGACCGGGGCCAGGGCCCCGCCCGCGCGCACCGCCGAGCGCAGGTACCACGGCAGGAAGCCGGGGACCTTCGGCGCCAGCCGGGCCAGGTTGCGGGCGGCGACCCGGAGGTCCTCGGGGCGGATGACGCCGTCGACGAAGCCGACCGTGAAGTCCAGGCCGGCGGGATCCTTGAGCACCCCGGCCAGCTGCTCTCCCGAGGCGTCCTTGGGGAACTGCTCGGCCTCGGTGAGCCAGCGGCGCACCGTGGCGACGGCCTGCTCGGGGAGCGACGCCGGGATGGCGGCGTGGGGAAGGGTGCGTCCGTTCTCGGGCCGGCCGGGAATCTGCGCTGCCTGAGGGACGGGGATCGTGGTCATGGGTGTTACTCCCTGGGTCTGGGCCGAAAGCACTGCGGTAGGTCCACTATGCGCCTCAGAACGATTCGGATAAAGTGATGTTTTCCACAGATCATTCATCAGTGGAACTGACCCTTGGAGGACGGCGCCGTGCTGGATGTGCGCAAGCTGCGGCTGTTGCGGGAACTCGCCCTGCGCGGCACCCTGGCGGAGGTCGCCGCCGCCCTGAACTTCAGCCCCTCGGCGGTCTCCCAGCAGCTCTCGGCGCTGGAGAAGGAGGCAGGGGTCGCCCTGCTCTCCAAGGCCGGGCGGCGGGTCCAGCTCACCCCGCAGGCGGAGATCCTGGTGGCGCGCACCACCGAGCTGCTGGACGTCCTGGAGCGCACCGAGTCGGACCTGGCGGCGTCGCTGAGCACGGTCACCGGCACCGTGCGGGTCGCCGTGTTCCAGTCCGCGGCCCTGGCGCTGATGCCGGAGGTGCTGGGCACCATGCGCCGCGAGCACCCGGAGGTGCGGGTGGAGATGGTGCAGGCCGAGCCGGAGCGGGCCCTCTACGAGACCTGGACCCGGGAGTTCGACGTGGTCGTGGCGGAGCAGTACCCGAACCACGCCGCCGCCCACCACCCGGACCTGGACCGGCGGCGGCTGATCACGGACGCCATCCGCCTGGCCGTCCCCCCCGGCCCCGAGCACGCGTCCGTCACCTCCCTGCGGGACGCCCAGGAGCTCCCCTGGGTCATGGAGCCACGGGGAGCCGCCTCGCGGCACTGGGGCGAGCAGCTGTGCCGGCGGGCGGGCTTCGAGCCCGACGTCCGGTTCTCGACGGCGGACCTGCAGGCGCAGACCCGGCTCGTGGAGTCCGGCAACGCCGTGGCGCTCATGCCGGACCTCATGTGGGTGCGCGGGGACCCGCCCTGCCGGCTGGTCGACCTGCCGTCCGGGCCCCGGCGGACGGTGTTCACCTCGATCCGCGGGGCGAGCGCGCACCGCCCGGCGATCCTCGCGCTGCGCGCCGCCCTCGAGTCGGTGGCCGCCGGCCTGACCGAGCGGATGGACTGAGCCGTGGCACCGGGACGTCCCGGCGCGGGTGGCACCGCCCCGCGCGCACCGCGCACCGCGCCCCCGGCGGCGACCCCGTGAGCACCGACCGGCCGGCCTGGTACACCGCCGAGGAGATCGCCGCACGGGTCTCCCCCGACCGGGCCCGTCGCCTGGTGGCGCAGGTGCTCGTCGAGGGTTTCGACCCCGCGACGGACCCCGCCCGGATCAGCACCCCGGCCGGTTCCGGGCACCTGTTGCTGATGCCCTCGACGATCGCCGGGTGGACCGGCGTCAAGGTCGCCTCCGTGGCCCGGGACAACCCGGCCCGGGGACTGCCACGCATCCAGGCCGTGCACGTCCTCCTGGACGCCGCGACCCTCACGCCCCGGGCCCTCGTGGACGGGTCGGCCCTGACGGCGCTGCGCACCCCGGCCGTCTCGGCGGTGGCCGCGGACGCCCTGGCGCCCGCGGACGCGGCGCACCTCGTCGTGTTCGGGACGGGCCCCCAGGCCGTCGGTCACGCGGTGGCCCTCGCGCGCGTCCGGGAGCTGCGGCGCGTCACGGTGGTGGGGCGCAGCGCGGACAAGGTCCGCGCCGTCCTGCACCGGCTCGCCGACCTCGGGCCGGAGGCCGTCGCGGGGACCGCGGCCGACGTCGCCCACGCCGACGTGGTGGTCTGCGCGACGTCGGCGGCCGAGCCGCTCTTCGACGGCTCCCTGGTCCGGGACGGCGCCTGCGTCGTGGCGATCGGCTCGCACGAGACCGGCCGGCGGGAGCTCGACACCGGGCTCATGGGCCGTTCCCTCGTGGTGGTGGAGGACCGCGCCACCGCGCGGCGCGAGGCCGGCGACGTCGTCCTGGCCCAGCGGGACGGGGCGCTTCCCGAGGACGCGCTCGTGCCGCTGCGCGACGTGGTCACCGGCGCGGTCGTCCGCCGGGACGACGTCCCCAACGTCTTCAAGGGCGTCGGGATGCCCTGGCAGGACCTCGCCGTGGCCGTGGGCGTGCTGGAGACGGACCGCTGAGCAAAGCGGAGCGCTACGGGCGGGCCGCGGCCCGTCCCGTGAGCGCCCGGCGCAGCCGGTCGTCCGCGACCTGCTCCAGCAGCCACGGGCTGAGCAGGAACGGTGCGGCCTCCGCCGCGGCGAACAGCTCCTCCGGGGCGATCCAGGCGACCTCCGCGACCTCCGCGGGCAGCGGCCGGGGCTGCCCGGTGGCCCGCGCCACGTAGACGGGGCAGAACTCGTTCTCCACGATCCCGGAGGCGTCCACCGCCCGGTAGCGGAAGTCGGGCAGCACCTCCGTCATCCCCGTCACCGCGAAGCCCAGCTCCTGGCCGGCCCGGCGTGCGATGGCCTCGACGAACCCCTCGCCGGGGCCCGGGTGGCCGCAGAAGCTGTTGGTCCACACCCCGGGCCAGGTCTTCTTCGCGAGCGCCCGGCGGGTCAGCAGCAGCCGCCCGTCGTCGTCGAGGACGTAGCACGAGACCGCGAGGTGCAGGGGGGTGTCCGTGGTGTGCACCCCGGCCTTGGGCGCGGTCCCGATGGGACGGTGCGCGTCGTCCAGGAGGACGACTTCTTCGGCTGACATGGGCCTCGTTCCGGTCGGCGGGCGGGTGACGGTGCGCGTCCATTCTCGCAGGGTCCGCGGGTCGGCGGTACGCGGGTCCGTCGAGTGGACAACGGGGCGCGGGCGGAGCACGATCGGGAACCATGCGACGACGTCGGCCCGCCCCCGCCCCCCTGCCGCTGCGGGACGGGGTGGACCCGGTCCGGGTGCGGCTGCCGGCCGCGGAGGCCGGAGCCCCCGGGACCGTCCGCCGCTATCTGCTGAGCAGGTTCCCCGCGTCCGCCGCCGAGCTCGAGGAGCTCTTCGCGGCCGGGGGGATCGTCGACGACGTCGGGCGGCCCCTCGCCCACGACGCCCCCTTCCGCGCCGGCGGCTCGGTCTGGTACCACCGCGCCCTGCCCGAGGAACCAGAGCTGCCCGGGGACCTGCCGGTGCTGTTCGAGGACGAGTGGCTGCTGGCGGTCGACAAGCCGCACGGGCTGCCCACCACACCGCGCGGCGGGTTCGTGGCGCAGAGCGCGCTCGTGAAGCTGCGCCGCTCCCGCCGCGAGGACCGGCTCTCCCCGCTGCACCGGCTCGACCGCGGCACCGCCGGGGTCCTGCTGCTCTCGCGGGACCCCGCCACCCGGGGCCGGTTCCAGACCCTCTTCCAGGAGCGGGCGGTGGCCAAGGAGTACGAGGCCGTGGCCGGGCACCGGCCCGGGCTGCGCCTCCCCCGCCTCGTCGAGTCCTGCATCGTCAAGGACCGCACGTCACTGCAGGCGCGGGAGGTGCCCGGCCCCGTCAACGCCCGCACCGCGGTCGAGGGGGCCGGGCCGCCGTTCGCGGACGCGGAGGGGACGTGGGCCCGCTACACGCTCCGGCCCGAGACGGGGCGCACCCACCAGATCCGGGTGCACCTGGCCGGGCTGGGCATCCCCGTGCGCCACGACCCACTGTACCCGGAGGTGCGGCCGGCCGGCGCCGAGGACCCCGGCCGGCCGCTGCAGCTGCTGGCCCGCCGGATCGCCCTCGTCCACCCGGTGACCGGCGAGCGGCTCGTGCTCGAGAGCCGCCGCGCCCTGATGCCCGGGGACGCCGCGTGAACGCTCCGCGCGCTCCCCGGGCGACGGGCCGCGTCCCGGCGCCGGACGTGGCCCGGGGGCTCATGCTCTGGGTCATCGCGGTCGCCAACGTCACCGTGTGGATCTGGGCGACCGGGCCCACCGACGGCCCTCGGGACCGGACGCTGGGGACCGGTGCGGACACCGCGGGGTGGACGGCGGACGACGTCGTCAACATGGCCATGTCGATGCTGGTGGACGGCCGCGGCTTCCCCCTGTTCTCGTTCCTGGTGGGCTACGGCGTGGGCCAGATCGCCGCGCGGGAGGCCGCCCGCGGCACCCCGCTGCCCCTGGCGCGCCGGCTGCTGCTCCGGCGCTACGGGTGGCTGGTCCTCATCGGGGCCCTGCACGCGTGCCTGCTCTTCCCCGGGGACATCATCACCGCCTACGCGTTCGGAGGGCTCTTCCTCTCGGTGCTGCTCGTCGAGAGCACGCGCACCCTCGTGGTCCTCTCCGCCCTCGGCTCGGTGCTCATGGTCCTCTACGGCGCCGCGAGCTGGTCCGTGCGGACACCCGGCACGCCGTCCTTCCCCAGCCTGGTGGCGGACTCCGTCCCGGAGCGGCTGCCCCTCGGGCTCGTCGAGGGGCTCGGGGTGGTGTCCTTCGCCCCGCTCCAGCTGCTGGGCCTGCTGCCCATGCTGCTGCTCGGGCTGGCCCTGAGCCGGTACCGCGTGCTCGAGGACCCCGGGCCGCGCCGCGGCCGGCTGCTCGTCACCGCGCTGGCCTGCATCGGTCTCGGGCTGCTCACGGGCGTCGGCACCGGGCTCCTGACCACGGACCGGCTCGAGCCCTCGCCGGCCGCCGGGTCCGTGCTGACCGGCGTGGACGCGCTGACCGGGGCCGCGCAGGGGATCGGCTACGCGCTCGTGGTGGCGCTGGTCTGCGAGCGGGTGCTGCACCCCGACCCGGGTGCCGGGGCGGTCGCGCTGCGGGCGCGGGAGCATCCCGCGCTGTGGTCGCTGCAGGCCCTCGGCCGCCGGTCGATGAGCGGCTATCTCGCGCAGTCCGTGCTGTTCACCGTGCTGCTGCCCCCGTTCGCGCTGGGGCTCGGCCGCTCCCTGACGCCCACCGCCGCGCTGCTGCTCGGCTCGGCCGTGTGGCTGGTCACGCTCCTCGGCGCGGCCCTGCTGGAACGGCGTAGCCTGCCCGGACCGGCCGAGACGCTGCACCGGAGGCTCTTCCTCGGGCCCGCGCGGGACCGCAGCGGGCCTCCGCCCCCGGCGAGCGCCTAGGCTCGGGAGCAGCACCTCTCCCCCGCCAGCACAGGAGCCCCCATGCCCCGGACGACCGGCCCGAGCGCCGCGCACCGCCCCGCGACCGCCGAGCCCACCGCACGCGATGCGCACACCGAGGACGCCGGGGCGGCCACCACGGCCGCGGAGCGCGCCGACAAGGCGGCCCACTCGGTCCGCGAGCTCTTCGCCGTGCGCGCGCTGGGGGTGCCCGGCACGCTGCTCGGCGCCCCGGCGCACCCGCGCCCCACGTCCCCGAGGGCCCCGTGGCACTACTGGTGGCAGGCGCACCTGCTCGACGCACTGGTGGACGCCGGACTCCGGCACCGGGACGATCCCGCGCGGGCCCGGTGGTTCCGCCGCGAGGGGCACCGCCTGCTGCGGGGCATCACCCTGCGCAGCGGCGGCCGGGTGACCCACAACTCCTACTACGACGACATGGCGTGGCTGCTGCTGGCCGTGGGCCGTCTCGCCGAGCTGGACCGTGCCCTGACCGGCCGGCCGGACGTGGCGTGCCTCGACGCGGGCAGCGCCCTGCTCGCCCGGCTCGAGCGGGGCCACACCGGGGACCTCGGCGGCGGCGTCTTCTGGAACACCCGCCACGACGTCAAGAACACGGCGTCCTCCGCGCCCACGGCCCTCGGCTTCGTGCGCACGCACCGCCCGGAGCAGGCCGGCGCGGTGCTCGACTGGCTGCGGACCACCCTCTGGAGCCCGGAGCGGAAGGTCTTCCACGACGGCCTGCACCTGGTCGCCGCCGGATCCGGCACCGAGGTGACGCGCCGGGACGAGAGACTGTTCAGCTACAACTCGGGGCCCGTGCTCGGTGTGCTCCTCGAGCTCGCCGATGCCCCGGGCACGGGCGAGGAGGACCGGGCGGACCTGCTGCGCACGGCCGCGGACGTGGTGGTCGGCGCCGCGCAGGAGTACGGCCGCGAGCTGGACGGGCGCCCCGTCCTGCGCACCCACGGCGGTGGGGACGGCGGCCTGTTCAGCGGGATCCTGGCCCGCTACCTCGCCGACGCCGCCCTGCACCCGGCTCTGCCCGGCGCGGCGCGCCGCACCGCGGCCGGGCTCGTGGCGGGCACCGCCGACGCCCTGTGGGCGGGCCGGCGGGAGTTCGACCCGGCGGTGGACTTCAACGCGCCGGGCACCACGGCCCCGACGACCCCCGGGGGGACGGTGGCGATCTTCTCCCCGGACCCGGCGCGGCACGCCAACGAGTCGCAGCGCCCCGGCGTGCCGGTCGAGCTGTCCACCCAGGTCCAGGCGTGGACGGTCCTGGAGGCCGCCGCCCGGCTGGCCCGCCCGTGAGGCGGCCCGGGGCCACCGGCTCCGCTGAGCGCTGAACCGGCCGCCCGGGGCGGTCGCGACCGTGGCTCCGCCCGGGGTCTTGGGATAGAACAGCAGTATGAACTTCCTCCGCACCCCCGATCCGAACCCCGGTTGGCTCAACGAGGACGATCTGCAGGAGGCCCGCCGCCGCCTGCCGATGGTCTACGTGCAGGCCCTGCCGGTCCGGCTCGACCCCCTGGGCTACCTCTCCGAGATCGGGCTGCTGCTGCAGGCGACCCCCGAGGGCAAGATGATGTACACGTTCGTCTCCGGCCGGGTGCTGTACCGGGAGACCATCCGGGCGGCGCTGCTGCGCCACCTGGAGAAGGACCTGGGCGCCATGGCGTTCCCGCAGTTGCCGGTGTCCACCACCCCCTTCGCCGTGGCCGAGTTCTTCCCCTCGCCGTCCGAGACCGGGCTGACCGACGACCGGCAGCACGCCGTGGCGCTGAGCTACATCGTGCCGGTGCGCGGGGAGTGCAGCCCGCGCCAGGACGCCCTGCAGCTGTCCTGGATGAGCCCCGAGGAGGCGCTCAGTCCCGAGGTGCAGGCGGAGTTCGCGGGCGGTCGCGGGGACCTGGTGCGCCAGGCCGTGGCCCACGCCGGCTGGGGCCGCTGAGCGGCGCCACCGGCGCACAGGACCCGCCCGGCTCCGCGTCCTCACGGCACCCCGACCGGCGTCCTCGCGGTGTCGCGGCGGGGCACGCGCGGTCACCCGCCCCCGGTCGGTGGCGCACAATGGACGGGTGCCCGCACCAGACAAGACCCTGCTCCCCCGCGCAGCCCGCTCCGACTTCGGCTTCGAGGTGGAGCACCGCCTCGCCGAGACCACCACGATCCCCGGCGGGCGCGTCGAGTCCAACGGCGGCCCGTTCCTGGGCCGCACCGGGACCATCACCACCCCGCACGGGACGATCCGGACCCCCGCCTTCGTGCCCGTCGGCACCGCCGCCACCGTCAAGGCCGTGCTGCCCGAGTCCATGGCGGAGCTCGGCGCGCAGGCCCTGCTCGCCAACGCCTACCACCTCTATCTCCAGCCGGGCGCGGACGTCCTGGACGCCGCAGGGGGGCTCGGCGCGTTCATGAACTGGTCCGGTCCCACCTTCACGGACTCCGGGGGCTTCCAGGTCATGTCCCTGGGCTCGGGGTTCCGGAAGGTCATCGACATGTCCACGGTCGCGGCCTCGGCGGCGGGGGACGACGACGTCGCGACCGGCAAGGAGCGCATGGCCCGGGTCGACGACGACGGTGTCACGTTCACGTCCCACATCAACGGGGACCGCCACCGCTTCACCCCGGAGATCTCGATGCAGGTGCAGCACCGGCTGGGCGCGGACATCATGTTCGCGTTCGACGAGCTGACCACGCTGCACAACTCCCGCGGCTACCAGGAGACGTCCCTCGAGCGGACCCGCCGGTGGGCGCTCCGGTGCGTCGCCGAGCACGTCCGGCTCACCGAGGAGCGCGCCGACCGGCCGTACCAGGCCCTGTTCGGCGTGATCCAGGGCGCCCAGTACGAGGACCTGCGCCGCACGGCGTGCCGGGACCTGGGCGCGATGGACTTCGACGGGTTCGGGATCGGCGGGGCCCTCGAGAAGGAGAACCTCGGCACGATCGTGCGCTGGTGCAACGAGGAGCTGCCCGAGGAGCGGCCCCGCCACCTGCTGGGGATCTCGGAGCCGGACGACATCTTCACGGCCCTCGAGAACGGCGCGGACACCTTCGACTGCGTCTCCCCCACCCGGGTGGGCCGCACCGGCGCCGTGTACGCCCCGGACGGCCGCTTCACCGTCAGCAACGCCCGCTTCCGCACCGACCTCGCCCCGATCGACGACGGCTGCGACTGCTACACGTGCGCGCACTACACCCGGGCGTACCTGCACCACCTGTTCAAGGCGAAGGAGCGCCTGTCCGCGACGCTCACGTCGATCCACAACGAGCGGTTCGTGGTGCGCATGGTGGACGGCGCGCGCGAGGCCATGGCCGACGGCACCTACTTCGAGTACCGGGACGAGGTCCTGGGCCGCTACTACGCGGGCCGGTCCTGAGCCGGTCCGGCCGCTCCGGGGTGCTCGTGGATCACGAGCACCGGGCACTTCGCGTGGGCGACGCACGCGGCGCTGACCGAGCCCAGCAGCAGCCCGCGGAACCCGCCGTGGCCCCGGCGCCCGACGACGAGCATCGTGGCGTCCTCGCTCTCGTGCACCAGGACCTTCGACGGGTGGCCGAAAACCACGGAGGTGCTGAGCCCGGCCGGCACGTCGTCGCCGAACGCCTCCCGGACCGCCTCGTCCACCTGCTTCCGGGTGATCTCGTCGAAGTTGTCGCTGCCCAGCGGGACGTACCCGGCGTACTCGGGCGGGTAGTCCCACGCGCCGACCGCCCTGATGCCCGCGCCGAGGGACGGCGCCATCCGCGCCGCCCAGCGCAGCGCCTGGACGGACTGCGGGGAGCCGTCCACCCCGACGACGACTGGTGCTGCGGTTCCGTTGCTCATGCCCGGTCCTTTGCTGTGGTGATCACGCTGACGTGATCAGTATCACTGAGCAGGGGCCACCGCCCGCATCGTTGCGGGAGCATGGCCTGGGAGCTCGAGCGGCCTCTCCCGCCGGTCCCGGCCGGGACCGGCGGCGCCCTCAGCCGGCCGACCCGGCTCCCTGCGCCTGCCCGGAGTCCTCGGCCGGCCCGGCCGCGATTGCCTCCTCGGGGAGGACGAGCACCGGGCACGGGGCGTGGGCGACGCACGCGGAGCTCGTCGACCCCATCAGCAGCCCCTTGAAACCGCCGTGGCCCCGGCGCCCCACGACGAGCAGCGCGGCCCCCTCGCAGTGGTGGATCAGCACCTTGGACGGGTGACCGAACTCCACCACGGTGCTGAGCCCGGCCGGCACGTCCTCGCCGAACGCCTCCTGGACCGCCCGGTCCACCCGCTTCCGGGCCAGGTCGTCGAAGTGGTCGTCCTTGAAGTGCACGAAGTTGACGTACTCGGGCGGGTTCTCCCACGCCCCCACCACCTTGACGGTCGCCCCGTACGCCGGCGCAAGGAGTGCGCCCCAGCGCAGCGCCTCCACGGACTGGGGCGACCCGTCGACCCCGACGACGATGACTGCTTCTGCCGCGCTCTCCATGGCCGGTCCTCCGCTGTGGTGTCGACGGTGCTGTGCGCCCAGTATTCCAGAGCCCGGGGCGCCGCACTCAGAGGTGCGAGAGGATGACCGAGCTCCTCGTGTGGTTGATGCCCTTCCACTCCCTGATCCGGACCATGACGTCCTCGAGGTGGGTGGTGTTCTCGGCCCGGATGAGGAAGATGCCGTCCGCCTCGCCGGTGACCGTGTAGGCGGCGGTCACCTCGGCAATCTCGGCGGCCATGGTGCGCATCATCGACGGCGAGAGACCGCCGTCGCAGTGCAGCTCCACGAACGCCTGGATGTTCCACCCCATGACCGACGGGTCGAGCTCCGCGGTGAAGCGCTTGATCGCGCCCGTCTGCTGCAGGACGTCGACCCGGCGCTTCACCGCGGGGGCCGACAGTCCCACCTTGTGGCCGATGGCCGCGTAGCTCTCCCGGCTGTCCTGAACCAGGGACGCAATGATTTGCTGGTCGATCTCGTCAAGGCGCAACGATTCGCTCCTTTCATGAGCGTTCTTACATTGATTGAATCACTATCGACCCGTTAGACTTTAGATGTCAATCGAGGCGCAGTGTCCTGCCCGACCTCCTCGCGACCCACCCTCGGACCCACGGATCTTCTCGCACCGCCCACAGAAAGTTGCCACCCCATGGCCCTCGTCCTCGTCTTCGCCCTCCCCGCCCTGCTCTTCATCGCCATCGGCCGGGCCGCGGCCCCCGCCCGCGCCACCTCGGTGGGCGGCGCCGCGCGCAGCGCCGGCAGCGACCTGGCCCGGGGCCTGCGCGTGTGCGCCATGACCTCCCCCCAGTACCTGACCGGCGGATCGCGCGCCGGCCGCTGACCCGGCGCCACCGGCGTCAACGGTGACGCCGCCCGGCACCACAGTCGGCCCGGCTCCCGCGACGAGACGTCGCGACGAGGTGGCCGGGCCGTTTCGTGCTGATTCCTCGTTGCCACGGTGAGATGGCTCTTTCGGCGGCAGGGGCGTCTGTTGCCAACCGGCTGTCCGCAGGGTGTAGTAGTGAGATGCAGATCACGCAGGCGGTACCCATGACCACCGTCACCGATGACGTCGGGTGGCTCGCGGCGATCGACAACGCCATCAACAGTGCGTTCGCCCCGATCACCGAGGTCTTCTCGACCATCGTCTTCTTCCCCATCACCGTCGCGGGCGTCAGCTTCCCGTTCGTCGTGGCCTGGCTCATCGCGGCAGGCGTCATCTTCACGATCTACTTCGGGGTGGTCCAGCGCCACCTCAAGGTCTCCACCGACGTGGTGCGGGGGAAGTTCTCGTCCAAGGACGACCCTGGTGAGGTGCCGCACTTCCAGGCGCTGACGTCGGCGCTGTCCGGGACCGTGGGACTGGGCAACATCGCCGGCGTGGGGGCGGCCATGGCCCTCGGCGGACCCGGCGCGACGTTCTGGATGATCTGCGCCGGCCTGCTCGGCATGGCCACCAAGTTCGCCGAGTGCACGCTGGGCGTGAAGTACCGCGAGGTCCACGAGGACGGCACCGTCAGCGGCGGGCCGTTCCGCTACCTGCCCATCGCGTTCAACAAGTTCGGCCGCATCCCCGCCAAGATCCTCACCGGCATCTTCGCCGTGGCCATCCTGTTCTTCGGCGCGGCCGGCGGCAACATGTTCCAGGCCAATCAGACCTTCGCCCAGGTGCAGAACGTCACCGGCGGCGCGGACGGCTTCCTCGGCAGCGCCGGGGCGGCGCTGATCTTCGGCATCGTCCTCGCGGTGCTCGTGGGCCTGGTCATCATCGGCGGCATCAAGTCGATCGGCGCCACCACCAGCCGGCTCGTGCCGGCCATGGGCGCCATCTACGTCACCGCCTGCCTGATCGTCATCCTGGCCAACCTGGGCCAGGTCCCGGGCGCGATCGCCGCGATCATCGACGGCGCGTTCTCCCCGGAGGGCATGGCCGGCGGCGTCCTGGGCGTCATGATCGTGGGCTTCCAGCGTGCGGCGTTCTCCAACGAGGCCGGACTCGGCTCGGCCGCGATCGCCCACTCGGCCGTGAAGACGCGCCGCCCCGTGAGCGAGGGCTTCGTGGCCCTGTTCGAGCCGCTCGTCGACACCGTGCTGATCTGCACCATGACGGCCCTGGCCATCGTCATCGCCGGCGCGCCGAGCCTGCAGGCCGGCATCGACCAGGTGCAGGCCGGCGGGGGCGCACCCGACGGCGTCATCCTCACCTCGGACGCCTTCGCCACGGTCCTCCCCTGGTTCCCGATCGTGCTGGCCGTCGCGGTCGTCCTGTTCGCCTTCTCGACCCTGATCACCTGGTTCTACTACGGGCTCAAGGCCTGGGAGTACCTCTTCGGGCGCAGCCGGCTCAGCGACAGCATCTTCCGCGGCATCTACCTGTTCTTCACCGTCGCGGGCTGCGTCCTGACCTTCAGCGAGGTCATCGCCTTCGCGGACGCGGCCCTGTTCGTCTGCGGATTCGTCAACCTGCTGGGCGTGTACCTGCTCCTGCCCGTCATCAAGCGGGACATGAAGGAGTACCTGGCCGACCGCAAGAGCGGAAAGCTCCACCTGCTCGGCGCCGAGCCGTCGGACGGGTCCACCGCGGTCCGCCACCAGGCCTAGGCGGGACGTGGCCGCCAGGCCACACCGCACACTGCCTCTGCCGAGCGGCGTCCGCCCGGTCCTCGTCCCGAGGACCGGGCGTCACCGCGCCGGGGACCCACGGGTCGGCCGCGCCTACTCGGCGGTCCCGACGCCGTCGGCCTCGGTCGCCTGCTGGGAGTCCCGCCGGGACCGCCGCCAGGCGAGCACGCCCACGACCACCACGAGCGCCCAGGAGGCGGCGACCACCGCCAGGGCCGGCCAGGACGGCCGGGACGTGAAGGCCCCCACGGCGGCGAAGCTCACCTGACCCGGCATCCCTCCCAGCAGGGTGGCGCCGAGGTAGTCGCGCTGCGGGATGCGCACGAGCCCCGCACCGTAGCTGAGCGTCCAGTTGGGCACGACGGGCCGGAGCACCAGCACCGTGAGGAAGCCCTTGCCGACGAGCTTGCGCTCCACCAGCTCGACCCGGTTGCCCGCGAGCCGGTACAGGGCGTCGCGACCGAGGAACCGCGCGAGCCAGTACCCCAGCCAGGCCCCGGCCGTGGTGGCCAGGACACCGACCACGCTGCCCTGGGCCATGCCGAAGAGGAATCCCCCCGAGACCGCCATGATCGTCACCGGGACCGGCGTGGCCGCCACGAGGACGAACACCGCCGCGAAGACGAGGGGCCCCCACGCGCCGAAGCCCTCGACGAAGACCCGGACCTGCTCCACGGTGGGCAGCTCGTGGCCGATGAGGTACCAGACGGCCACGGCCAGCAGCAGCAGGAGCACACCGCCCTTGAGCGCGGTGACCCAGGCCGGCCGCGTGCCGGACTCACGGGACCCCGGCTCCCGCGCAGGTTCGGTGCTCACGTGCGCCACTGTACCGACCGCCGCCGCGGGGACCGAGAGCGACCGGGGACAATGGACGGCATGGACGTCACCGATCTGGACCCCGCGGAGGTCTTCTCCGTCTCCCACGCCCTCGCGCACCCCCCGGCCGCGGTCTTCGCCGCCTTCACCGAGCCGGACCGGCTCGCCGCCTGGTTCGGCCCGCCGGGCTGGAGCGTGTCCCGGGAGTCGGTGCTGCTCGAGGTCAGAGCCGGGGGCCGGCAGCGCTTCCGCATGGTGCACGACGCCGATCCCGCCGCGGTCACCCCGGTGCACGGCACCTACCTGCGGGTCGAGCCGGACGCCCTGCTCGAGGGCCGCGAGGCGCTGCCCGGACCGGACGGCGAGCCCACCTCCAGCCACGTGCTGACCCGCACCGAGTTCGTCCCCGCCGGAGACGGTGGCACCCTGCTGGTGCTCACGCAGGGACCCCTGCCCGCCGCGGTGCACCCGGGGGCGGCCGCGGCGTGGCGCAGCTCCTTCACGAGGCTCGAGGCTCTGCTGGCCGAGGGGTGAGCCGGGCCGCCGCCCCCTGCCGGCCGAGGGGTGAGCCGGCCTGCCGCTCCCCCGCCGGGCTCGGATAGTCTGCCCGCATGACCCAGGACGCCGGCACCCGCACCACCGCACTGACCCGGCGGCTGACCGCCCCCAACCCCGGCCCGATGACCCTGGACGGCACCAACTCGTGGCTGATCGGGGCGCCGGGGCAGCAGGACGTCGTCGTCGTGGACCCGGGCCCCGCCGACCGCGGCCACCTCGCCGCCCTGGCCGCCGGGGGACGGACCGTGCTGACCCTGGTCACGCACCGCCACGCCGACCACACCGAGGCCGTCGACGAGTTCCACGCGCTCACTGGCGCGCCCGTGCGCGCCTTCCTGCCGGAGTTCTGCCGTGACGCCGGTCCGCTGGTCGACCGCGAGACGATCGAGGCCGCCGGGTGCCGGATCAGGGTGCTGCACACCCCAGGGCACACCTCCGACTCCGTGAGCTTCCACCTGCCCGACGACGGCCCGGCCGCGGGCGCCGGCACCGCTGCGCGCGCCTCGGGCTCCGTGCTCACGGGCGACACGGTCCTGGGGCGGGGAACCACGATGCTCGACCACCCGGACGGGAGCCTGGGCGACTACCTGCGCTCGCTGCAGCGCCTGGCGGTGCTGGGCGACGCCCTGGTGCTCCCGGCGCACGCGGACGTGCGGGAGGACGTGGAGTCGGTGTGCGAGGAGCTGCTCGAGCACCGGATGGAGCGTCTCGCCGAGGTCCGGGAGGCGCTGCGGGTCCTGGGCCGCGCCGCGACGCTCGAGGCCATCACGGCGCGGATCTACGCCGACGTCCCGGCACACGTGCTGCCCGCCGCCCGGAGCTCGGTGGGCGCGCAGCTGGCCTATCTCGGTTTCTGAGCCGTGCCGCGGCCCCCTTTCCCGCCGTGCCGGCGGCCGGCCGCGAGACCGCCCTGGTCGGGTGCACGACCCGGGCGATCACCACCCCGGTGCCCGTGCGGAGGGCCGTGCGCACGTCGCCGGCGCGCGCCCCGCACCCGCACGGCCTCCCGACCCCCGCATCAGGGCAGGGGGGCGAGGGCCGCTCCCCCGACGGCGGACCCGCCGTAGGTCGGCTCCCTGCGCTTGAGCTGGCCGATCACGGCATAGGTCACCGGCATGACCAGCACCTCGACCAGGACCTTGTACACGTAGCCCACCACCACGTAGTTGAGGAAGTCGCCCATCGTGGTGATCCCGATGACCGGGGCCGCCACGGTGCAGAAGATCACCGTGTCCACGAGCTCGCCCACCAGGGTCGAGCCGATGAGCCGGGCCCACAGGTGCTTCTCGCGCGTGCGCGCCTTGATCCGCACCATCACGAACGCGTTGATCAGCTGCCCCGCGAGGTAGCCCAGCAGGGAGCCCGCCACGATGAGCGGGACGGGACCGAGAACGGACTCGAAGGCCGCCTGGCCCTCGTAGAACTCCGCCGGCGGCAGGGCGATGACGAGCCAGAAGACGACCGAGGAGAACAGTCCCGCGGCGAAGGACGTGACGATGGCCCGGCGTGCGGGCCGGAAGCCGTAGACCTCCGCCACGACGTCGCCCAGGACGTAGGCGAGGGGGAAGAGGAAGAAGCCTCCGTCGGTGATGACGGGGCCGAACGCGACCCCCTTCGTCGCGGCGACGTTGGAGAGCACCAGGACCACGCAGTACGCCGCCACGATGAGGTCGAAGTACGTGCGGGGACGGCGGGCGAACCCGGCGGGGGCAGGCCCGGGGGAAGAGGACACGGTCGGTCACCAATCTGTATTGCCGCGGCACCGACCCCGGGCGGGGCGGACGCCGTGGTTCGATCTGTGAGGTGTGCTGGACGGACGCGGGGGCACCCGACTGCCACCCGGGAACCCTGTCCCGCCGCCGCGGGTCCCGTGCAAGGACCGCGCGCCGGCCGGAGACCGTCCGACAGTCTAGCCCCGGCGGTTGGCCCCGGCACCGCGCGGGGGCGCAGAATGGCTCCCATGACCGACACCAGCACCGTTCCCACGCCCTCCGCCGCGGACCCCGCCGACCAGCCGTCCGTCGCCCTGACGATCGCCGGCTCCGAGGCCACCGGTGGCGCCGGCGCGCAGGCGGACCTCAAGACCTTCCAGGAGCTCGGGGTCTTCGGCTCCCTCGCGCTGACCTGCATCGTGTCCTTCGACCCCTCCGCGGACTGGGGCCACCGCCTGTTCCCCGTGCCGCAGGACGTCCTGCGCGAGCAGCTCGAGGCGATCACGGCCGCCCACGCGCTCGACGCCGTCAAGATCGGCATGCTGGGCAGCCCCGAGACCATCGCCACCACCGCCGAGGTGCTCACCGCGCTGGCGCCGCGCCACCTCGTCCTCGACCCGGTGCTCATCTGCAAGGGCCAGGAGCCCGGCGCGGCCCTGGACACGGACGAGGCGCTGAAGGCGAAGATCCTGCCGCTGGCCACGTTCGTGACCCCGAACCACTTCGAGTCCCTCTCCCTGTCCGGCATGGACGAGATCAGCACGGTCGAGGACCTCGAGGAGGCCGCCCGGCGGATCCACGAGACGTCCGGCGCCGTGGTCCTCGCCAAGGGCGGGGTCCGCCTGGCCGGCCCCGACGCCGTCGACGTCTTCTTCGACGGGACCACCCTCGAGGTGCTCTCCGAGCCCAAGGTCGGCGAGGTCCCCGTGGCCGGGGCCGGCTGCACGCTCGCGGCCGCGATCGCCGCGGAACTGGCCAAGGGGGCGGAGCCCCTCGCGGCGGTCCGCACCGCGAAGGCCTTCGTCTCCGCCGGCATCCGGCGCCGCCTCACCTCGCACGCCCCGTTCGACTCCCTCTGGCAGGGCGGGTCGGCCGCCGAGCGGTGAGCGGGAACGGCCCGGGCGTCGGTTCGGCGCCCGGGCCGGGCTGCTCGACCCGACCCGCGCTGGGGGTTTCCTGGACGTTTCCCCAGACTGTCTGCGCGAAGGAGTCGAAACCCTGGAAACGGTGGTGTCATAGTCAGACACATCGTCACCAAGGACCAGCAGAGTGTGCATAATTTGGTGACACGCACAGATAAGGTGTCATCATGCCTCGTATTTCTGCGGCCACCAATGCCGCGCAGCGGGAGAACACCAAACGAGCGATCCTCGACTCCTTCGGCCAGCTGCTCTACCAGCAGGGCCTCACCGGGCTGACCATGACGCACGTGGCCAAGAACGCCGGCGTGGGCCGCACCGCGGTCTACAACTACTTCGCGGACATGGGCGAGCTCCTCGTGGCCTACGCCCTGGACGAGACCGAGCGGTTCATGACCGACCTGCGCCGCGACCTGGAGGGCGTCGCCAACCCGGTCGACCGGCTCGCCGTCTACATCCGCGCCCAGATCGAGGACCTCACCCGCCGCCACCTGCCCCCGGGCCCCACCATGCGCACCGTCCTCTCCCCGGAGGACTACCAGAAGCTGGGCGAGCACGTGGGCGAGCTGCAGGGCCTGCTGGCCGCGATCCTGCGGGACGCGATCGGTCAGGCCTATCTGCCGGAGGGCGACATCTCGGAGCTCGCCGCCCTAGTCCACGGGTCCCTGACCGCCGCGGCGGACCGCGGCCAGAACTCCGACCAGGACCGGGCGGCACGGGAGCAGCACATCCGCTCCACCGTCCGCTTCATCCAGCAGGGCCTGGGGGCGCAGTTCGACGCCGAGGGCCACCCCGTGCCGCTCACGCCCGAACGGCCGCCCCTCAGCGCGGCGTCCTGACCGCGTCCCGCCCGGCGCCCCGCCGCGCGCCCGGCGCGGGAGCGAGCTCCAGCACGCGCGCGTGCAGCACGGTGCGGTGGTGCAGCGCGGTGCGCAGCGCCCGGTGCAGCCCGTCCTCCAGGTAGAGGTCGCCGTCCCACCGCACCACGTGCGGGAAGAGGTCGCCGTAGAAGGTCGAGTCGGCGTCCAGCAGGGTCGCCAGGTCCAGGGTGGTCTTCGTGGTGATCAGCTCGTCCAGCCGGACCTGGCGTGGCGCGATGCCGGACCAGTCGGTCGGTGTGACGAGGCCGTGGTCCGGGTACGGGCGGGAGTCGCCCACGGCCTTGAAGATCATGCGTTCATCCTAGGGGCGGGCCCCGCAGGGAGCACCTGCGGGGCCCGCCGGCACGTGCCGGAGATCAGCTCCGGGTCACGGTGACGGCCCGGGTGGTGGCGTTCCACTCGATCCGGCCACCGGTGTAGTTCTGGGCCACGCCGCTCGGAGTGCTGTACTCGTCGGTGGTCGGGTAGCCCAGGCCCCGCTCGTGGCCCAGCGCCGCCCACTTCCGGCCGATGGCCCCGTACTCCTTGACCGCGTTCGAGCCGGTGCTCGCGGACCACAGGATCTTGGTCCGCTTCCCGGACGCGTCGAAGAGCTGGTAGGCGCCGCCGTCGGCGGTGCGCTGCTCGTCCGTCAGCGGCGGGCCGTAGCTGCCCGCGTAGCCGCCGGCCGCGAACTTCCTGCCGATGGACCCGCCGTAGTCGACCACCCGGGTACCGGTGGTCCTGGACCAGTAGAGGGCCTTGTCGCGACCGTCGGCGCCGGTGAAGCGCTGGTAGACGGAGCCGTGCCCGGAGGCGTACTCCGCGCTGACCGGGGTGGCCCACGCCGTGCCGCCCAGCGCCGCCCACGTGCGCCCGATCGCGCCGGTGACCCGGTAGCCGTTGACGACGTCGTTGCCGGTCGGGGCGGCGGTCTCGGGCTTCGGAGCCGCGCCGGCGCCCGAGTGGAGGCGGTCGACGTCGTCCCCGACCAGGTCAGCCAGGTCGTAGTTGGTGTGGTGCAGCCCGGGCATCACCACGCGGTCCGCCTTCGCGAAACCGGCGTTCCGGTAGGCGGCCGCGCCCTTGCCGGCCGCCTCCAGCGCGGACCAGGTGGACGGCTGCGTGGCACCGTAGCTGTCGAGCGAGCCGACGTACCAGGTCGGGTCCGTGGCCCTGAGCGCGGCGTCGGGGGTGCTCTCGAGCCTGCCGTTGTAGACGCCGCCGCCGCCGATGAGGGTCGAGCCGCCGCCGCGGATCCAGCCGGCGCGGTCGGAGAGCACCTCGGTGGAGATGAACTCGGCGCCGCCGGAGTACCCGGCCAGGTGGATGCGGGTCGCGTCGACACGCTGCTCGGCGACGACCTTGGCCGCCAGGGCGCGGAACCAGTCCCCGACCACTTCACTGTTGGAGGTCCAGGACCGGTTGGCCGGGGCGACCGGCACCACGAGGATCATGTTCCTGGCCGCGGCCCGGGCGGCCATGGTCCTGAGCATCGACGCGGTCGGGCGCTGGGCGTAGTACTGTCCGTCGCCGTCGAAGTAGAAGACCACGCCGACGGCTTTCGAGCGGTCCACACCGGCGTCGTAGAGGTGGTACTGGGAGGAGATGCCGGCGGCGGAGTGGGTCGTGTTGGTCGTCGAGGCATGGGCCGGGGTGGCCGCGCCGGCCATCGTCCCGGCGAGCATCGCGCCGGCCAGGAGAGCGGCGGGCAGGGCCGTCGAGGGCAGGGGGAATGAAGGCAGCTTCATGAGGACCTCTTGGGGGGAGAGAGGACAGGGGGGAGCGCAACCGGGGGGCAGCTGCGCGTGCGGCGGAACAGCCCGTCCCACCACACCAGCAATGTATTGCATTAGTGAACGCAGGTGGCGGAACGACGTAAAGTTACGATGTGCTCCTGTTCCGCCCGCTTCCCCCCGGAGAGACCACCCCCATGCCCCTTCGCCCCCTGGCGCTGGCCGCCCTGCTCCTCCTCGCCCCCGCACCGGGAGCGGCCCATGCGACCGAGACCGGACCGCCTCCGGCGCCGGCCGCGGACTCCCCCGCCGGAGATCCCTCGCCCGCACCTCCGGCCGTCGACGGGCCGGCCGATCCCCTGCCGGAGACCGGCCCCACCGAGACCCCCGCCCCCGTGCCCGGCGGAGACCCGGCCCCGGACGCCGGCAGCACATCGCCGGACGCACGGCCCTCCCCCGCCGCCGACCGGCCCGTGGCGCCGGAGCCGGGAGGAGTCCGCACCGAGGAGCTCCGGGCAGGAGACGGCGAGGCAGCGGATGGCCGGACCGGAGACGGCCCTGCGGAGGCGGCCCCCAGCACACCGCTGGACCCGGCGGAGCTCTCCGCCCTGGAGCGCGCCTCCTTCGTCGGGCCGCGCACCGCCACGGCCCACCTCCCCGGCTCCGGAGCGCTGGTCCGGCACGAGTCCGTGCTCGGGGCACAGGCCCTGACCGGGCGGCAGCAGGTGACTCCCGGGACGCTCACGCGCATCTCGCTGGGAACCGTGACCCGGGTTCCCGCGCAGGCCACGGCCGGGGACTCCTCCATCACAGGGTGGGTCGTGGGGCTCTCGGCGCTGGGCGCCGCGGCGGCCGCCGCCGTCGCCCGCCGGTCCCGGGCGCACCGCGCGCGCTGAGGAGCGCCCGCCGGGGCCCCTCGACGACAGGAGCACGAGTCGACGGCGGCACGAGTCGGCGGCGACATGAGAAAGAGCCCCGCACCGGGACGTGCTTCCCGGTGCGGGGCTCTCAGTGCGGAGGATGGGGGATTTGAACCCCCGAGGGCGTGAACCCAACACGCGTTCCAGGCGTGCGCCATAGGCCGCTAGGCGAATCCTCCAGGCACGCACGTCGCGGCGGCCTGACGGCGCCGGAACATGCGGGGTCCAGCATAACCGAACCGCCGGGCAATGCCGAATCCACGGCTCCGTCCGCCGGTTTAGACCCGCCCCGCCGCATCCGCTAGACTCATCGACAGCCCCTCGCGTGGCGTCATCCTGTTGAACTCCCCCAGGACCGGAAGGTAGCAAGGGTAAATGGGCTCTGGCGGGTGCGCGAGGGGTCTTCTCGTCCCCGCGGCGGCCCGCGTCCCCAGCGCCGATCCGCCCGGCCCGCCCGTCGGATTCCGTCGCTAAGGTGTCGTCTGTGACTACCGCCCTGTACCGCCGCTACCGCCCGGAGACCTTCGAGGACGTCATCGGTCAGGAGCACGTGACCGAGCCGCTGATGACGGCGCTGCGCAAGGACAGGGTCAGCCACGCCTACCTCTTCTCCGGCCCGCGCGGCTGCGGCAAGACCACCTCGGCCCGCATCCTGGCCCGCTGCCTCAACTGCGCGGAGGGCCCCACCGCCACCCCGTGCGGGCGCTGCGACAGCTGCCGCGACCTGGCCCGGGACGGCGCCGGCTCCCTCGACGTGATCGAGATGGACGCGGCCAGCCACGGCGGCGTGGACCACGCCCGTGACCTGCGCGAGCGCGCCACGTTCGCGCCCGTCCGGGACCGGTACAAGATCTTCATCATCGACGAGGCGCACATGGTCACGCGCGAGGGCTTCAACGCCCTGCTCAAGATCGTCGAGGAGCCGCCGGAGCACATCAAGTTCATCTTCGCGACCACCGAGCCGAGCAAGGTGCTCACGACCATCCGGTCCCGCACCCACCACTACCCCTTCCGGCTGGTGCCCACCGAGCCGCTCATGCACTACCTCGAGCAGCTCTGCGCCGAGGAGCACGTGCAGGTGGCCCCGGGGGTGCTCTCCCTCGTGGTCCGCGCAGGCGCCGGATCCGTGCGCGACACCCTCTCCGTGCTCGACCAGCTCATGGCCGGCTCCGACGAGCAGGGCATCGGCTACGACCTCGCCGTGGCCCTGCTGGGCTACACGCACGGCGCCCTGCTCGACGACGTGGTCGACGCCTTCGCCTCCGGGGACGGAGCCACGGTGTTCCGCGCGGTGGACCGGGTGGTGCAGACGGGCCAGGACCCGCGCCGCTTCGTGGAGGACCTTCTCGAGCGTTTCCGGGACCTCATCATCGTCAACGCGGTCCCGGAGTCCGCGGGCAACATCCTGCACGGCATGCCCCAGGACCAGATCGCACGGCTGCGCAACCAGGCGTCCCAGCTCGGGGCGGCGGAGCTCTCCCGCGCCGCCGACATCACGAACACCGCCCTCACCGAGATGACGGGGGCCACCTCGCCCCAGTTGCACCTCGAGCTGCTGTGCGCGCGCATCCTCCTCCCGTCCTCGGAGGACACCACGCGCGGCGTCACGGCCCGCGTCGACCGGCTGGAACGGCGCCTGCGCATCGGCCGGGGCGCCGCCCCGGCCACCGCTCCGGACGAGCCTGCCGCCCCCGCGCCGTCCCCCGAGGCCTCCGCGGCCGCTCCGGTTGCTCCGGTTGCTCCGCCCGAGGGTCGGACCCTCGCCCAGCCCGACGCCGCCCCCGCGCCGCGGCGACCGGGTCCGCCCGCGCCCGGCACGGACGCGCAGCCGGCGGCCCCGCGGGAGACGGAGCCGCGGGAGCGGGCTCCGCAGGGCACGGGGCAGGCCGCGGCAGCCCCCGGGCACCCGACCACCCGCGAGGTCGGCGGACAGGAGCGGTCCCGAGAACAGGAGCCCTCCGCCGAACAGGATCGGCCTGCCGAACAGGATCGGCCTGCCGAGCCGCGGCAGCCCGCCGCGGCGGAGCGGGCGCCCCGGCAGGACACGCCCCGGGCGGCCGAGCCGGGCGGCAACGAGATCGACCTGCTGCGCGCCTCCTGGCCGGAGATCGTCAACGCCCTCGCGGACATCCGCCGGGTCGCGTGGTTCACGGTCCAGCGGGGCACCCCGCAGTCCTTCGACGGCAAGGTGCTGCGCATCATGTTCGACGCCGAGGGCGACCTCATGAACTTCCCTCGCTTCGAGGACGACCTCCGGCAGGCGGTGCAGCAGATCCTCGGCATCGACTGCCGCGCGGAGGCCGTCCCGCCGGGCGGCGGCGGGCACAGCCGGGGCGGTGGCGGCGGAGGAACGCCGCGCGGCCCGGAGCCGTCGACGCGCCCACCCGGGCGCCGGAACGAACCGGGGCCCGGGACCGAGGGGGACCGCTCCGAGCGCCGCGGCCCCGAGGACCGGAGCCAGGGAGGCCAGGACCGACCGGGCGGTCCGCGCGGCCGGGGAACGCCGCCGACCCCGCCCCGGGCCGCGGGCACGCTCCCGGGCGACGCGCCCGCACCGGCGTCCGCACCTGCACCGGAGTCCGCACCGGCATCCGCGCCGGAGCCGGCCGCTGAGGCGGCACCCCAGGACGGGGACCGCGGCGGACAGGACCCGTGGGACGCGCACGGCAGACCCGCCACGGACACACCTCCCGAGTGGGCCGATCCGGCCTGGGCCCAGGAGCCCGTGCACAGCTGGTCCGTGGCCACCATCCCCCAGGGCGGCACCTACCCCGAGGCCCCTGCTGAGGCCGAGCCCGCACCCCGTGCTCCGGCGCAGCCCGGGACCCGGCCGCCGGGACCGGCGCGGACGACGGAGCATGCTGCGGAGCATCCCGACGGCGCGCAGCCCGCCCACCAGCCGGCGCGGCCGGCCGAACCGCAGGCCGAACCGCAGCGCGGGTCCCGCCCCGGTCACGGGACGGCCGGGCACCCGACCCGCGCGTTCCCCGGCGAGGCACCGGGAGCACGGGACCGGGACGTCCCCCCGGCGGACGACGACGTCCCGCCGCCCGAGGAGCCGCCGTACCCGGACGAGCCTCCCTACCCCGACGGACCCGACGATCCGGACGCGGCGCCTCCGGAGCAGTGGCGGCCCGCGGCCTCCGCACAGCAGGTCCCCGCGGCCGGACGCGGACCCGGGAGCGAGCCGACCGGCACCGCCACGACGCGCACCGCCCGCCCGGCCGACCGCTCGGAGGGGCCCCGCGCCGCGACGGGCGCCACGGCCCCGGCACCCACGCCGTCTCCGGCCGCGGCCCCGGGCGCCGCGCCGCAGGATCCCCCGGCGGCGGCCCCGGCCGCCGGCGACCGGAACGCACGGCTGAGCTTCCGGGAGCGCCACGCCGCGGCCATCGCCGCGGGACGGAAGGCTCCCGCCTCCGCCGCGGCCCCGCAGGACAGCGGCGTAGAATGGGACGACTCCTTCGTGCCCAGCTCGGACGACGAGGCGCTCGAGGACTCCACGCTCTACGGCCGCGCCGCGATCGAGCGGATCCTCGGGGGCATGCTGATCGAGGAGCGGGACCTCCACACCGGGGAGTGAGCCGGGGCGCCCCACGCACCGGCACCCCGGTGACGCCGTGGCCGAGGACGAGCAGGAGGGCCGCGCACCGGCCCGGAAATCGAGGGAAACGTGTACGAAGGCGCTGTTCAGGATCTGATCGACGAGCTGGGCCGGTTGCCCGGCGTCGGGCCGAAGTCCGCGCAGCGGATCGCGTTCCACCTCCTCGACTCCGACAAGGAGGACGTCCGGCGCCTGGCCGACGCCATGACGGCTATCAAGGACAAGGTGAAGTTCTGCCGGATCTGCGGCAACGTGTCCGAGCTGGACGAGTGCGCCATCTGCCGCGACGCCCGCCGGGACGACAGCGTCATCTGCGTGGTCGAGGAGTCGAAGGACGTCATGGCCATCGAGCGCACCCGCAGCTTCCGCGGCCGGTACCACGTCCTCGGCGGGGCCATCAGCCCGATCCAGGGCATCGGTCCCGACCAGCTGCGCATCCGGGAGCTCATGACCCGGCTCTCCGGCGACACCGTGCAGGAGGTCGTGCTCGCCACCGACCCCAACCTGGAGGGCGAGGCCACCGCCACCTACCTCTCGCGCATGCTCAAGACCCTCGGGATCCGCGTGACCCGCCTGGCGTCCGGGCTGCCCGTGGGCGGTGACCTCGAGTACGCCGACGAGGTGACCCTCGGCCGGGCGTTCGAGGGCCGGACGGTCGTCGCCTGACCGGCCGCGCTACGATGTCCTGGTGCCCTGCCGCGGGGAGCAGGGGCACGGACCGGGCCGGCTGCCGGAGCCCGGCCACCTCGACCACAGGAGTTGAACCGATGAGCCTGATCGTGCAGAAGTTCGGTGGGTCCTCCGTCGCGGACGCCGACGGCGTCCGCCGCGTTGCACGGCGGATCGTCGAGACGCGCAACCGAGGCCACGACGTCGTCGTCGTCGTCTCTGCGATGGGCGACACCACGGACGAACTCCTGGACCTGGCGCACGAGGTCACCCGCAAGCCCCCGGCCCGCGAGCTCGACATGCTGCTCACCGCCGGTGAGCGCATCTCCATGGCGCTGCTGGCCATGGCGGTGTCTGGGACGGGCGCTCCCGCCCAGTCCTTCACCGGGTCGCAGGCGGGGATGGTCACGGACGGCGAGCACGGCGCCGCCCTGCTCGTGGAGGTCAATCCGCTGCGCGTGCGCGAGTCCCTGAACCAGGGCAACATCGCGATCATCGCCGGGTTCCAGGGGGTGCACCGCCAGACCAAGGACATCACCACGCTGGGCCGCGGCGGCTCGGACACCACGGCCGTGGCGCTGGCCGCTGCCCTGGACGCCGACGTCTGCGAAATCTACTCCGACGTCGACGGCGTGTTCACCGCCGATCCCCGCATCGTGCCCAAGGCGCGCAAGCTGGACGTGGTCAGCAGCGAGGAGATGCTTGAGCTCGCCGCGAACGGCGCGAAGATCCTGCACCTGCGCTGCGTCGAGTACGCCCGCCGCTTCGGCGTGAAGCTGCACGTCCGTTCGTCCTTCAGTCAGAACGAGGGCACCTGGGTCGTCCCGGGCCCCGAAGACGCCGTCACCTCCCCGAAGGAGATCCCGTTGGAACAGCCGCTCATCTCCGGCATCGCCCACGACCGCTCGCAGGCAAAGGTCACCGTCGTCGGGGTGCCGGACGAACCCGGCATCGCCGCCCGGATCTTCCGGCTGCTGGCCGAGGCGAAGGTCAACGTGGACATGATCGTCCAGAACGTTTCCACCGGTACCGAGCGCCGGACCGACCTCTCCTTCACCCTGAACGAGTCCCAGGGGGACCTGGCCATGAGCCTGCTGCGCGCCGCCGAGGAGAAGATCGGCTACGCGGGCCTGGAGTACGACGACGAGATCGGCAAGCTCTCGCTCGTGGGCGCCGGCATGAAGTCCAACCCGGGGGTGACCTTCACGTTCTTCGAAGCGCTCGCGTCCGCGAACATCAACATCGACATGATCTCGACCTCGGAGGTGCGGATCTCCGTCATCACGGAAGCCGACCGCCTCGACGAAGCCGTGCGCGTGGTGCACAGCGCCTTCGACCTCGACTCCGACGACGAGGCCACGGTGTACGCGGGGACCGGCCGCTGACCACCGTGCCGCGCTCCACCGGTGCGTCGACGACGGGGCGGGTTCCGTGACCCGGCCCGTCGTCGTCCTGTCCCGCGAGGAGTGGGCGCCGCGGGCGCACGCCCACGAGCGGCGCGCGGCGCGCTACGCGGACCCGTTCGTGGCCCGCCGCCACCGCGGGCAGAAGCACCCGGTCGAGGACTTCCTGTTCACCTACTACACGCTCAAGCCGGCGCAGCTGAAGCGCTGGCACCCCGGGGCGGGCACCGTGCTGCTGGACGCCGCCGAGCGGGTCCGGGAGAAGTTCTACCGCCCGCTCACCGGCGCCGAGCTCGCGGTCCTCGGCCTCACCGACCGGGACGGGGCCGTGACCGTCGACGACGACGCCCTCCGGGACCGGCGGGCGCCCGCGATCGACTTCGCCCGGGCGGTGCTGGGCGCGCACGCGGGCAATCCGGGCTTCTTCGGCTGCTTCGGCCTCCACGAGTGGGCGATGGCCTACCGCGCGGAGGACAACGATCTCCGCCACGAGCAGCTCGAGCTGCGGCTCGGGGCGGCGGGCACGGACGCCGTGGTGGAGGCCGCCAGGATCCGGTGCACCCACTTCGACGCGTTCCGGTTCTTCCAGCCGCAGGCCGTGCCGCTCAACGAGCTGCAGCCCACCCGGGAGTCCCAGCGCCGGATGGAGCAGCCGGGCTGCCTGCACGCCACCATGGACCTCTACAAGTGGGCGTACAAGCTCGTCCCGGGGATCCCCTCCGAGCTGCTGATGGACTGCTTCGAGCTGGCGTGGGACGTGCGGGAGACGGACATGCAGGCCGCGCCCTACGACCTCGCCGGCTGGGGCTACGAGCCCGTGCGGATCGAGACGCCGGAGGGCAAGGCCGAGTACGTGCGCCGGCAGCGGGAGTTCGCCCGCCGCGCGGAGCCGCTGCGCCGCCGGCTCGGCGCGGCGCTCGACGTCCTCGACCCGGCCCGCGCCACCGACGGGGCCGCCGCGTGAGCGCCTCCGGGGAGTCCGCCGGCGGCTGGGAGCGGATCGTGGCGGTCTCCGCGGTGCCGGACCCGCTCGACTTCGTGACGGCGCCCTCCAGCACGGGGCGGGTGCTCGTCACCCGCGACGCCGGGGGCGCCCTGCACGTGCTGCGCAACATCTGCACCCATCAGCAGGCCACCGTGTGCCGGGAGGCCGCCGGGCGCGCCGAGACGTTCGAGTGCCCCAACCACTTCTGGGTCTTCGCCCCCGACGGGCGGTTCGTGGGCTCCCGCCTGGCCCTCGCCGCCGGCCGGGAGGCGCCGCCGGACCCCGCCAAGGACCTCTTGGCGGCGGCGGTCGACGTGGTGGACGGCTGGGTCGTGGCCCGCTTCGGCTGAGCCGGGATCAGTCCGCCGAGGGGGCTCCGTCGTCGTCGGACCGCCGCCGCTCCGCGAGCCACGCCTGGACGTCGGAGCGCCGGATCCGGCGGTGGCTGCCCCGGTACTGCACGGGGAGCACGCCCTCGGTGGTGAGGTTGCGCAGATAGGTGGCCGAGATCCCGGCGAGCGCGGCCGCCTGGGACGTGGTCAGCAGGTCCTCCGGGGAGGCGGAGCCGGCCCCGTCCTCGCCGTGGCGCGCGAGCCAGGCCTGGACGTCGGAGCGCCGGATCCGGCGGTGGCTGCCCCGGTACTGCACGGGGAGCACGCCCTCGGTGGTGAGGTTGCGCAGATAGGTGTGGGAGATCCCGGCGAGCGCGGCCGCCTGCGAGGTGGTCAGCAGCTCCCCGGAGACCGCCGGGGGCTCCGCGGCGGACGTCACCGCGGCCGACGTCACCGTGACGGTCTCCCCGCGGGTCATTCGGGACAGGAGGTCGACGACGGCGTCGCGCGCCCCCTCCGGCAGGCGCAGTGAGGTGCCGTCCACGAAGATCGTGACGTCCCGGGCCTCGAGGGCGTCCGCCAGTCGCTCGGCCTCCCGGCCGCTGAGTCCGGGGGTGGTCGTCGCTGGGTGCTGGGTCATGGGCCCATTGTTCCAGCACCGCCCGAGCCCCCTCACGGCGCGCCACCCCACCGTCGAGCTCACCGCGTCGCCACGACACGGCAGGATGAATGCTCTGCTCTCGGGAAGGAGCGGTGCGTTCGGGGAACAGCGGTGGGTTCGGGGCGGCGGCGGACGGCGGACCGCGCTCAGTCCGTCCCGCGCCGCCAGCGGAGAACGGCGAGCCACAGCAGCACCCCCGCCAGGCCCATCGTGCCTGGCACGAGCACGGGGGACGGCCCGACGGCCCCGCTGGTCGCCGCCCACAGCCGGGCCGCGCCCGACATCGCGTCCCAGGCCTCGGCGTACCGCGGGTCCAGCGGACCGGCCCTCAGGTTCGCCAGGACGTGCTCGTAGACGCCGTAGGCGCTGCCGAGCACGGAGACGACCGCGGCGACCCGCACGGTGCGGGCCGTCCCGGTGGTGCGCCGCACCAGCCACGCCACGGCCCCGAGCAGCAGCACGGCCAGCACCGCCCACGGCACCAGCTGGGCGGGTCCTTGCCAGTGCCGCAGCATCGCCAGCTCGGTCAGCGCACCGAGGACGGTGCCGATCCCCACCAGCGTCAGGACCCGGCGGTAGATCGGGACCAACTGCGCGTCGTCGGCACCGGCCGCCGCGGACCCCGGTGAGGTGCTCATGGCACCAGGGTCTACCGGACGCGCCTTAGAGAACTCCTGGAGGACGCCAGGTGGGTGACCCCTTCCACACCCGGCCGGCGGTCCGGGTCCGGCGCGACCGGTGGGCCCGAGCCGATAGAATGGCTGACGTTCGCCGGATCCCGGCCCGCTGCTCGACCCTCAGGAGTTCCCCGATGGCCCGCATTGTTGTCGACGTCATGCCCAAGCCCGAGATCCTTGACCCGCAGGGCAAGGCGATCGCCAACGAACTGCCCCGCATCGGCCTGGACGGCTTCGCCGGTGTCCGGCAGGGCAAGCGCTTCGAGCTGACCGTCGACGGCGAGGCCACCGAGGACGCGCTGGCCCAGGCCCGCGAGGCCGCCGAGAAGCTGCTCTCCAACCCCGTCATCGAGGACGTCGTGCGCGTGGCCGTCCTCGACGAGGCCGAGGAGAACTGAGCATGCCCGGTCTCGAGACCCCTCTGATCGCGGACCTCTCCGGCCCCGCGCCGGACGCCGAGCTCACCGGCGCGCGCGTCGGCGTCGTGACCTTCCCCGGCACCCTCGACGACCGCGACGCCGCGCGGGCCGTCGTGCTCGCCGGCGGCACCCCGGTCCCCCTCTGGTACGCAGACGAAAACCTGCAGGACGTCGACGCCGTGATCCTGCCCGGCGGCTTCTCCTACGGCGACTACCTGCGCGCCGGGGCCATCGCCCGGTTCGCCCCGATCATGGACCGGATCATCGAGGGCGCGAACGCCGCGGGCACCTCCGGGTCCGCCCCGCTGCCGGTCCTCGGCATCTGCAACGGCTTCCAGATGCTCACCGAGTCGCACCTGCTGCCGGGCTCGATGATCAAGAACGAGCGGCTGAAGTTCCTGTGCCGGGACCAGCGCCTGCGCGTGGAGAACAGCACGACCGTGTGGACCGCCGAGTTCGAGCAGGGCCAGGAGATCGTGGTCCCGCTCAAGAACCAGGACGGCCAGTACGTGGCCGACGAGAGGACCCTCGACGCCCTCGAGGCCGAGGGCCGCGTGGTGTTCCGCTACGTCGGCGGCAATCCCAACGGATCCCGCCGGGACATCGCGGGGATCTGCAACGCCGGCGGCAACGTGGTGGGCCTCATGCCGCACCCGGAGCACGCGGTCGAACCGGGCTTCGGCGCGGACTCCTCGGCCTCCGGCGAGGTCGGCATGCGCGACGGCACGGACGGGCTGGGCCTGTTCGTCTCCGCCCTCAAGGCACTGGTCAAGTAAGGGACACCGAGCACTCCATGAGCGACAAGCACTTCAACCTGGACACCGTCGAGCACGCGACGGCCACCCCCGACACCGAGCTGCCCTGGGCCGAGCTGGGCCTCAAGGACAACGAGTTCGAGGAGATCAAGAAGATCCTCGGCCGCCGGCCCACCGCCGCGGAGCTCGCGATGTACTCGGTCATGTGGTCCGAGCACTGCTCCTACAAGTCCTCCAAGGTCCACCTGCGCCAGTTCGGCGAGAAGGTCACCGAGGAGATGAAGAAGGACCTGCTGGTCGGCATCGGCGAGAACGCCGGCGTCACCGACCTCGGGGACGGCTGGGCCGTGACCTTCAAGATCGAGTCCCACAACCACCCGTCCTACGTGGAGCCCTACCAGGGCGCCGCCACGGGCGTCGGCGGGATCGTGCGCGACATCATCTCGATGGGCGCCCGGCCCGTGGCCGTCATGGACCCGCTGCGCTTCGGGGCGATCGACCACCCGGACACCGCGCGCGTGGTCCACGGCGTGGTGGCGGGCGTCGGCGGCTACGGCAACTCGCTGGGCCTGCCGAACGTGGGCGGGGAGGTCGTCTTCGACTCCTGCTACCAGGGCAACCCGCTCGTGAACGCGCTGGCCGTGGGCGTGATGCGCCACGAGGACATCCGCCTGGCCAACGCCTCCGGCGTGGGCAACAAGGTGGTGCTGTTCGGCGCCCGCACCGGCGGCGACGGCATCGGGGGTGCCTCCGTGCTCGCCTCGGAGTCCTTCGACGACGCCAAGCCGTCCAAGCGGCCGGCCGTGCAGGTGGGCGACCCGTTCGCCGAGAAGGTGCTCATCGAGTGCTGCCTCGAGCTGTTCAAGGGCTCCCTCGTGGAGGGCATCCAGGACCTGGGGGCCGCGGGCATCTCGTGCGCCACCTCGGAGCTGGCCTCCAACGGCGAGGGCGGCATGCACGTGGACCTGACCCAGGTGCTCCTGCGCGACCCGACCCTGACCCCGGGCGAGATCCTCATGTCGGAGTCCCAGGAGCGCATGATGGCGGTCGTGACCCCCGAGAAGGTCGCCGCCTTCGAGGCCGTGATGGACAAGTGGGACGTCGAGCACTCCTGGATCGGCGAGGTCACCGGCACCGGCCGGCTCGTGATCGAGTGGGACGACGAGGTCATCGTCGACGTCGACCCCCGCACGGTCGCCCACGAGGGTCCCGTCTACGACCGGCCCTACACCCGTCCCGCGGACCAGGACCGGCTCCAGGCGGACCGCTTCACCGGCTCCCCGGCCGATGCCGGGCGGCCCTCCGGCGCGGAGCTGAAGACCGCCGTCCTCGAGCTCATGGCCTCCCCGAACCTGTGCGCCAAGGACTGGGTCACCGACCAGTACGACCGCTACGTGCAGGGCAACACCGCCATGGCCATGCCCGACGACGCCGGGGTGGTCCGCGTGGACGAGGAGACCGGCCTCGGCGTGGCGCTGTCCACCGACTGCAACGGCCGCTACGCCTACCTGGACCCGTACGCCGGGGCGCAGCTGGCCCTGGCAGAGGCCTACCGCAACGTCGCGACCTCCGGAGCCCGCCCCGCCGCCGTCTCCGACTGCCTGAACTTCGGCTCCCCCGAGGACCCGGAGACCATGTGGCAGTTCGCCGAGGCCGTGCGCGGGCTCGCCGACGGCTGCCAGCAGCTGGGGGTGCCCGTGACGGGCGGCAACGTGTCCCTCTACAACCAGACCGGCGGCGTGGCCATCCACCCGACGCCCGTGGTGGCGATGCTGGGCGTGCTCGACGACGTCCGGCGGCGCACGCCGTCGGGCTGGCGCGAGGACGGCCAGGCGATCTACCTACTCGGGACCACCCGGGACGAGCTGGACGGCTCCGAGTGGGCGAACCTGCGAGGGCACCTCGGCGGGCTCCCCCCGGCCGTGGACCTCGCCCAGGAGAAGCTGCTCGGCGACCTGCTGATCAACATGTCCCGCGACGGCATGATCGACGCCGCGCACGACGTCGCTGAGGGCGGGCTCGCGGCGACCCTCGCCGAGATGGCGCTGCGCTTCGACACCGGTGCCCGCATCGGGCTGGGCGAGGTGTGCGAGCGGGACGGCGTGGACCTGTTCACCATGCTCTTCTCCGAGACCCAGGGCAGGGCCGTGGTGGCCGTGCCGCGCAGCGAGGAAGTACGGTTCAAGGACATGTGCACCATGCGCGCCTATCCGCACACGCGGATCGGCGTGGTGGACACCGAGAACCGCGCGCTGGACGTGCAGAGCGAGTTCGGCATCGGCCTGGACGAGCTCCGCACGGTGCACGAGGGCACGCTGCCGAAGTACTTCGGCTGATCCGCCGGGGGCGGGGCCCCGCCGCCCCGCCCCCGGCCCCTCCACCCACCGTCGGCACCCGCGCCCGCAGAAAGCAGCACCAGCATGACCGAGGACCTCGAGGCCCAGCGCCCCGCACCCGTCCTGGAGACGGAACGACTCCTGCTCCGTCCCTTCACCGCCGAGGAGCTCGACGCCGTGGCGGCCGGCGAGCACGCGGCCCACTTCGCCCACGGCTTCCCGACCGCCGAGGACATGGACTTCGCCCGTGAGTCCCTCATGGCCGGGGGCTACTTCTTCACGGAGTCCGTGTACGCGCGGATGGCCATCGTGGAGAAGTCGACCGGGGAGATCGTCGGGACGGCCGGCTTCGTGGGCCCCCCGATCGACGACGAGCTCGAGATCGTGGGGTCCCTCGCCGCGGACCGCCGGAACCTGGGCTACGCGCAGGAGGGCATGACCGCGCTGCTCGGCGTCGCGTTCGCAGACCCCACGGTCACGGGGGTGCGTGCCAGCGTGCCCGGGGGCAACGCCCCGGCCGAGCAGGTGCTCGTCGCCGCCGGCTTCGTCCGCCGCGAGACCCCCGGCCCCGAGACCGACTACGTGCTGCCGCGCCCCGCGTAGAGCGCGCGGCCGCGGAACCTAGACTGGCGAGGTGATCCCGGCCCTGTTCCCCTTCAGCGGAATCCCCGCACACCTCCTCCCGGAGGCCGCGACGCTCGTGGTGCTGGTGCTCGGTCTCCTCATCAACTTCGTGGCCCTGGGCTGGATCCCCCACAACCGGCGGCCCTCCGTGGCCCTGGCCTGGCTGCTCGCGATCTTCCTGCTGCCGTACCTGGGGATCCTGCTGTTCCTGGCCATCGGCTCCGCCAAGCTCCCGAAGAAGCGGATGGCCATGCAGGCGAAGATGAACGACGTCATCCGCGAGAACACCCCGGACTTTCACATCATGGGCAACACGGACGAGCAGCTGCCCGAGTGGGTCAGCTCCACCGCGGCCCTGAACTACAAGCTCGGCGCCCTGCCCATGGTCGGCGGCAACTCCTTCGAGATCCTCACCGACAACCACGAGGCCATGCGGATCATGGCGGACGCGGTGGACCGGGCGCAGGACTACGTGCACTTCGAGTTCTACATCGTGGCCATCGACGACGCCTCGCGCCCCCTGCTGGAGTCCCTGGTGCGCGCCCACCGGCGGGGGGTGCGGGTGCGCGTGCTCATCGACCACCTCGGCTCCGTGGGCTACCCGGGGTACCGGGGGATGATCAAGCGCTTCGACGAGGCCGGGCTGCCGTGGCAGCGGATGCTGCCCGTCCGCCCGTGGAAGGGCGAGTGGCAGCGGCCCGACCTGCGCAACCACCGCAAGATCCTCGTGGTCGACGGGACCCTCGCCTGGACCGGTTCGCAGAACATCATCCACCGCTCCTACAACAAGCGCCGGAACCGCCGGAAGGGACTCGAGTGGAAGGACCTGATGCTCGAGTGCACCGGGCCCGTGGTCGCCGAGCTCAACGCCCTGTTCACCAGCGACTGGTACTCCGAGACGGGCGACCTCCTGCTCGACGAGGCCGCCCGCGACCTCCCGGACACCCAGGGACCGGTCTTCGCCCAGGTCGTGCCCTCGGGCCCCGGGTTCGAGACGGAGAACAACCTGCGCCTGTTCAACCACCTGATCTACAACGCCAATGAGCAGATCGTCATCGCCAGCCCGTACTTCGTCCCGGACGAGTCGTTGATGCACGCCCTGACCACCGAGGCGCAGTCCGGGGTGGACGTGCAGCTGTTCGTGGGCGAGACCTCGGACCACTTCCTGGCCTACCACGCCCAGAACTCCTACTACCAGGAGCTCGTCGAGGCCGGCGTGAAGATCTACCGGTACCGCGCCCCCACCGTGCTGCACGCCAAGTTCGTGCTCGTGGACGACTACGTCTCCGTGATCGGCTCCTCCAACATGGACGAGCGCTCGTTCGCCCTGGACCTCGAGGTCTCGGTGCTCATCGCGGACCGGGACTTCCGGCGGCGGATGGACGCGGTGGTCGCCGAGTTCCACGAGGCCAGCACCCTGCTCGACTTCGACGCGTGGAACCGGCGGCCGCTGTGGCACAAGTACGCCGACAACGTGGCACGGCTGACCTCGGCCCTGCTCTGAGCCGGTCGGCCCGCCCTCAGACCTCCAGGACGCCGCGCACGATCGAGTCCCCCGAGTGCGTCGGGTCGCCGTCGATCGGCTCGTCCGAGACGTCCACGACCGGGAACTCCCCGACGTCCAGGTTCTCGGGCAGCACGAACACGCCCTCGTCCCCGGCCATCACTCCGATGCTCACCATCCGCTGCGCGTCGGGGGCGAGCAGCCAGACCTCCTTGAACCCGTCCACGTCGGCGGGATCGGTCCGCACCACCAGCTGTCGGGACCCGTCCGGGCGCTCGTCCACCTCGGCCGAGCCGCGGGCGGTGTAGCCGGCCAGGGGCTCCAGCTCGGCGGTGGCCAGCACCGTGGGCTCCGGCTCCAGGCCCAGCCGCTGCGCGCCCCAGACCGAGACGCCGCCCACGATCAGCGCCGCGGCGGCCGCGGCGGCGGCCAGCGGATACGGCACCCCGCGCCGGGGCTTCCGCCGGCGGGCGTCGAGGTCGACGACGGTCGCCCCGCCGCGCCCTGCGCCGTCGTCGGCCGCAGCGCTGTCCGCGGGACCCGTGGCACGGCCGGCCGCGTCCTCGGCCGTGTCCTCGGTGGGATCCTCGGTGGAGTCGTCCGGAACGTGGCCGCGAGCGCCGTCGCCGGAGCCGGCGAGCGGGTCCGCGGCGACCTCGTCGGAGAGTCCCAGCTCGGCGTGGATCGCCGCCCAGACGCCGGGGCCGGGAGCCGTCACGGCGGGCGCCTCGGCACGGCCGGCGCGCACCACGCGCTGCAGGGACGCGAGCTCGGCCGCGCAGTCCGGGCAGGCGGCGACGTGCTCCCGGCTCCGGGGGTCTCCGGCCTCACCCAGAGCCAGGAGCGTCAGCGTCTCCTCACTCAGGTGTGCCATGAGCGTCTCCCAATCGTGTCCGTAGGTTCGTGAGGCCGCGCCTCAGGTGGCTCTTGACCGTGCCGAGGGGCAGGTCCAGGTGCTGTGCGATCTGCTGGTGCGTGAGCTCCTCGTAGAAGGCCAGCGCCATGATCGTCGACCGGGGCGGTCCGAGCCGCTCGACCTCCGCCCGCACCACGAGCCGGTCCACCAGCAGGTCCGACTCCTCGTGCCGCGGCTCCCGGTCGGTGCGCACGGCGTCCGCCTGGCGCCGCTCCGCCTCGCGGCCGGCTCTCCTCGCGGCGTCGGCGATGCAGTTGCGGGCGATGCCGATCAGCCAGGCGGGGGCCGAGGAGTGTTCGGGCCGGTAGCCGGACCGGTACTTCCACGCCCGGATGAAGACCTCCTGCACCACGTCGTCCGCCGCCGCGTCGTCGCGCAGGGCCCGGACGGCGAGACCCCGGATGACCCCGGCGCAGTGCCGGTACGCGGCACTCAGCGCCTGCTCGTCCCCCGCGGCGAACGCGGTGTCGAGCTCGGGTCCCCATTCCGGGGGCGGCGTCGGCATCGTGGAAGGGCTCCTCGTGGGCCAGAGGTCGTGGTGGCCGGCCGGGCGGTGCCCGGGCGTGCGAGTCGTGCCCAGCCTAGTGGACACCGGCCATGCGGTCATGCGCTCCTCGTCCCCTCTGCCGCTCAGGGCACCGGGACAGCCCTCAGCACCACGTTGTCCTCGTAGTCGCCGATCTCCTCGAGCCACTCCCCGCCGCACGTCACGAGGTGGAGCACCGGCTCGCCGGTCCGGCGGAACAGGTCCGCCTCCGCGAGGGACTTCTTGTGCACGTGCTGGACGGACTCGGTGCGGTAGCGCTGGACGCTGCCGTCCGCCCGCTCCACCCGGACCTCCGCCCCGACCGGCACGTCCTTCAGCCGCGCCATCGGCGTGACCTCGGTGAGGGTGTCGACGTGGCCGGCGACGACCGCGGCGCCCTCGCCCGCCCCGGGGGACGGACCGTACCGGTACCAGCCCAGCTCCACGTGGTTGTCCGGGATGGTCATGGCTCCGTTGTCCTCGACCCCCACCGGGACCACCGGCATGTCGATCGGGGAGCCGTCCACGACCACCCGCACCGGGGCGGGGATCTTCTCGGCGGGCGCCTGGGTGGCGGGAGCGACCGGGATCTCCGCGGGTGCCGCGGCGGACTGCGCCGGACCTCCCGCGGAGACCGGACGGTCGAGGCCGGCGAGTGCCGGCACCGCGTCCTCGCCCTGGTACGGTCCCGCCGCCAGGGAGTTCGCGGGCGGCGAGCCCCCGCTCTCCGGGAGAGCGGTGACGGCCGCTGCCGCGAGCAGGGACACCGAGGCGACCGCCCCGGCACCCGCCGCCGCCAGGCGACGACGACGGGTGCCGGGAACTGTCGGTCCGGGCGCACGGTGGGCCGCAGCCCGCCGCGCACCCGGACCGTGCCTGACAGGACTGCTCACTACCGGCGGTTCCCCACGAGCACCCGGCGGGCGCCGTACGCCGCGCCGATCAGCCCGAGCGCACCGGCGGCCGCGAGGCCGGCGGTCAGCATCGTGCGCTGCTCCTGGGCCGCGAGCCCGGACTGGCCGCCCGGCACGGCCTCGGGCGCCTGCTCCATGCCCTCCAGGGTCTGGACGGCGAGGGCCAGGTTCCCGGCCTCGAGGGAGCCCCACGCGTACACGATGTTGTGGGTGCCCTCCGCCAGCTCGAGATCGGCCGGGCCGATGACCGGCTCGGTGGTGCCCGCTGCGGCAACGGACGCCGAGACCGTGCCCGCGTCGACCGGGAGGGTCTCCTCGTTCGGGTTCTCCAGCCCGGTGATGATGGGCTGGTCGCCCGCGAGGACGTCCACGGCCGGGGCCGCGGCCACGTGCCGGACGGTCAGGTGCGACTTCCCGGCCTCGATCTCGGACATGTCGTTGGTGAACAGGGCGGCCGTGGGGCTGCCCGCGGCGTCGAGGTGGGCCGCGGCCGTGTAGCTCATCCCGGTCTGCAGGTCCGCGGTGACGGGCCCGATGATCGGCTCCGAGGCGTCGGCTGCGTCGGGGGCCGTGATGGCCAGGTCGTAGCTGCCGGCGGGCAGCTCCAGCGGGCCGGCCAGGGTGCCCGGCGCGAAGTCGTCGAGGGTGAGCTCCCCGTTGACGTAGACGTCCACGACGGTGTCGGGAACGCCGTGGAGCACGGACAGCCCGGCGTGCTCGGCGGCGAACGCCGGGCTCATGCTGAGGGCACCGGCACCGAGGCCGAGGACTGCTGCGGCGGAAAGGGTCTTGCGCATGGTAACTGCTCCTTGAACGGGCTCCCTGGCGGAAGCGGAATCGACCTTGCACCCGTACTACTGCCGCGGACCCCTCCGCGGATGCAGCAGGTCACATTTTTTCCGGGAAGTTTTTCCGGACCCGTTCCGCACCACAATGAAGAGGGCGGGGCCGCGGCCCGTGCGGTCCGCGGGAGCACCCGCCCGGGCATCCGATCCAGCACCTGTCGCATCCCCAGGAGGAACCGTGGACACCCACCGCTTCACCGGCAGGACCGCCGTCGTCACCGGGGCGGGCTCCGGCATCGGGCGCGCCACCGCGCTTCGGCTGGCCGGAGAAGGGGCCACCGTGGTGGTGGTCGACCTGTCGGCCCGCCGGCTGGAGGACCTGGTGGCGGGCGCGCCGCGCCTGCCGCTGTTCCCCGTGCTCGCGGACGTCACGGACGAGGACGCGGTGGGCCGGGTGCTGGCGGCGACCGAGGGCCGGCTCGACGTGCTGGTCAACAACGCCGGGGTCATGGACCGCTTCGAGTCCGTCGCCGAGGTCGACGACGCGACATGGGACCGGGTCTTCGCCGTCAACGTCGGCTCGGTCATGCGGCTGACCCGCGCGGCGATCCCGCTGCTGCGGGCGTCCGGACGGGGGGCGATCGTCAACGTGGCGTCCGAGGCCTCCCTGCGCGGCTCCGCCGCGGGGGCGGCCTACACCGCCTCCAAGCACGCGGTGGCCGGGCTGACGAAGAGCACCGCTCTCATGCACGCGGCGGACGGCATCCGCACCAACGCGGTCGCCCCCGGCGCCACGGCCACGGGCGTCGAGGCGCCCATGGGCTCGGACCTCTTTCCCGGCCGGATGGCGGGATTCATGCAGAACGTCCCCTACACGGCCACGGCCGAGCAGGTCGCCGCCGTCATCGTCTTCCTCGCGAGCGACGACGCCTCCAACGTCAACGGCGTGATCATGCCCTCGGACGGCGGCTGGTCCGCCGTGTAATCCGCCGTGTGACGCACCGCGGGGGGCCCGTGCCCCCGCGCGGTGCGCAGCTCACTCCTCGAGCGTGGAAGTCTCCTGCGGCTCGTCGAGGACGACCTCCTGGTCCTGCTCCACGAGGTCGTCGGGGTTCGCCTCGAGGGAGGACGCCTCCGAGCGGTCGGGCGCGTGCACCGGAGCCTCGTCGTCCTGCTCGTCCAGCTCCGGCCGATCGGCGTCGATCGACTGCTCGAGCCGGTCGGCCTCGTCGTACTCGGGTACGTCGCTCATGGCTGCCTCCTGCGTCGTGGGACCTGCGGGACCACCGGCCGTGGGACCGGTCGCGTGCCTCCGACCCTACTCGTCAGGTCGTCTGTTCCCAGCCCCCTGGTGGTCGGATAACGTGGTCTGCACCACAGGAAGCACCGCTCAACAGCAGGAGTTGTCGATCATGACGAGCCGATTCCACCGCTACGCCGAACTGTTCAAGAGCAAGGGCCCCTGGTGCACCGTCTACACGGACATCAGCACCGGCACCGTCGACTCGTTGCACGCCATCGACGTCCTTCCGGAGAACATCTGCCGAGAGCTGGAGCACCAGGGCGCGAGCAAGGCCGACCTCGCCGCGGTGGAGGCCGCCGTGCGTCCGGCCGAGGGCGTGCCGGACCCGGTGTGCCGGTACCTGCTGGTGCGCGACGGCACCGTGGAGATCGACGAGGTCCTCCCCGGCCCCCGGGCCGGGCGCGGCGTCATCCAGGTGGAGGACGTCCCCGACCTCACTCCCCTGTTCCGGCACCGCCCGGACGACTTCCCCTACGTGGTCGCCGAGGTGGGCCGGGACGGCGGCGAGATCCGCCTGCAGCACGCCAGCCGCGTCCGGGCCGGGGACGAGCAGCAGATCGAGGGCGAGACCGAGCACCTGAAGAAGTTCCCCGGGGGCGGCTGGTCGCAGGGACGCTGGCAGCGGCACACCGAGGACGTGTGGCGGCGCAACACCGAGCAGGTGGCCGAGCAGATCGACAAGGTCGTCGCCGAGAGCGGGGCGCAGCTCGTGGTCCTGGCCGGGGACCTGCGGGCCCGGGGCCTGGTCGAGGAGCAGCTGTCCAAGGCGACGCGGGCGATGCTGAGCGTCGTCGACGCCAACACCCGCGCGGAGGGCAGCAAGTCCGCCGACCTCGACCACCAGGTCGAGGAGCGCGTGGCGGAGGTCGTGGCCCACCGTCAGCAGGGTCTGCTCGAGCGGCTCGCCGAGCAGCAGGGGCGACCCGACCCCACCGCCGTCTCGGGGATGGAACCCGTCGTCTCGGCCCTGCAGCAGGCCCAGGCGGAGACGCTGCTGATCGACGACACCCACCTGGACACGGAGCAGGAGCTCATCGCCCTGGACGCCGAGCCGTGGATCGCCGTCCAGGAGTCGGAGGCCGTGGGCGCCGGCGTGCTCGGCCGGGTCTCCGCCGACGCGGCCCTGGTGCGCGCCGCGGTGCTGACCGACGGCCGCCCCGTCTTCGTGCCGCCGGGGGCGCTGCCCCACGGTACGGACGTGGCGGCCCTGCTGCGATGGAGCGCCGCACCGGCGTCCTGACCCGGAGCGCACGAGGGGCCCCCGGTGCGGGGGCCCCTCGTGCGCGTCGCGCCCGGTGGCCCCGGCGCGGGCACCTCGGTGACCCCGGGCGCCGACGGCGCCCGGGGTCACCGGGCGGGCGTCAGAGGACCAGGTCGCGGGCGGGGGTGTCCGCGGCGGACGGCCGGCCCGCGTAGGCACCCCGGTACGCGGCGGCGGGGTGGGTGTCGAGCACCTTGGTCCGGCCCGCGCCGTAGAGGTTCTCCCGGAGCGTGGTGCCCTCGTACCCGGTCCGGTAGCGGCCGCGCTTCTGCAGCTCCGGCACGACCCACTCCACGAAGTCCTCGAACGAGCCCGGGGACACGTGGTAGGCGAGGTTGATGCCGTCCAGCCCGCCGTCGTCGATCCACCGCTCGAGCTCGTCCGCCACGGTCTGCGGGGAGCCGACGATCGGCACGCCCATGCCGCCCATCGAGATGTGCTTCGCGACCTCCTTGACCGTCCACTTCTTGTGGGGGTCGGCCGTGGTGAAGGGGGTCAGGAAGGACTGGATCGAGTCGGTCTTGATGTACTCCAGGACGTCGTTCTCGTCGTACCGGCCCAGGTCCACGCCGGACCACCCGCCCACGAGGCCCAGCGCGCCGTCGGTGTCCGCGTACCGCTCGTAGTCGCGGCGCTTCTGCTCGGCCTTCGCGTCGGTCTCGTCGACGATCACGTGCAGCATCGCGAAGATCTTGAGGTCGTCCCGGTCCCGGCCCTGCGCCTGCGCCTCGTCGCGCAGCTTGTCGGTGACCACGCGGGTCAGGTCCGGGCGGATGCCGCCCACGAACACCGCCTCCGCGTGGCGGCCGGCGAACGCGCGCCCGCGGGACGAGGCCCCGGCCTGGAAGATCAGCGGCGTGCGCTGCGGGGACGGCTCGGTCAGCCCGATGCCCGGCACGTCGAAGTACTTGCCGTGGTGCTGGATGGGGTGGACGAGCGCCGGGTCGGCGAAGACCCCGTGGGCCCGGTCGCGCTTGACCGCGCCGTCCTCCCAGGAGCCCTCCCAGAGCTTGTAGCAGACCTCCATGAACTCCTCGGCGATCTCGTAGCGCTCGTCGTGGGAGATCTGCTCCGTCAGCCCGTGGTTCTCGGCGGCCGACTTCAGGTAGGACGTCACCACGTTGAAGCCCATCCGGCCCTTCGTCAGGTGGTCGAGGGTCGCGAACTTCCGGGCGAGCGGGTACGGCTGCTCGTAGGTGATCGCGCTGGTCACGCCGAAGCCGAGGTGCTTCGTCACGGCCGCCATCGCGGAGATCTGCATGAAGGGGTCGTTGACCGGGATCTGGGTGGCGTCCCGGATCACCGGGGCCGCGGAGTTCTGGTAGACGTCGTAGTACCCGACGACGTCCGCGAGGAACAGCGCGTCGAAGAAGCCCTTCTCCAGGATCTGGGCGACGTCCGTCCAGTACTCGATGGTGTTGTACTCGTCCGCCCGGGAGCGGGGGTGCTTCCACAGGCCGGGGGCCTGGTGGCCCACACAGGTCATGTCGAAGGCGTTCAGGGCGATGCGCTTGCTCATGGGTGTTCCTCCCGGGTCGATGCCGACCCGCGCCCGTGCGTCGTGGAGACCTGCCCGCGGGTCCGACGCACTGGTGGGCGCCGTACTTGCCGCGGAGCACGTGCACCGCGGCCCGATGTTCATCTGGGGCACCCCGCTACGGGAGAGGGTTGCCGCCCGACCAGCCAGAGCTTCGCGTCGGGACTCGTCATCGTCGTCGCAGGCCAGCTTAGCGGGTGGTCCCGGACCCGGCGCAACCCCTTGCGCAGCCCCCGCTGGACCGGGACGGTGCGGTTCGAGCGGGTGGACGGGGCGAGCAGCTCAGGCGGGCGGGGCGAGCCGCGGGGTCCGGTTCGGGTCCAGGGTCCAGCCGCGCTGGAGCAGGGAGCGGAGCTCGATCAGGGGGCAGGTGTCCATGACGACGTCGAGGCCGGCCCGCTCCGCCCGGGCGGCCGCGGCCTCGTCGACGACGCCCAGCTGCAGCCACACCGCCGCGGCGCCCGCGGCGATGGCCTGGTCCACGACCGCGCCGACGCGGCGGGAGTTGACGAAGCAGTCCACCACGTCGATCGGTCCCGGGACCTCGGCGAGCGTGCGGTGGCCGGGCTCGCCGTGCACCGGCTCGCCCTTCGGGTTCACCGGGATGATCGTCATGCCGAGGTCGTCCCGGATCTGCCGGGCGACCGAGTGCGCGGGACGGGCCGTGTTGCCGGTCAGTCCCACCACCGCCCACCGGCCGGGCCGGGTCATGAGGCGGTCGATGACGGCGGGGTCGTTGCGGCTCATGGCACCAGCCTGGCACGGGAGCCCCTCCACTGTCCCCTCCCGCGAGGTGGCACGTGCCGGCGGCCGGACGCGGGTGGGAGGTGGGTCAGGAGAAGAGCGGCAGGAGGTCCGCGTGCGCGCCCAGCTCCACGCGCTCCTGGGCGGTCAGCTCCGCCCGGCCGGTGCCCACGCGGGCGAAGTGCTCGTCGCTCCAGTGCTCGAGCGGTTCCCGCTCCCACAGGTCGGTGAGGACCCGGCGGACCTCGGCGAGCCCGTCCACGGCGGGGCCCGGGGAGCCGTCCAGGTGCTGGATGAGGTCCAGGTGGTGCACCGTGGCCTCCACCGCGAGCGTGCTCAGCAGGTCCTCGACGCGCAGCACGTGCCCCTGGGTGCGGACCGCGCCGCCGCCGCCGCAGTGCCCCGCCGCGTGCACGAGCGCCCGGACCGTCTCCCGGTGGAGCGCGCGCACCGGCTCCCAGTCCAGGACCATGGACGCGGCCACGCGGGCGTGACGCCGGCCCTCGGCGGCCCCGGCGGGGTGGCCGCCCCGGTCCGCCCACCAGGTCGCGGCGTCCCGGTCCGGGCGGGCGGTCGTGGGGGTGCGCAGGGCGACCAGCCCCCGCTGCGCGTCCATCGTGCAGTGGTGAGTGAGGTCCCGGACCGCCCACCCCGTGCACCCCGTGGCGGCCCAGGAGTCGTCGTCGCCGAGCCCGTCGAGGACCGCGCCGAACGCCGTGCAGGCGTCGCGCACCAGGTCCGCCCGGGCCGGGGTTCTGCGGCTCGTCATGGGTCCATGGTGGGGCACGGAGGGCCCCCGTGCCAGTGCTGTGTCGCGACGACCACGGGTGCGACGGATTTGCCAGGGAACACGCCGAGGACGTTCAATTGGTGACGTAACCATCCGGAGCGGCTGAGAGACCTGGCTCGTCGACGTCGCAGCAACCGGCACGGATCCGTCTGATCCTCCGTGCGAGGTGCTAATGCCAGGACCGATGGAGTTGATCATGAGCACTTCTCTGCTGAGCCCTGCGCCGTCCGCCGCGCCGGGCACCTCGAAGCGCGCGTTCTCCGTGGCGTTCGAGCACGTCGGCAAAGCCTTCCCGTCCGGTCGCGAGACGCACCACGTCCTGCAGGACATCGACGTCACGGCCCGGCCCGGCGAGGTGCTGGCGATCCTGGGGCCGTCGGGGTGCGGCAAGTCCACGCTCCTGCGGGCGGCGGCGGGGCTCGACACCGCCTCGGCGGGCCGGGTGCTCATCGACGGCACCCCCGTGTCCGGGATCGACCCGCGCTGCGCGGTCGCCTTCCAGGAGCCCCGTCTGCTGCCGTGGCGCTCCGTGCGCGAGAACGTCCGCCTGGGCCTGCCCCGCGGGCTCCCCCGGGACGAGGGGGACGCCGTGGTCGACGACCTGCTGCGCGTGGTCGGACTCACCGCGCACGCGGGTCACCGTCCCCGCGCGATCTCCGGCGGCATGGCCCAGCGCGCGTCGCTGGCCCGGGCCCTCGCCCGCACTCCCGGGGTCCTGCTGCTGGACGAGCCCTTCGGCGCGCTCGACGCCCTCACCCGCCTGAAGATGCAGGACCTCCTGCTCACGATCCACGCGGCCCGGCCCACCACCGTCCTGCTCGTCACCCATGACGTCGACGAGGCGCTGCAGCTCGCGGACCGGATCGTGGTCCTGGGCCGGACCGGGCCCACCGCTCCCGCCTCGATCAGCACGGTCCTCGCCGTCCCCGGCGAGCGACCCCGCGACCGCGCCTCCGAGGTCCTCGCCGAGCTGCGCGTGCAGCTCCTCGGCCACCTCGGCGTCGACACGCACCACCCCGCGACCCGCTGACGCGGCCCGCTCCCGCTCTCCTCCCCGGATTCCTCGCTGCGCCGGCCCGCGCCGCCCGGCACCGTCCACCCACCCCGAAAGGCTCCGCCATGCCTCTGCCCCAGCGCTCCGTCCGCACGATCCCCGCCCTCGCCGCCGTCCTGGCCCTCGGCCTGACCGGGTGCATGGCCGGTGAGGGCTCCGGCGAGGCGCCCGCCGAGGCCGCCGCGGACGGCACCGTCCGCGTGGACTGGGCCACCTACAACCCGCTCTCCGTGGTGATCAAGGAGAAGGGCTGGCTCGAGACCGCGTTCGCCGAGGAGGGCATCGAGGTGGAGTGGGTGCAGTCCGCCGGGTCGAACAAGGCCAACGAGGCGCTGCGGGCGGAGGCGGTGGACATCGGCTCCACCGCCGGCTCCGCGGCGCTGCTGGCCCGCAGCAACGGCACCCCGATCCAGGTGATCGACCTCTACTCGCAGCCGGAGTGGTCCGCACTGGTCACCACCGCCGGCAGCGAGGTGCAGGAGGTCGCGGACCTGGAGGGCCGCACCGTGGCCGCGACGAAGGGCACCGACCCGTACTTCTTCCTGCTCCAGGCCCTCGACGAGGCAGGGGTGGACGCCGGGGACGTCACGATCCAGAATCTGCAGCACGCGGACGGCCGCGCAGCGCTGGAGAACGGCCAGGTGGACGCCTGGTCCGGGCTCGACCCGATCATGGCCGCCGCGGAGGAGAACGGCGCGGAGCTGTTCTACCGCAACGTCGACTTCAACACCTACGGCTTCCTCAACGCCCACGAGAGCTTCCTCGAGGAGCAGCCTGAGGCCGCGCAGACCGTGGTGGACGTCTACGCCTACGCCCGGGAGTGGGCGCAGGAGAACCCCGAGGAGACCGCGCAGCTGCTGTCCGAGGCGGCCGGGATCGAGCCGTCCGTGGCCGGGAAGGTGCTCGAGCGCACCGATCTGGACATCGACCACGTGCCCGGCGACGAGCAGCTGGCGGTCCTCGAGAAGGTCGGGCCGATCTTCGTCGAGTCCGACGACGTGGCCGGTCAGGAGCAGATCGACGAGGCGCTCGGGAGCATCGTGGAGAGCTCCTACGCCGAGAACGCCGACGCCTCCCGCGCGGCCGAGCTGGTCGGGGGCCGGCAGTGACGCAGCCGCTGAGCCCCGCCGCGGAGGCGGAGCGCGTCGAGGACGCCCCCACCGCCGCGGCCGCCCCCCGTCGGCGGCCGCTGCTGCGCACCGTGCTGGGCCTGCTGCTGCCCGCGGCGCTGCTGGTGCTGTGGCACGTGCTGTCCGCCGCCGGGATCTTCAGCGCCGTGCAGCTGCCGGCCCCGCTCGCGGTGCTCGAGGCCGGGATCGGCCTGCTGGCCGGCGGGGACCTCTGGACCCACGTGGGCATCTCGACCCAGCGCGTGCTGATCGGCTTCCTGATCGGCGCGGGGCTCGGACTCGTGACCGGGTCCTTCATCGGCCTCTCCCGCTGGGGCTCCACGCTGGTGGGCCCCACGATCGGGGCGTTCCGCGCGGTGCCGTCCCTGGCGTGGGTGCCTCTGCTGCTGCTGTGGATCGGCCTCGGCGAGGACTCCAAGGTCACGCTGGTGGCCATCGGCGCGTTCTTCCCCGTCTACACCACCGTCTCCGCGGCCCTGCAGCACGTGGACCGCAACCTCATCGAGGCGGCGCGGGCCTTCGGGCTCCACGGGCTGCGCCTGCTCACCACGGTGCAGCTGCCGGCCGTCATGCCGTCGGTGATCTCGGGGCTGCGCCTAGCCCTGGCCCAGGCGTGGCTGTTCCTCGTGGCCGCCGAGCTGCTGGGGGCGTCCATGGGACTGGGCTGGCTGCTCACCGATTCGCAGAACAACGGACGCACCGACCGCCTGCTGCTGGCGATCGTCCTGCTGGCAGTGCTCGGCAAGGCCTCGGACGCGCTGCTGGGCGTGTTCGAGAAGTGGGCCGTCAAGAAATGGGCCTGACACGTGCGCCTGGCACAGTGGACCCGTCCGTGCGAGCAGGAACCGTGGGAGCAGGAACCGTGCGGACGGTAGCCGTGGGAGCAGGAACCGTGCGGACGGCAGCCGTGCGAGCACGGACCGCAGGGACAGATCTCGCGCAGACTGGAACCGAGCAGGCCGGAACCGGGCAGGCCTGGTCTGTGCCGGCAGGAAAGGACCGCAGCACCGTGAGCCAGAGCTGGAGCAACCCCTCCTCCCCCACCCCCAATCCCGCGCTCGTCTCCGACGAGGCCCGGATCGCGTTCTGGGAGGACCAGGCGTCCCGGCTGGACTGGGCCGAGCCGTGGACGACGGCCCACCGCTTCGAGGCCCCGCAGCGGATCGGCACGGACGAGGACGGCAGCCCCACCTGGTCGGTCCCGGAGATCGCGTGGTTCGAGGGCGGGAAGCTCAACGTGGCCCACAACTGCGTGGACCGCCACGTCGAGGCCGGCCGCGGCGCGCACGTGGCCCTGTACTTCGAGGGCGAGCCCGGGGACCGGCTGGTCTACACCTACGCCGACCTGCAGCGGGAGGTCTCCCGCGCCGCCAACGCCCTGCTCGCCCTGGGCGTGGAGCAGGGCGACCGGGTGGTGATCTACCTCCCCGTCATCCCGGAGACCGTCATCATCACGCTGGCCTGCGCCCGCATCGGCGCGGTGCACTCGCTGGTCTTCGGCGGGTTCTCCGCCGAGGCGCTGCGATTCCGTGTCGAGGACACCGGCGCCAAGGTCCTCGTGACCACGGACGGGCAGCACCGGCGCGGGGCCGTGGTGCCCGTCAAGGCCGTCGCCGACCAGGCCTGCGGCGGCGACAACGCGATCGAGCACGTCGTCGTCGTGCGCCGCACCTCCCGGCCGGGCCGCACGGACCTGCCGCGCGGCACCCGGGGCACGCACTCCAAGGAAGAGGACGCCGTCCCGTGGACGCGCGGGCGGGACGTGTGGTGGCACGAGCTGGTCGCCGAGCAGTCCGACGTGCACGTGCCCGAGGCGTTCGACGCCGAGACGCCGCTGTTCATCATCTACACGTCGGGGACCACCGGGCGCCCCAAGGGCCTGGTGCACACGATGGGCGGCTACCTCGTGCAGACCGCCTACACCCACGCGCTGCTGTTCGACCTGCTGCCCGACGTCGAGGACGAGGACGGCGTGCTGCGCCCGGACGAGCTGGCCACGGTCAACGACCCCGCCAAGGTGGACTCGACCGTGCACTGGTGCACCGCCGACCTCGCCTGGGTCACCGCGCACACCTACGAGATCTACGGGCCCCTGGTCAACGGCGTGTCCGAGGTGATCTACGAGGGCACCCCGAACACCCCGCACTGGGGCCGCCACTTCGAGGTCGTCGAGCGCTACGGCGTCACCACCTACTACACCGCGCCCACGCTGGTGCGCTCCCTGATGGGCGCGTTCCCGAGGGGCGTCCCACCGCTCTACAACCTCAACTCGATCCGGCTGCTCGGCTCCGTGGGCGAGTCGATCAACCCCGAGGCCTGGAGGTGGCTGCGCGCGCAGCTGGGCCGGGACGAGGTGCCGTTCGTGGACACGTGGTGGCAGTCAGAGACCGGCGCCACCGTGATGTCCCCCCGCCCGCACGACCCCCAGTTCGCGCCCCCGGGGACGTTCGACGACGGAGCGCCGCGCACCGCGCTCAAGCCCGGCTGCGCGACCCGTGCGGTGCCGGGGATCTCCACCCGCGTGGTCGACGAGGCCGGGGAGACGGTCCCGCCCGGGGTGCAGGGCTTCGTGGTGGTGGACCGGACGGGCCCGTCGATGGCCCGCACCGTGTGGGGCGACCCGCAGCGCTACCTGTCCTCCTACTGGGAGGCCTACGCGGAGCAGGGCTGGTTCCTCGCCGGGGACGGCGCCCGCTACGACGAGGAGGGGGACATCTACATCCTCGGGCGGGTCGACGACGTCATCAACGTCTCCGGGCACCGGCTGTCCACCATCGAGATCGAGTCGGCGCTCGTCACCCACCCGTGGGTGCTCGAGGCCGGTGCCGCGCCGGTGCGCGACGAGCTGACCGGGCACGCGGTGCTCGCCTGCGTGGTGCTGACCCCCGAGGGCGCACGGGTCCCGGCGGACGAGCTGACCGCGGCGCTGCGCGAGCACGTGGCGCACCAGATCGGCCCGATCGCCAAGCCGCGGGCGGTCGTGGCGGTCCCGGACCTGCCGAAGACCCGCTCCGGGAAGATCACCCGGCGCCTGCTCGCGCAGCTGTGGGAGGGCGCCCCGCTGGGCGACCGGTCCTCGCTGCAGAACGAGGAGGCGCTCGAGCGCATCGCCGGAGTCCTGGCCGCGCGGCGGTAGGACCCCGCCGCGCGGAGGCGGGACGCGACTCCTCGACGCCGCCGCGTGACGGCCCACGACCCCCTCCGCAAGGACGTTGAGACTTGTGACGTCCCAGCCCGCCCCGCCCCTAGGATGAATGCCGTGAACGACTCCCCCCGCCCCGCAGTCGCTGCCGGCTCCACGCCGGACGAGCTCCTGCCCGCCGTGCCGAACACCGATCTCAAGCTCGCGATGGCCGCCTCCGGCGCCCTGTTCTCGGGCTACGTGCTGGTGCACATGCTGGGAAACCTGAAGATCTACCAGGGCGAGGAGAAGTTCAACGCCTACGCCGAGTTCCTCCGCACGGCCGGCGCCCCCGTGCTGCCGCGCGGCACGGTGCTCTGGGCGGCCCGCGGCGTGCTCACCGCCGGTCTCGTCGTGCACGCGGGCGGCGCAGCGGTGCTCACGGCGCGGTCCTGGGCGGCGAACGGGACGCTGCTGCCGCGCACCGGCCGGCGCCCCCCGGGCCGCGGCCGCTCCCCGTGGGCGGTGGCGAAGCGCTCGATGCGCAGCACGGGCGGGGTGCTCGGGCTGTTCACGGCCTTCCACGTCCTCGACCTGACCCTGGGCGCCCGGCCCGCCGCCGCCCGTGGCTTCGAGCGCGGCAGCGCCCACGCCAACCTCGTGGCCAGCCTCTCCCGTCCGCCGGTGGCCGCCGCCTACGCGTTGTCCATGGCGGCGCTGGCCGCCCACCTGGTGCACGGCATCCCGGAGATCGCCAACGACGTCGGCGTGGGCGGCGGCCGGCAGTTCCAGCGGCGGCTGCGGATCGCCGCGAACGCCTTCGGCGCCGCCGTGGCCGCCGGCAACACCACGATCCCGGTGGCCGTCCTGACCCGCGTGGTGCGCTGAGCCCCGTGACCGCCCCTCCCCCTCTGCGGGACGACCTTCTGGGGGACGCCCTCCCGCGGGACGACCCTTCTTCGAGACGACAAGGACCCGAGCGAGTGAGCACCTTCTCCCTGACCGTGGACGTGTGGCGCCAGCCCTCCCCGGAGGACCCCGGGGGCTTCACGGCCTACGACGTCCCGGACGCGAGCCCGGACATGACCGTGCTCGAGCTGCTCGACCGGATCAACGCGCAGCTGGGGGCCGCCGGCGAGGACCCGGTGGTCTTCGACGACGGCTGCCGCGAGGGGGTCTGCGGCAAGTGCGGGGTGACGGTCGACGGCGTGGCGCACGGACCCGAGCGCAACGCCGCGAGCTGCATGCAGCACCTGGGGGCCTACCGGGACGGGGACCGCGTGCGCATCGAGCCCCTGCGGGCGGCGTCCTTCCCGGTCAAGCAGGACCTCTCCGTGGACAAGAAGGCGCTGCGCCTGGTGGCGAAGGCGGGCAAGTTCCCGGTGGCGATGAAGGCCCTGGCCAACGGCGGCTGCATCAGCTGCGGGGCGTGCGTGGCGTCCTGTCCCAACGGGTCCGGCCAGCTGTTCGTGGGCACGATGCTGCGGGAGCTGCCGCCGCTGGCCAAGGACGACGCCGAGCGCCGGGAGCGTTCCGCCAAGGTGATCGACGCGTCCGAGGAGCAGTTCGGGCCCTGCTCCCTGCTCGGCGACTGCGTGGAGGTCTGCCCGGCCGGACTGCCGATCGAGAACCTCTCCGCGGTGGCGCGCGAGAACCTGCGCAACCGCTTCCCGCGCCGGAGTGGGGGCACACCGGCAGCGGGGTGACTCCGGCCGGTCCCCGTCCCGGTCGCGGGGGCCCGTGGCGTCCACGGGCCCCCGCTGCGCGCCACCGGCCCCGTCACGGGGCGGCGGTGCACCGGGCCAGCACGGCCTGCGTGAACTGCTCGGTGGTCGCCGTCCCGCCGAGGTCGCCGGTGCGGGTGCCGTCGGCGAGGGCCTGCTCGAAGGCGGACTCGAGGTGCCGGGCCGCCCCGGTCTCCCCGAGGTGGTCGAGCATCATGGCGGCCGCCCACATCGTGCCCACGGGGTTGGCGATGCCCTGTCCCGCGATGTCGGGGGCGGAGCCGTGCACCGGCTCGAACATGGACGGGTGGTCCTTCTCCGGGTTCAGGTTCGCGCTGGGGGCCACACCGATCGAACCGGCGGCCCCGGCGGCGAGGTCGGAGAGGATGTCGCCGAAGAGGTTGGAGGCGACGATCACGTCGAGGCTCTGCGGCTTGAGGACCATCCGGGCGGCCAGGGCGTCGATGAGGACCTTCTCGACCGTCACGCCCGGGTGCTCGGCGACCGTGGCCTCCACGACCTCGTCCCAGAACGGCATGGTGTGGATGATGCCGTTGGACTTCGTGGCCGAGACCAGCCGGCCCGAGCGGCGCTGGGCCAGCTCGGCGGCGTAGCGGGCGATCCGGGTGACGCCGGTGCGGGTGAACACGGACTCCTGGACCGCCATCTCCTCGGGCCGGCCGCGGTAGAGCCGGCCACCGACCTCGGAGTACTCGCCCTCGATGTTCTCGCGGACGACGACGAGGTCCAGCTCGTCAAGCCCGCGCAGGGGGGAGGTGACGCCGGGCAGGATCCGGATCGGCCGGAGGTTGACGTACTGGTGGAACTCACGTCGGATCGGGATCAGCAGGCCCCACAGGGTCACGTCGTCGGGGATGTCCGGGGCGCCCACCGCCCCGAGCAGGACGCCGTCACCGGAGGCGAGCTGCTCGATGCCGTCGACGGGCATCATCCGGGAGTGGGCCCGGTAGTGGTCGGACCCCCAGCTTCGCTCCCGCCAGTCCACGGCGAAGCCGTGCGCCTGCGCCAGCGCGTCGACGCAGCGCAGCGCGGACGGCATGACCTCCTGGCCGATGCCGTCGCCGGCGATCACGTCGATCGTGTAGTGCCGTTCCTTCGTCACCAGGTCCTCCGCAGCGTCGTGGGCGCGGGGAAGGCGGGCGCCTTCCGCGCATGGCGCCGAGCATAGCGGCCGGGCCGCCCGCCCGTCGTCGGCGCACCACCGGCCCGTGGGCCCCGGTTGGCACGGGGCGACCCGGGGCAGCACAATGGGGGCAGCCATCCCGAGCGGCCGAGAGACCTGGATCGACGACGCCGCAGCAACCGTGGTCGACGTCGCAGACCGTACGGTGCTACCGCCAGGACCGATGGAGCACCACGCCCCCGGCACCCCCGCCGGGGCTCTCCTGACGCCCGGGACCGTCCAGCGGCACCACTCGTACGAGGAGTTCTTCCCATGGCCGACCACCAGTTCGGGTTCCGCACCCGCGCCCTGCACGCCGGGGGCACCCCCGACGCCGAGCACGGCGCCCGCGCGGTCCCGATCTACCAGACCACCTCGTTCGTCTTCAAGGACGCCGACGACGCCGCCAACCTGTTCGCCCTGCAGAAGTACGGCAACATCTACTCCCGCATCGGCAACCCGACCGTCGCGGCGTTCGAGGAGCGCATCGCGTCCCTCGAGGGCGGCATCGGCGCCGTGGCCACCGCCTCCGGCATGTCCGCCGAGTTCCTCGTGTTCGCCGCGCTCGCCCAGGCCGGGGACCACATCGTGGCCTCCGCCCAGCTCTACGGGGGGACGGTCACCCAGCTGGACGTCACCCTCCGCCGCTTCGGGATCGAGACCACGTTCGTCCCCGGCACCGACCCCGCCGACTACCGGGCGGCGGTGCGCCCGGGCACCAAGGCCGTCTACACGGAGGTCGTGGCCAATCCCTCCGGCGACGTCGCGGACCTGGAGGGCCTGGCTGCGGTCGCGCACGAGGCCGGCGTGCCGCTGGTCGTCGACTCGACCATGACCCCGCCGTACCTGATCCGCCCGATCGAGCACGGGGCGGACATCGTCATCCACTCGGCCACCAAGTTCCTGGGCGGGCACGGCACCACGCTGGGCGGCGTCGTCGTCGAGTCCGGCCGTTTCGACTGGGCGAACGGCAACTTCCCGTCCATGACGGAGCCGGTGCCGACGTACAACGACGTCACCTGGTGGGGGAACTTCGGGGAGTACGGGTTCCTGACCCGGCTGCGCACCGAGCAGCTGCGGGACATCGGCCCTGCCCTGGCGCCCCAGTCCGCCTGGAACCTGCTCCAGGGCGTGGAGACGCTGCCGCAGCGGATGGACGCCCACCTGGCCAACGCGCAGGCCGTCGCGCGGTGGCTCGAGGAGGACCCGCGCGTCTCCTACGTCAACTACGCCGGGCTGCCGAGCCACCCCCACCACGAGCGGGCCCGGAAGTACCTGCCCCTCGGCCCGGGCGCCGTGTTCGCGTTCGGGGTCTCCCCCACGGAGCGGCTCGGGGGGCGGGAGGTCGGCGCCCGCTTCATCGAGAACCTGCAGCTGGCCAGCCACCTCGCCAACATCGGCGACGCGCGCACCCTCGTCCTGCACCCGGCGTCGACCACCCACCAGCAGCTGAGCGCCGAGCAGCTGCTCCAGGCCGGGGTGCGCGAGGACCTCATCCGCCTGTCGGTGGGCCTTGAGGACGTCGAGGACATCCTCTGGGACCTGGACCAGGCCCTCTCCGCCGCCACCGGCCTGCCCCGGGAGACCCCCGGCCTCGCGGCCGGCGCCCCGGCCGGCGGCACCGCCGACGTCATCTCCGACGTCGCGACCGACGTCGCCGCCGGCGTCACGACCGAAGGAGCGCTCCGATGACCGCCGAGACCCGCACGTGGACGGGGCCGAGCGCGCCCGAGCGGCTGAGCATCCTGCACGGCACCGAGTCGATCGCCATCGTGGGAGCGTCCGACAAGCCGTCCCGTGCCTCCTACTTCGTCTCGACCTACCTGCTGTCCTCCTCGCCGTACCGGGTGTACTTCGTCAACCCCGTGCTGCAGGAGATCATGGGCCGGCCCGTCTATCCGTCCCTCGCGGAGCTGCCGGAGACGCCCGACCTCGTCGACGCGTTCCGGCGCCACGACGACCTCCCCGGCGTGGCCCGCGACGCCGTGGCCGTCGGGGCGAAGACCCTGTGGCTGCAGCTGGGCTCCTGGCACGAGGAGGCCGCCCGGATCGCCGAGGAGGGCGGGCTCAGCGTGGTCATGGACCGCTGCGTGAAGATCGAGCACGCCCGCTTCCACGGCGGGCTCCACCTGGCCGGCTTCAACACCGGGGTCGTCTCGGCGAAGCGGCAGGTCCTGTCCTGAGTGGACCTGTCCCGGGACGTCCTGTCCCGGGACGCGGAACGGCCCCGGAAGCCTGGAGCTTCCGGGGCCGTTCCCGTCACGCGGAGCCGGTCGCTACACGCGCTCGAGGACGAACGTCACGTCGGCCTTCAGGCTCTGGCTGACCACGCAGTACCGCTCCGTGGCACGCGCGAGGCGCTCCAGGGCGGTGTCGTCGAGGTCCGCGTCCACCCGGGCGGTGACCACGACGTCCTGGACCCCGACCGGCACGGAACGGTCGACGCCCAGGGTGCCGCGGGCGTCAAACATGCCGTCGGCGGTCAGCTCGGCCGAGCGCACCTCCACGCCCATGGCGGTGGCGACGCTGCGCAGCGTCACCCCGGCGCAGGCCAGAAGCGCGTCGAGGAGCATGTCCCCGGAGCAGGCGTCGCTGCCGTCACCGCCGGTGGCGGCGTGCGGGCCGCCGCGCACGGGGCCCGCCCAGGTGTCCACCGTGCAGGTCAGGCCGGGGTCGCGGAAGTCCCCGTGGGAGTGCAGGGGTGTGCGGGCCGCCTCCGGCTCCGCCCGGTAGCGGTCCTTGAGCGGCGCCTGGAGCTGTCGGAGTTCCGCGGCGGTCATCTGGGTTCGAGATTCCATGCTGTCACTGTAGAGCGTCCGGCGCGGATGGCACCATGCGGGGCGCCCGCGCCGGACGGTCTGAGAGGATCGGCTCAGCGGCTCGACTCAGCGGCTCGGGTCAGCGGACGCGCTCGGCCGCCAGGTCGTCCCAGTAGGCGCGGGTGGTCACCACGTCGGTGCCGTCCCACGCCCCGAGCCCGGACAGCCCGGGGACGTCGCCGCTGTGGAACACCGGCTCCAGCCCCTGCTTGCGCTGGGCCTCGTAGTTTTTGAGCACACGCACGGCCACCCCGGCCAGCAGCACCAGGGCCACGAGGTTGATCGTGGCCATGAAGGCCATGAACAGGTCGGCGAGGGACCAGACGAGGTCCAGCGCGAGCACGGCACCGGCGAAGACGAACACCAGCACGAGCACGCGGTAGGCGGTCATCGCCGCGGGCGAGCCCGTGAGGAAGCGGATGTTGGACTCACCGTAGTAGTAGTTGCCGATCACCGAGGTGAACGCGAAGAGGAAGATCGCCACGGTCAGGAAGTGCACCGCCCAGTTGCCCAGCTGAAGGGCGAGCGCGGACTGGGTGAGGGACGCGCCCTCCCGGCCGCCGAACTCGGGGTTCGAGAGCAGGACGATGAACGCGGTGATCGAGCAGATGATCCAGGTGTCGAAGTACACGCCCAGCGCCTGGACGAAGCCCTGCTTGGCCGGGTGCGAGATCGAGGCCGTCGCGCCGGCGTTGGGAGCCGATCCCATGCCGGCCTCGTTGGAGAACAGACCGCGCTTCATGCCCTGGATGATGACGCCGATCAGCCCGCCGGTGACGAACTCGCGGATGCCGAAGGCCCCCTGGAGGATCTGGCCGAGCACGGCCGGGACCTCGCCGATGTTCAGGATCACCACGAGCAGGCCGAGGAACACGTAGAGCACCGCCATGACCGGGACGACGATCTCGGAGACCGCGGAGATGCGGCGGATGCCGCCGAAGATGATCGCGGCGGTGAGCCCGACCAGCACGGCGCCGACGAGGATGCGGAACCAGAGGGTGTCCGCGGCGGTGATGTCGATGCCGAAGGACCCGCCCAGGGCATCGACGATGGAGTTGGACTGCACGGAGTTGAACACGAAGCCGTAGGTGAGGGTGATGACGACCGCGAACAGCATCCCCATCCACCGCGCGCCGATGCCGCGCTCCATGTAGAAGGCGGGTCCGCCCACGTAGCCGGCGGGGGCCTTGATCTTGTAGAGCTGGCCGAGCAGGGACTCCACGAAGGCGCTGGCCGCGCCGATGCCGGCGATCACCCACATCCAGAAGACGGCGCCGGGGCCGCCGAGGCTGATCGCGATGGCCACGCCGGCGATGTTGCCGGTGCCGACCCGGGCCGCGGCCGAGACCGTGAACGCACGGAAGGAGGAGATGCCCTTCTTGCCGTCCTCGGCCATGCCGGGCTTGTCGGTCAGCACCCGGAACATCTCCGGGAGCGCCCGGAACTGCACCGCTCCGGTGCGGACGGTCAGGTAGAGGCCCACCCCGACGAGGATGGCGAACACCACGTACCACACCCAGGTTCCGAGGGTGCCCACGAACTCGGTCAAGAGATCCATTCCAACTCCGAACTGTGACGGACGCGACCCCGGACGTGGGTCTGCGGGGGCCGCGTGAACGACAGGAGCGACCTGTTGGGCGCGCCACCGGCACACTCTAGTGGAAGTGACCGGCGTCTCGACCCCCGCCCCGTGCGCCGAGGTTGCGGCTGACGGCTACCG
>NZ_BAAGPL010000019.1:431062-503614 GCF_054784195.1 Kocuria himachalensis
GGAGCGGGTGGAGGGGGTGTCAGATCACGCGCACCGCGCCCTTGTCCGCGGAGGTGACCATGGAGGCGTAGGCGCGCAGGGCCTTGGAGACCTCTCGCTCCCGCGGCTTGGTGGGGTACCAGGGGGCCGGGCCCCTGGCCTGGCGCCGGGCGGCGAGCGTCGCGTCGTCGACGTTGACCCGCAGCACCCGTTGCGCGACGTCGATCTCGATCTCGTCGCCGGTCTCGATGAGCCCCACGGCGCCGCCGGCGGCGGCCTCCGGGGAGATGTGCCCGATCGAGAGGCCGGACGTGCCGCCGGAAAAGCGGCCGTCGGTGATGAGCGCGCACTCCCGGCCGAGGCCGAGGCCCTTCAGGTAGGAGGTCGGGTAGAGCATCTCCTGCATGCCCGGACCGCCCTTGGGGCCCTCGTGGGTGATGACCACGATGTCGCCGGCCTGCACGTTCTTGGACAGGATCTCGAAGACGGCCTCGTCCTGGGACTCGACCACGAACGCCTTGCCGACGAAGTGGAACAGCTCCTCGTCGATGCCGGCGGTCTTGATGACCGCCCCGTCCTCGGCGATGTTGCCGTAGAGGATCGCCAGCCCGCCGTCCTGCGTGTAGGCGTGCTCCACCGAGCGGATGCAGCCGTCCTCGCCGTCGAGGTCGAGGGACTCGAACGTGTTGGCCGTGGAGAACGCCTGCGTGGTGCGCACGCCGCCGGGCGCGGCGTGGAAGAGGGTCCGGGCGCGCTCCGAGGACCGGCCGCTGCGGACGTCCCACTCGTCCAGCCAGGTGGCCAGGTCGGGGGCGTGCACCGTGTGCACGTCCTCGTTGAGCAGGCCCGCGCGGCGCAGCTCGCCGAGGATCGCGGGGATGCCGCCGGCACGGTGCACGTGCTCGATGTGGAACCGCGTGGAGTTCGGCGCGACCTTGCACAGGCAGGGCACCCGGCGGGACAGGGCGTCGATGTCCGGGAGGGTGAAGTCCACCTCGCCCTCCTGGGCGGCGGCGAGGATGTGCAGGATCGTGTTGGTGGACCCGCCCATGGCGATGTCCAGGGCCATGGCGTTCTCGAACGCCGCCTTGGTGGCGATGTTGCGCGGGAGCACCGACTCGTCGTCCTGCTCGTAGTACCGGCAGCACAGGTCCACCACTCGGCGCCCGGCCTCGAGGAAGAGCTCCTTGCGGGCCACCTGGGTGGCCAGCGTGGTGCCGTTGCCGGGCAGGGACAGCCCGAGGGCCTCGGTGAGGCAGTTCATGGAGTTGGCGGTGAACATGCCCGAGCAGGAGCCGCAGGTGGGGCAGGCGTTGCGCTCGATCTGGCCCAGCTGCTCGTCGGTGATCGACTCGTCGACGGCCATGGACATCGCGTCCACGAGGTCCAGGCGGTGCTCGACGACGCCCTCGACGGCCTCGCCGGACTCCATGGGCCCGCCGGAGACGAAGACCACGGGGATGTTCAGGCGCAGCGCGGCCAGCAGCATGCCCGGGGTGATCTTGTCGCAGTTGGAGATGCAGACCAGGGCGTCGGCCCGGTGGGCGTTGACCATGTACTCCACGGAGTCCGCGATGATGTCGCGGGAGGGCAGGGAGTAGAGCATGCCGTCGTGGCCCATCGCGATGCCGTCGTCGACCGCGATGGTGTTGAACTCCTTGGCCACACCCCCCGCTTCCTTGACCGCGGAGGCCACGAGGTCGCCCATGTCCTTGAGGTGCACGTGGCCCGGCACGAACTGCGTGTAGGAGTTCGCGATCGCGACGATCGGCTTCCCGAAGTCGTCGTCACCCATGCCGGTGGCGCGCCACAGGGCGCGGGCGCCGGCCATGTTGCGGCCGTGGGTCGAGGTGCGGGAGCGGAGGTGGGGCATGGCGGAGCTGCTTCTCCTTGGTCGAGGGTGTCCGGTGGCGGGGCGGACGGCGCACGAGCCGTGGAGCGCCCGGGCCGGCCGCCGGCGGTCCGCCGTCCAGAATACGCTTCCCGACCGCAACGTTCTGATGGGCGGACTCGCGTCTCACGATGTGGCCGGACGGCACCGTGTCGCCTCCTACACTGGGGCCAGCCGCGCAGCCGACCGGAGGAGCCGACCATGAGCCACCACCCGACGCCCCCGCGGCCGGACGACGGCGCCGCGTTCAGCGTGGACCTGCAGGACGCCGTCGACCCGCTGGTGATGGCCCTCGACGTCGGCTCCACGGGCAGCCGGGGCGGCCTGCACGACGCCACGGGGACCCCGGTGCGGGGCTACCGGCACAAGATCGAGCACGAGTTCACCACCGCGGCCGACGGGACCTCCGTGATCGACCCCGACCAGGTGACGGACGAGCTCACGGCGGTCCTCGACCTCGTCCTGGCCGACCCCGCGCTGGCCGGCCGGGTGGCGGGCGTCGCCCTGGACACCTTCGCGTCCTCGCTGGTGGGCGTGGGGGCCGGCGGCGAAGCGGTCACCACGTGCTTCACCTACGCCGACTCCCGGTGCGCCGAGCAGCTCGCCGGGCTGCGCGAGGAGCTCGACGAGTCCGCCGTCCTGCAGCGCACCGGCGCCCGCCTGCACACCTCGTACCTGGCCCCGCGGCTGCGGTGGCTCCGGGAGACGGACCCGGAGGCGTGGGAGGGGGCCCGGCGGTGGATGTCCCTGGGCGAGTACGTGCACCTGCGCCTGCTGGGCACCGCGCGCGCCGGGACCGCCACGGCCGCGTGGACCGGGATGCTGGACCGCCGCACGGGCCGGTGGGACGAGCCGCTGCTCCTGGCCTGCGGACTGGACGCCGAGCACTTCAACCCCCTCGCCGATCCGCACGAGCCGATCCCGGACGTCGCGGACTCCGTGGCCGAGCGCTGGCCGGCCCTCGAGGGCGCGGCCTGGTTCGCGCCGGTGGCCGACGGGCTGAGCGCCAACCTCGGCACCGGGGGCACCGACGCCTCGACGATGGTCGTCTCCACCGCCACGTCGGGGGCCGCGCGCGTGCTGCTGCACCGGATCCCGGACCGGGTGCCGACCGGGCTGTGGTGCTACCGCATCGACGCGCAACGGTGCCTGCTGGGCGGGGCCCTCAACGACGTCGGCCGTGCGCTCGACTGGCTCGGGCGCACGGTGGTCCTGCCGGAGGGCACGACGCTCACGGACGTCGCCGCCGCGGACGTGGCCGGCTCCACGCCCGTGGTCCTGCCGTTCTTCACGGGCGAGCGCTCGACCGGCTGGGCCGGTGGCGCCCGGGCGGTGCTCGCCGGCGTCTCCGCCTCGAGCACCGGGGCCGACCTCGCCCGCGGGGTGCTCGAGGGCGTCGCGGTCTCCTACGCCCGGGTGGCCGAGCAGCTCGAGGACGCCGCCGGCGGCGTGGACCGCGTGGTGGCCTCCGGCAGCGCGTCGCAGGACGTGCCGGAGCTGCTGCAGCTGCTCGCCGACGCCCTCGGCAAGCCCGTGGCGCGGGCCGAGTTCAAGCGCGCCACCCTGCGCGGCACCGCCCTGCTGGCGCTCGAGACCCTCGCCCCCGACGTGGAGCGGGCCCGGCCGCCCTACGGGCCGGCGCACGAGCCGGTGCCCGGGCACGCGGAGCACTACCGCGCCGTCCGCGCCCGCTTCGAGGAGCTCTACGAGGGGGTCGTCGGCTCCTGATCCGCCGAGCGCACCTCCTCTGACCGAGATCCGGCGATTCCTCCCGGCTTCTCGGGCAGAGGAGGTGCGCTCGGCGAAGGGGGCCGGGGTGTCCATGCGTCTGCGTGGTCTCGGCGCCGCCTGGGTGCGAGCCGGGCGTTTCCTCACACTCGGACACAATGGTGTACCTCCGCTAATACTGTCGCTCCGGCGCGGCCGCTTTCCTACCGTGGAGCCCGTGGTGCGGATGCACGCGGTTCGAGCACCCGCCTCCACGCACCCCCGCACTGCAGCACGGAAGGAACCACGATGGACGACTCCCCGGGCCGGGAACAGGCCGTCAGACTGCACCAGGCGCTCGAACGGGCGTCGATCGGTCACCGCCGGCTGTGGGTCCGCTACCTCAGCCTCGGCGGGACCGCCGACGAGCTCGAGGTCGGGGCGTACCTGCACCAGTGCCTGGACCTGCCGGTCCGTGAGCGGGACCTGCTGACGTGGGCGGCCAACACCCTGCTCGACCGCCGGTACCACCCGCGCGTCCCCACGAGCGCCGACCTCCGGCGCCGGGGGACCGACCACGGCGTCCCGGAGCGCACCGCCTGACGGGACGGCGCCCCGGTGCCGTCCGGTCCGGCGGAAGGGTTGACCCCCCACCCGCCCGGTGGGACGCTGAGCCACATCGGAAGTCCACTGATGAATCAGGGCGGGTCGGATGAAGGCGATGGTGTACCGCGGGCCGTACAAGGTGCGCGTGGAGGAGAAGGACATCCCGGGGATCGAGCACCCCAACGACGCGATCGTGCAGGTCACGCTCGCGGCGATCTGCGGGTCGGACCTGCACCTCTACCACGGGATGATGCCGGACACCCGGGTGGGGATGACCTTCGGCCACGAGTTCGTCGGGGTGGTCCACGAGGTCGGCTCCTCCGTGGAGCGGCTGAAGCCGGGGGACCGGGTGATGGTGCCGTTCAACGTGTACTGCGGGTCCTGCTGGTTCTGCGCCCGGGGGCTGTACTCCAACTGCCACAACGTGAACCCCAACGCCACGGCGGTGGGCGGGATCTACGGCTACTCCCACACCTGCGGGGGCTACGACGGCGGCCAGGCCGAGTACGTGCGCGTCCCGTTCGCCGACGTCGGCCCCTCGATCATCCCGGACTGGATGGCGGAGGAGGACGCGGTGCTGTGCACCGACGCCCTGGCCACCGGCTACTTCGGGGCGCAGCTGGGTGACATCGTCGAGGGCGACACCGTCGTCGTCCTCGGTGCCGGGCCGGTGGGGCTGTTCGCGGCGAAGTCGGCGTGGCTGATGGGCGCCGGCCGGGTGATCGTGGTCGACCACCTGGAGTACCGGCTCGAGAAGGCCCGCCAGTTCGCCCACGCCGAGACGTTCAACTTCGCCGAGCACGACGACATCGTGGTGGAGATGAAGAGGACCACGGACCACCTGGGCGCGGACGTCGTCATCGACGCCGTCGGGGCGGAGGCGGACGGCAGCTTCGTCCAGCACGTGACCTCGGCCAAGCTCAAGCTGCAGGGCGGGTCCCCCGTCGCGCTGAACTGGGCGATCGACGCCGTGCGCAAGGGCGGGACGGTCTCGGTGATGGGGGCCTACGGGCCGATGTTCAGCGCCGTGAAGTTCGGCGACGCCATGAACAAGGGCCTGACCCTGCGGATGAACCAGTGCCCGGTGAAGCGGCAGTGGCCGCGGCTGTTCGAGCACATCCGCAACGGCCACCTCACCCCCAGCGACCTCGTGACCCACCGGATCCCGCTGGAGCACATCGCCGAGGGGTACCACATCTTCTCGTCCAAGCTCGACGGCTGCATCAAGCCGCTCGTCGTGCCCACCTCCTCCTGAGGCGGCAGGGCCGCGGGACCGACCCGGAAGGCAGCACCATGACGAACACCCCCGATGTCTCCCAGCACACCCCGTACACCGCCGGCGAACCGGTGCGCTCCGTCGACCGCGAGGCGCTGCGGGCCCGCATCCCCGGCTGGGGCGCGGACCTGGATCCCGCCGACCGCCCGTCCGTGCCGAGGCTGCGCTACGACCCGGGCGCGACCGGCGCCCACTGGGACGTCCCCGAGCGCCAGGAGGAGAAGCGGCCGCGGGAGCGGTCGGTCGAGCACGCCGGGCTCACGCCCGTCTTCGGCACCTCCTGCCCGCCGAAGGGTCTCTCCGGGGTGTTGCGCCGGCACGCCTACCGCAGGTACAGCGAGGCCCGGGCAGCGCACTGGGTGATCCTGCTGGCGGCCGACCGGGTCGACGCGTGGGAGAGCCACCTCGTGTCCTTCGCGAGCCCGCGCCCGGACAACCCGGTCACCGGGACCGGGGTGCTCAGCGAGTTCTCCCGGCACGGCGTCTCCTCGCGGCTCGGGTCGACGCGCGCCGACCTCTCGCACACGTGGCTGGACCCGGTCGTCGTCGCCGGGCCCTGGGTCCTGGCCGGCGGCGCCGCGGTCGCCGCGGGGCGGGCCCTGGCCCGGCGCCGCGGCTGAGGCCGGCTCAGCCGCGGCGACGCGCAGCAGGGTCGACCCGAACACCGGGCCCGGGACCACGAGCACCACGGCCGGGACCCGGTCCGGGACCCCGTCCCGGCGGGCGCCGGCGGCCCGGTGGGGACGGCCACCGCGCTGGGGCTGTCCCGGGGTCGAGGCCCGGGACGGGGGTCAGTCGCGGTAGAGCAGCAGCGCCTCGCCCTGGCCGCCGCCGCCGCACAGCGACACCGCGGCCCTCCCGGACCCGCGGCGGGAGAGCTCGAACGCCGCGTGCAGCGCCAGGCGCGCCCCGGAGGCGCCGATCGGGTGGCCGACGGCCACGGCGCCGCCGTGGATGTTGGCCTTCTCCACCGGGTAGTCGAGGTCCCGCAGCGACTGGATCAGCACGGACGCGAACGCCTCGTTGATCTCGATGAAGTCGAGGTCCTGCACGGACCACCCGGCCTTCACCACGGCGGCCTCGATCGCCCGGGAGGGCTGGGAGTGCAGCGAGGTGTCGGGGCCGGCCACCTGGCCGGGGGCCCCGACGACGGCCAGGTACTCGAGGCCGCGGCGCTCGGCGTACTCCCGGCTGGTCAGCACCACGGCGGCCGCGCCGTCCGACAGCGGTGAGGAGTTGCCGGCCGTGATGGTGCCGTCCTTCGCGAAGGCCGGGCGCAGCCTCGCCATCGACTCCGCCGTGGACTCCGGCCGGACGCCCTGGTCGGTGTCGACGACCAGCGGGTCGCCCTTGCGCTGCGGGACGGTCACGGGGGCGATCTCGTCGCGGAAGATGCCGTCCTCCGCGGCGCGGGCCGCGCGCTGGTGGCTCTGGGCCGCGACCTGGTCCTGCTCCTCGCGGGAGATCGAGCGCTCGCCGTTGCCGGACTCGGTGAGGGAGCCCATGGACACGCACGCGGCGACGTCGACCAGACCGTCCTTGGCCACGGCGTCCTCGAGCTTGAGGTCGCCGTAGCTCTTGCCCTGCCGCACCCCCATCGCGAGGTGCGGGGTGTTGGTCATGGACTCCTGGCCGCCGGCCACGACGATCTCGGCCTCGCCCGCGCGGATCATCCGGGCGGCGTTGGTGATGGCCACGAGCCCGGAGAGGCAGACCTTGTTGACGGTCTCGGCGGGCACGCTCAGGGGGATGCCCGCGGTGACGGCCGCCTGCCGGGCCGGGTTCTGCCCGGCGCCGGCCTGCAGGACGTGGCCCATGACCACGTAGTCGACCTGCTCGGGGGCGATCCCGCCGCGCTCGAGCGCGGCCCGGATGGCGTGGGCGCCCAGCTCGGCCGCGGTGAAGGACGCCAGGTGCCCCAGGATCTTGCCCTGGGGCGTGCGGGCGCCGGACAGGACGACGACGTCGGTGGCGGTGCTCATCGGTTCTCCTCAGCGCCGCCGGGGGCGGCGGTCTCGGTGGGGACGGTGTCGGGGGTGACGTCCTGCAGGTCGGTGCGGAAGGACGCCTCGGTCTTCTCGCGGATCTCGTCCTCGGTGACCCCGGGGGCGAGGCTGCGCAGCACGAGCCCGCCGTCCTCGACGTCGAACACGCACAGGTCCGTGACGATGCGGTCGACGACGCGCACCCCGGTGAGCGGGAGATCGCACTCGGTCTTGATCTTGGCGGAGCCGTCCTTGGTCACGTGCTCGGTCAGCACGACGACGCGCGGGGTGCCGGCCACCAGGTCCATGGCGCCGCCCATCCCCTTGACCATCTTGCCGGGGATCATCCAGTTGGCGAGGTCGCCGGTGCCGGAGACCTGCATGGCGCCGAGGATCGCGATCTTGACGTGGCCTCCGCGGATCATCCCGAAGGACGTGGCGGAGTCGAAGATGGAGGCCCCGGGCAGCAGCGTGATGGTCTGCTTGCCGGCGTTGATGAGGTCCGGGTCCTCGTCGCCCTCGTAGGGGAACGGGCCCATGCCGAGCACGCCGTTCTCGGACTGCAGCACCACGTTGACGCCCTCGGGCAGGTTGTTGGCCACGAGGGTGGGGATGCCGATGCCGAGGTTGACGTAGTCGCCGTCGGAGAGCTCGACGGCGGCGATCGCCGCCATCTCGTCGCGGGTCCAGCTCATGCCTGGTCTCCGTTCTGCGGGGAGGACTGCCCGGCCATGGCGGGCCGGGGGCGGACGGTGCGCTGCTCGATGTCCTTGGGCGCGCCGCTGTACTGCACGACGTGCTGGACGTAGACGCCGGGGGTCACGATGTGGTCGGGGTGGATCTCGCCGACCGGCACGAGGTGCTCGACCTCGGCGAGGGTGACCTTCCCCGCGGTCGCCACGATGGGGTTGAAGTTGCGCGCGGTGTAGCGGTAGACGAGGTTGCCGTCGGCGTCCCCGGTGTGGGCGTGGACCAGGGCGATGTCGGCGACGATGCCGCGCTCCTGCACGTAGGTCTCGCCGTCGAACTCGGCGTGCGGCTTGCCCTCGGCCACGAGGGTGCCGACGCCGGTCTTCGTGTAGAAGGCGGGGATGCCCGCGCCGCCGGCCCGCAGCCGCTCGGCGAGGGTGCCCTGCGGATTGAACTCGACCTCGAGCTCGCCGTCCAGGTACTGCTGGGCGAACCGCTTGTTCTCGCCCACGTAGGAGGCGAGGACCTTCCGCACCTGGCGGTTCTCGAGCAGGACCCCGAGGCCCTTGCCGTCCACGCCCATGTTGTTGGAGACCACCGTCAGGCCCGTGACCCCGGAGTCCCGCACCGCGTCGATGAGATCCCGGGGGATCCCGCTCAGCCCGAACCCGCCCACGGCGAGCGTCATGCCGTCCCGCAGGCTCTCCGCCAGCAGCTCCGCGGCGTTGTCTCTGACCTTGGACACCCTTGTCCCTCCCTCTCGTGCGACTGTGACTCAGCACTCAATCTAGGGAGCCTCCACATACCGGTCAACAGCTCCGCCGGAATGGCGGCGCTTCTCCTCAGCATCCGGCCAATCGTGCCCCGACTGTCCATATAGTGGAGTCATGGGAGAGGAGCGGACGACGAGCGCGGGCACCCAGGTGGTCCACCGGGTGGGGCAGCTGCTGCGGGCCGTCGCCGGACGGGAGGAGGGCAGCACGGTCGCGGAGCTCGCGGCCGAGACCGGACTGACCCGACCCACCGTGCACCGGCTGCTCACGGGACTGGCCGAGGAGGGTCTCGTGGACCGCGCCGCCGGCACCGGGGCCTGGCAGCTGGGCCCGGAGCTGTACGTGCTGGGCGCGGTGGCCGCCCACCGCTACCCGATCCGGGAACTGGCCGGGCCCTCGCTGCGCCGGCTCGCGGAGGCCACCGGCGAGAGCGCCTTCCTCTCCGTCCGCCGCGGGCTGGAGACCGTCTGCCTGGCGCGCGTGGAGGGCGCCTTCCCGATCCGCTCCCACGTCCTCTACGAGGGGCTGCGGCTCCCGCTCGGCGTGGCCTCGGCGGGGCTGGCGATCCTGGCCCACCTCCCGGACGCGGAGGTGGACCGGGTCCTCGCGGCCACGGCCGGGGCCCGCGCCGAGTGGGGGCCGCTGCACACGCCCGAGCGGATCCGGGACCTGCTCGCGGACGTGCGGCGGGAGGGCTTCGCGGTGAACCCGGGGCTGATCGTCGAGGGCAGCTGGGGCATGGCCGCGGCGGTCTTCGACGCGACGGGCGCACCGGTCTACGCGCTGAGCCTCACCGGCATCGAGCCCCGGTTCACCGGCGAGCGCCGGCAGCCGCTGGGGCGGGCCCTGCTCACGGAGGCCCACCGGCTCTCCCGGGAGCTGGGCCACCGCTGAGCGGCCCCGGGACGGTCCCGGACGAGGCGCACGACCGGCGCACGGGGCGGGGTTCAGCGCGCGGTCCAGCCGCCGTCCATCGTGTAGGACGCCCCGGTGACCATGGATGCGTGCGGCCCGGCCAGCCACGCGACGAGGCTGCCGACGTCCTCCGGGTCCACGAGCTTCTTGATCGGCGTCTCGCCGAGCATGATCCGCTCCACCACCTCGGACTCGGGGATGCCGTGCACCATCGCCTGGTCGGCGATCTGCTTCTCGACGAGCGGGGTGCGCACGTAGCCGGGGTTGATGCAGTTGCTGGTCACCCCGTGGGCCGCGCCCTCCACCGCGATGGTCTTGGAGAGCCCCTCGAGACCGTGCTTGGCCGAGACGTAGGCGCTCTTGTAGGGGGACGCCCGCAGCCCGTGCACGGAGGAGACGTTGATGACGCGCCCCCAGCCCTTCTCGTACATGTGGGGCAGCGCCGCGCGCACCAGCAGGAACGGGCTCTCGAGCATCAGCACGAGGATGCGGTGGAAGTCCGCGGGGTCGAACTCCTGCAGGGGGGACACCTTCTGGATGCCGGCGTTGTTGACCAGCACGTCGACCTCCAGGCTCAGCCCGGCGAGCGCCCCGGTGTCAAGCAGGTCCACGGCCCAGGCCCGCCCGCCGAGCTCGCCGGCGACGCGCTGGGCGCCGGCCTCGTCGACGTCGGCCACCACCACGTGGGCGCCGGAGCCGGCGAGGGCTCGGGCGGCCGCCAGGCCGATGCCGCTCGCTCCGCCCGTCACGAGCGCGGTGCGCCCCTCGAGGCCGTTGTCCTGGAACATGGGGATCCTTCCTTCCGTCCGCGGTGCCCGCCGGGTCCGGGGCACCGCTCACCGTCACGGTATGTGATCCGGACCACGACGGCGAGCAGGACCGCGCGTGTCACATTCCGTCACGCCCGTCACGCGGGCGCCGAATGGCGCGGCGCCCGGCGGTGCGCTTGGATGGGGAGGTCACCATCCAGAGCGGCCGAGAGATCTGGCTCGACGACGCCGCAGCAACCCGGGCGACGGTTCCCCGTCTCGCCTCCGGTGCTACCGCCAGGACCGATGGAAAGGACGTACGCCCCATGCTGCACAGTGCCGACCGCATCCTCACGACCCACGCCGGGTCCCTCCCCCGGACCCCGTCGCTGCTCGAGGCGAACCGGGTGAAGGGCGGCGTCCCGGAGGCCGAGTACGACCGGCTCCTGCAGGACTCCGTGGTCGACGTGGTCCGCCGGCAGGACGAGCTCGGGATCGACGTGGTCAACGACGGCGAGTACGGCCACGTCATGGCCGCGGAGGTCGACTACGGCGCCTGGTGGCACTACATCTTCGCGCGGATCTCGGGCCTCACCCCCGGCGAGGTGGACCTGTGGGAGCAGGAGCCGCAGCGCTCCTCCCCCGGCCGGGTGGTGCTGACGAGCTTCGGGGACCGCCGGGACCGCCGGATCTTCCACGAGGCGTACACGGACCCCGCCTCGGGCATCACCACGGGCAAGCAGGCGCCGTTCCCGAAGATCACCGGGAAGCTGGAGTACACGGGCCACGCGGCGCTGGAAGCCGACATCCGCAACCTCCGGGCGAGCCTGCAGGCCACGGGCGCGAGCGAGGGCTATCTCGCCGCGCTGTCCCCGGGCTCGTGCGCCCGGCTGGAGAACACCCACTACGCGGACGAGGACGAGGTGCTCACCGCGTGCGCCGAGGTCATGCGCGAGGAGTACCGGGCGATCACGGACGCCGGGCTGATCGTGCAGATCGACGACCCGTCCATCGCGGAGAACTGGGACCAGGTCAACCCCGAGCCCAGCGTGGAGGACTACCTGGCGTTCACGCGCAAGCGGGTCGAGGCCCTCAACTACGCCCTCGAGGGCATCCCGGAGGAGCAGGTCCGCTTCCACCTGTGCTGGGGCTCCTGGCACGGTCCGCACACCACGGACCTCGGGTTCGAGCACCTGGTGGAGCTCATGCTCTCCATCAGGGCCGGCGGCTACAGCTTCGAGGCCGCCAACGCCCGGCACGAGCACGAGTGGAAGGTGTGGCAGGACCACGAGCTGCCCGAGGGCAAGGTCATCATCCCGGGGATCGTCTCCCACGCGACCAACGTCGTGGAGCACCCCGAGCTCGTGGCCGACCGGATCGAGCGCTTCGCCCGCCAGGTGGGCCGCGAGAACGTCATCGCCTCGACCGACTGCGGCCTGGGCGGGCGGATCCACCCGCAGATCGCGTGGGCCAAGCTCGAGACCCTCGCCCGCGGGGCCGAGCTCGCCTCCCGCCGGCTGTGGTCCTGACCGGCCCCCCACCTTCCCGCAGATCCCCAGGAGAACACGCATGACCATGCAGAACACCGATCACGTGCAGACCACCCACGTGGGCTCCCTGCCGCGCACCCCGCGCCTGCTCGAGGCCAACCAGCGGCACGCCGACGGCGCCCTCAACTTCGAGCAGCTCACCGACGAGCTCGCCGTGGGCGTCGAGGACGTGGTCCGCCGGCAGCGCGAGATCGGCGTGGACGTCGTCAACGACGGCGAGTACGGGCACACGATGTCCAGCGCGGTCGACTACGGCGCGTGGTGGAACTACTCCTTCTCCCGCCTCGGCGGCCTCACCCCCTCCGACGAGGACCGGTGGGCGTCCACGGAGAAGAAGCGCTCCTCGCCCGGCAACATCGTGCTCACGAGCTTCCCGGACCGCCGGGACCGCGAGCGCTTCCGGGAGGCGTACGAGGACCCGGCGTCGGGCATCCTCACCGGTCGCTCCTCGACCAAGCAGCCCAAGATCACCGGGCCGCTGACCTACACCGGCCAGGAGGCGGCGGCCTCGGACGTCCGCAACCTCCGGGCCGCCATGGCGGCCACCGGGGCGGAGACCGGATTCGTCGCCGCCCTCTCCCCCGGCTCCGCGGCGCGCGTGACCAACGAGTACTACCGGACCGACGAGGAGCTCGTCTACGCCTGCGCCGACGCGATGCGCGAGGAGTACCTGGCGATCACGGACGCCGGGCTGACCGTGCAGATCGACGACCCGTCCATCGCGGAGTCCTGGGACCAGATCAACCCCGAGCCCACGGTCGAGGACTACCTGGCGTTCACGCGGCTGCGCGTCGAGGCCCTCAACCACGCGCTGCGCGGGATCCCGGAGGAGCAGGTCCGCTTCCACCTGTGCTGGGGCTCCTGGCACGGCCCGCACACCACCGACCTCGAGCTGAAGCACCTCGTGGACCTGATGCTGACCATCAACGCCGGCGGCTACACCTTCGAGGGCGCCTCGGCCCGGCACGCCCACGAGTGGAAGGTCTGGCGGGACCACGAGCTGCCCGAGGGCCGCGTCATCATCCCCGGGGTGGTCTCGCACTCGACGAACGTCGTGGAGCACCCCGAGCTCGTCGCGGACCGGATCGAGCAGTTCGCCTCCGTGGTGGGCCGCGAGAACGTCGTCGCCTCGACCGACTGCGGACTGGGCGGGCGCCTGCACCCGCAGATCGCGTGGGCCAAGCTCGAGTCCCTCGTGGCGGGCGCGCGCCTGGCCTCGGAGCGGCTCTACCGCTGAGCCGCCCCCGAACACCCCCGCCGCGCCACCCGGGCCCGGTCCTCCTCGGAGGGCCGGGCCCGGCCGCGTTCGGGCTGCGTTCCGGCCGCGTGCCGGCCGGGTTCTGGCCCCGTTCCGGCCGGGTGAGGGCGGCACAGGTACGGCCCGCGCGGCCCGTGGGCTCCGGTCGTGGCCGCCCCCGTGCCCTCCACGGGGTGGCCTGCGTCACATTCGTGATGGCCGGTTCGATCATTCGACCCGGAGGGTGACAGGCATCACTTCTGCCCGTAGTATTCCAGTGAACTACCGAACGTTCGGTCATGATCCGTTCGGGCCCACCGAGGACGTCGCCGTCCCCGATTCCACTGGAGAGCACATGGCGCACACTTCATCCGCCCCGGCCGGGCGGCACGAGATGTCGCGCGAGGAGCGCAAGGTCCTCGCCGGCACCCTCGTGGGCACCACCATCGAGTGGTACGACTTCTTCATCTACGCCCAGGCGGCGGCCTTCGTCCTGGCCCCGCTGTACTTCGCGCCGCTGTCCGAGGAGAACGCCGGCCTGGCCCAGGTGGTGGCGTGGGCCTCGCTGGGCATCAGCTTCCTGTTCCGTCCGCTCGGCGCGGTGGTCGCCGGCCACCTCGGCGACAAGTACGGCCGCAAGATCGTCCTGGTCCTCACCCTCGTGGGCATGGGGGCGGCGACGATGCTGATCGGCATGCTCCCCACCTACGCCACGATCGGCATCTGGGCCCCGATCCTCCTGGTGCTCCTGCGCGTCATGCAGGGCTTCTCGGCGGGCGGCGAGTGGGGCGGGGCGGCCCTGATGTCCGTCGAGCACGCCCCGCGCAACAAGCGCGGCCTCTTCGGCGCCTACCCGCAGATCGGCGTGCCGCTGGGCATGCTGCTCGCCACGTCCTTCATGTTCGCCCTCACCTCGATGATGTCCCCCGAGGACTTCCAGGCGTGGGGCTGGCGCATCCCGTTCCTCTCCTCCGTGGTGCTGATCGTGGTCGGCTACCTCATCCGCAAGACCGTCGACGAGTCCCCGGTCTTCAAGGAGATGCAGCTGCGCAAGAAGGAGTCCTCCGCCCCCCTGGGCCAGCTGTTCAAGCACAACTCCAAGGAGGTCACCCTCGCGGCCCTGATCTTCGCCGCCAACAACGCCGCCGGCTACCTCGTGATCGCGTTCTTCGCCTCCTACGGCTCCAACGTGCTGGGCATGCCGCGCTCGCAGACCCTGATCGCCTCCCTGATCGGCGGCGTGGGCTGGCTCGTCTTCACGATGTTCGGCGGCTGGATCTCGGACAAGATCGGGCGCGTGCGCACCTTCCAGATCGGCTACGCCATCATCATCCTGTGGGCCGTGCCGATGTGGTTCCTGCTCGACACCGCCTCGCTGCCGCTGTTCGCCCTGGCGATCGTGATCCTCACCGTGGGCCTCGGCCCGTCCTACGGCCCGCAGTCGGCGCTCTACGCCGAGATGTTCCCGGCCCGCGTGCGCTACTCCGGCGTCTCGATCGGCTACGCCTTCGGCTCCATCATCGGCGGCGCGTTCGCCCCGATGATCGCCCAGCTGCTGCTCAACGAGACGGGGATGTCCTGGACGATCGGCGTCTACATCGCCGGCATCGCGATCGTCTCCCTGATCGCCGTGTCCCTCGTCCCCAAGGACATCCAGGAGATCGACCTGCACGTCCAGGAGGTGCACGAGGACTACGTCGCCGAGCACCCCGAGGCCGCCGAGATCCTCGCGGCCGCCGAGGCCGCCGAGAAGCAGCGCGACTGAGCGCCGCCGCGGCCGACGACCGAGCCGCCCGCCGGCACCCACGGGTGCGGGCGGGCGGCTCCGCTCGTGCGGGCCGCCCCCGAGCACACCCCGCTCCCACCCGGGACTCCCACCGGAGCCCCGCCGAAAGGACTCCTCCATGACCACCGATCCCCTGCTCCCCACCGTCTCGACGGCAGTGGCCGATGTGCTGGCCGAGCGCACCGACCACCTGTTCGGCCTGATGGGCAACGGCAACGCCCACCTGATCAGCTCGCTGACCTCGCGCGGCTTCGGCTTCACCTCCGCCCGGCACGAGGCCGCCACCGTGGCCATGGCCGACGCCTACCACCGGGCCACCGGGCGGATCGGGGCCGCCACGACCACCTACGGGGCCGGGTTCACCAACACCTACACCGCCCTGGCCGAGGCCCGGCTGGCTCGCATCCCCCTGGTCCTGGTCGTCGGCGACGCCCCCACCACCGGGCGCCGGGCCTTCGACATCGACCAGACCACGGCGGCCGCCGCCGCCGGGGTCACCACCCTGGTCGCGGCCCCGGACAACGCCACCGCGATCGCCCACCGGGCCTTCGACCTCGCCGTCCAGACCGTCCAGCCGGTGGTGCTGGCCCTCCCCTACGACCACGCCACCGCCCCCCTCACCGCCCCGGTTCCCCTGGACCCGCTGCCGGTCAAGCCCACGTTCACCGCCTCCACCGAGGACCTCGACCGCATCGCCGGGATCCTGCGCACCGCGGCCAGGCCGCTGGTCCTCGCCGGGCGCGGGGTGCTCCTGGCGGGGGCCACGACCCCGCTCACCGAGCTCGGGGACCGGCTCGGGGCGCTGTTCATGACCTCCGCGATGGCCACCGGGGTGTTCAACTCCCCGTGGGACCTCGGCATCGCCGGCGGCTTCACCCGCGCCCACCGCCTGGAGCTGGCCCGGCAGGCCGACGTCGTCCTGGTCGCCGGGGCCTCGCTGAACGCCTTCCAGCTGCGCTACGGCACCCTCTTCGCCGAAGGCACCCAGGTGATCCGCATCGACAACGAACCCGAGGACCTCACGCCCCCGGTCACCGACTACGTGCGCGCGGACCTGGGACCGTTCCTCCAGGCCCTCACCGGCCGGATCTCCGCCGCCGCCCCGGAGGACACCTGGCGGGCGGCCGCCCCCGAGGTCGCCACCGCCGCCTTCCGCGGCTCCGCCCCGGTCGAGGACCCGGCCGAGTTCGGCCCCGACGGCCGGCTCAACCCCCGGGCCGTCGTCTCCGCCCTCGAGGCGATCCTCCCCGCCGACCGCTCCGTGGTCATGGACGGCGGCCACTTCATCGGCTGGGCCCCGATGTACCTGTCCGTGCCCGACCCGCAGGCCATGGTCCTGGTCGGCACCGCCTTCCAGTCCATCGGACTGGGCTTCGGCTCCGCGGCCGGGGTCTCGGTGGCCCGCCCCGACCGCACCACCGTGTTCGTCTCGGGCGACGGCGGCGGGCTGATGGGCCTGGCCGACCTCGAGACCTTCCTGCGCGCCACCCGGCGCGGGGTGGTCGTGGTGCTCAACGACTCCGCCTACGGCGCCGAGCTGCACCAGTACGCCTCCAAGGGCCTGGACCCCACCGCGATGCTCATCGACGAGGTCGACTTCGCCGCCATCGGCCGGGCGATGGGCGCGGACGGGGCCAAGATCCATTCCCTGGCCGATCTGCAGGTGCTCACGGACTGGCTGGCCGGCCACGAGGAGGGCGTGTTCGTCCTCGACGTCGCGATCTCCCAGAAGGTGATCGCCGAGTTCATGAGCGCCTCCCTCACCGCCGGCCGCCGGCTCTGACCCCAGCAGACCCCGGCGGAGCCCGCCCCCGTGGGGGCCGCGCGGCTCAGACGGCCGGACCGGCCTGCCGGCCCACCTCCACCGCCCGCACGAAGGCGGCGCACCGGCGCGGCCACTCGGCCAGCTCGGCGGGCGTGCCGGCCACGTGCAGGCCGTCGCCGGGCAGGGCCGCGCGCAGCGCCTCGGCCGTGGACAGCGGGTGGGTGGCGTCGCCGGACCAGGCCAGCACGAGGACCGGCACGCCGATCCGCGACAGCTCGTCGACCGGCGGGAGGTCGGTGCTGGCCGCTCCGCGCAGCACGGCGGGCAGCAGACCTGGGTCGACACGCGGTGGGTGCGCCGGGCGGTCCGCCACCGCGGGCGGCCGGACCGCGGCCCGGCCGGCCCGGAGGTAGGCCTCGAGCCCGTGGCGCTCCACCAGGTCCGCGCTCCGCCGGTATGTCCCCGCCTGGTCGCGGCGCGAGCCCCAGGCCGTCGACGGCACGCAGAGCGTGAGTGAGCGGAACCGCCGGGGTTCGGCCAGGGCGGCGTGCAGGAGCGTGGCCGCCCCCATGGACGGGCCGATGCCGTGCACCGGTTCACCGGGCGCCACGGCGTCCAGCAGGTGCAGCAGGTCCTCGGCCAGCCGTGGCCAGGTCCAGTCCTCGGCCACGGGCTCCGCCGCGGAGCGGCCGTGTCCGCGGGCGTCGTAGCGCACCGTCCGGTGCCCGGTCAGCGCGGACGCCAGGTCCAGGCCTCCGGCGGTGTTGGCGGCCTGGTCGGACAGCAGCCCGTGCAGCTGGACGACCGGCGGGCCGGCGCCGGTCACGTCGTAGGTCAGGCGGCAGCGGGGGAGCTCGAGCGTCGGCATGCCGCCACGGTACGCGTAGATTGTGACCACCGGTGGGCCGGGCGCGTCCTCGGCGGCCGGCCCGTCCCCGGCCCGACGAGGAGGTCCGCATGCGGCTGACCAGCATCACGCACGCCCGGCTGCCCGAGGGCCGCCTGTCCAGCTGCACGGTCCCCGCCACGGACTCCGGCCGGCCGCTGCCGGTGTCCTTCGACCAGGGCCTGCACGTGGGCGCCGGTCCCCGGCCGGGGTCCTGGATGGCCGTGGCCGTGGAGCTCACCGCGCCGGTGGACGCCGCGCAGCTGGGCGAGGCCTGGGCCGGTGTCGTGCGACGGCACCACACGCTGCGCACCGTCTTCTCCGCCGACGACGACGGCCGCGTCCGGCTGCACGAGATCGCCGACGCCGTGCAACCCGTGTGGACCCGGCACGAGGTCGGCCCCGCCGGAACGCGGGCGGCCCTGCGGGCGGTGGCCGACGCCGCCTGCTCCCCGCTGGCCCGGCCCTCGCACCGGCTGTGCCTGATCGAGCCCGCGGCCGGGCCCGTCGTCGTCGTGCTCGCGGCCGACCACGCCCACGTGGACGCCTGGTCCCTGCCCCTGCTCGCCCGGGACCTGCTCGACGGGCTGGACGACGTCCGCGCCGGGCGCCCACCGGGTGCGGGCCGGGCGCCCGCGGCGTCCTTCGCCGAGCACACGCGGGAGCTCGCCGCGGGTCCCCCGGCCCCGCCGCGGGTCGTGCGGCGCTGGGAGCGGATCCTCGCGGACGGCGACGGCGCCCTGCCCGTCTTCCCCCTGCCCCTGGGCGACCTCGGCGCCCCGGCGCCCGAGACGGTGACCACGCACGACGTCCTCGACGCCGAGGGCCTGGCCCGCCTGGAGGCCCGCGCGGACGCGCTCCACGTCCGGCTGCTGGTCCTGGTGGTCTCGGTGCTGACCCGGGCGACCGCCGAGCTGGCCGGACGGCCCCTGCGCGCGGTCCTGCCCGTGCACAGCCGCACCGCACCGCGCTGGCGCGACGCCGTGGGCTGGTTCATCACCAATGCGGTGCTCGAGTGCTCGGACCCCGATCCGCAGTCCTGCCGCGCCGCCGTGCGCGAGGCGTTGGAGCTGGGCTCGCACGCCCTGGAGCCGATCCTGCGGCCCCACGGCGGCATGCCCGTCCCGCCGGGCATGTTCATGCTGTCCTACCTCGACTACCGGCGGCTGCCCGCGGCCCTGGCGCCGGAGCTGCGGGCCCAGCACATCTCCGCGTCGGCGCCGACCACCGGGGTGCAGGTGTGGTTCGTGGTGGGCGAGGGAGGCCTGCACCTGCGCGCCCGCTACCCGGGCACCGAGGAGGCCCGCGCGTCGGTGGAGGCGTGGCTGTCCGCCGTCGGCGCGGGGCTGCGCGCGCACGCGTGCCCGGAGCCGCACCGCGGGTAGCCCGTCCCGCGGCCCCGGACGCCCATGGGTCCTCGGTCCGCGTGCCCGCGCGAGCTGCCTCCGTCCCGGCCCCCCGACTATCCTGGTGGCAGCGGGCAGAAGGGGTCAGATGGACGATCGGACGATCGCCAGGACGCAGGCCAGGTTGATCCGCACCGCGCTGACGAGCACCGGGCTGGGGGCGCGCGACCTGTGGCTGCGGTACGTCCACCTGGGCGGGGAGGTCGGGGAGCTGGAGCTCGACGCCTACCTTCACCACGCCCTGTACCTGCCGCCCCGGGACCGGGACACCCTGGCGAGGGCCGCCAACCAGCTCGTGCCCGGCCACCGGGTGCCGTGCAGCCGGGACCTGCGCCCGGAGGAGTACCCGCCCGAGGCCTGAGCGCCCGGCCGGGACCCGGCGGGCCTACACGGTCCGCTCGGGCAGCGGCGCGGACTTCTCGTGCTCCTTCTGCCACGGCCACCGCCCGCTGATCTCGAGCTCGAGGGACCAGCTGAGGAAGGTGCGCACGAGCACGATGAGCGCCAGCACCCCCACCGACTCGAACGTGGGGGTGATGGCGACGGTCTTGATGATGTCCGCGGCCACGAGCAGCTCCAGGCCCAGGAGGATCGAGCGGCCCAGCCGCTGCCGGTAGCTCTCGTAGGTGTCGCTCTCCCCGCCCCGGCGCCCCAGCAGGTCCCGCCCGGCCAGGAGGGTCGCGACCACCGTCCCGATGACGATGGCGACGACGCCGGCGACGTCGACGGCCTCTCCGACGAGCTCCATGGACTCCTGGAACGACATCCTGCACCTCCGGTGACCCCGGCGGGACGCGCCGGCTCGAGTCTGTGATGAGGACGCCAGGATCTCATGGCGCCGCCGTCATCCGGCGGCGACGACCCCCTGGGGCGCGGGCTCCCACGTGATGCCCTCCTCGTGCTCGTGCCGACCGGGTCAGCCGTTCTGCCGCTGGTCCGCTGCTCCCGGAAGGTCACCGTGGGCCAGGGTCTCGATGCGTGAGGCCGGCCACAGCCCTTCGTGACGGCGCGCTCTGTTGACCCCACGGGCGCACGCGTGGGATGGTTTGATGAACGATCGGTCAGTAAAGTCGGGCGAGGACGCCCGGATGCCGGCCGCTTCCCGTCGCGACAGGAGTTCCTCCCATGCCCTCCACCCCTCAGGCCCTCCTCGTCGGCGGCGCCCGCACCCCCGTGGGCCGGTACGGCGGCGCACTCTCCGGTGTGCGCCCCGACGATCTCGCCGCCCTCGTCGTCGGCCGCGCGGTGACCGACGCCGGGATCGACCCGCACGACGTCGACGAGGTGATCCTCGGCAACGCCAACGGCGCCGGCGAGGAGAACCGCAACGTCGCCCGCATGGCCTGGCTGCTCGCCGGCTTCCCCGACACCGTCCCCGGCATCACCGTCAACCGGCTCTGCGCCTCCGGGCTGTCCGCCATCATCATGGCCTCGCACATGATCAAGGCCGGGGCCGCGGACATCGTCGTCGCCGGCGGCGTCGAGTCGATGTCCCGCGCCCCCTGGGTCATGGAGAAGCCGGCCAAGGGCTTCGCCAAGCCCGGCGACGTCTTCGACACCTCCATCGGCTGGCGCTTCACCAACCCCGAGTTCAAGAAGCACGACAAGATGACCTACTCGATGCCGGAGACGGCCGAGGAGGTCGCGATCGTCGACAAGATCTCGCGCGAGGACGCCGACGCGTTCGCGGTGTCCTCCCACGAGCGGGCGATCGCCGCGATCGACGCCGGGCGCTTCGCCCCCGAGATCGTCCCGGTGACCGTCAAGGGCCGCAAGGGCGCCGAAACCGTCGTCGACACCGACGAGGGGCCCCGCCCGGGCACCACCACCGAGGTGCTCGCCAAGCTGCGCCCGGTGGTCGACCACGGGACGGTCGTCACCGCCGGCAACTCCTCGACGCTCAACGACGGCGCCTCGGCGATCCTCGTGGTCTCCGAGCGCGCCGCCGAGAAGTACGGGCTGACCCCCCGAGCCCGGATCGTCGACGGCGCCTCCGCCGGCGTGGCCCCGCAGATCATGGGCCTCGGCCCCGTCCCCGCCACCCAGAAGGTGCTCGAGCGCACCGGGTGGGGCATCGGCGACCTCGGAGCGGTCGAGCTCAACGAGGCGTTCGCCAGCCAGTCCCTCGCCTGCATCCGCCGCCTCGGTCTCGACCAGGGCACCGTCAACAACGACGGCGGCGCGATCGCGCTCGGCCACCCGCTCGGCTCCTCCGGCTCCCGGCTGGTCGTGACGCTGCTGGGCCGGATGGAGCGCGAGGGCGCGGACCGCGGCCTCGCCACCATGTGCGTGGGCGTCGGCCAGGGCACCGCGATGCTCGTGGAGAAGCTCTGATGGTCGGCCCCAGCGAGATCCTCGGCGCCGAGTTCACCGCCCTGCGGCTCGAGGAGCGCGAGGACCGCCTGCACGTGGTCCTGGACCGCCCCGCCGTGCGCAACGCCATCGACGCGACCATGGTCGAGGAGCTGCACACCGTGTGCGGCCACCTGGAGCGGCACCCCAAGATCCTGATCCTCTCGGGCACCGAGGTGAACGGCAAGGGCGTCTTCGCCTCCGGGGCCGACATCGCTCAGCTGCGCGAGCGCCGCCGCGACGACGCCCTGGCCGGGATCAACTCCCGGATCTTCGACCGGATCCACCAGCTGCCCATGCCCGTGATCGCCGCGGTCGACGGCTACGCCCTGGGCGGCGGCGCGGAGCTGGCCTACGCCGCGGACTTCCGCATCGCCACCCCGCACCTCAGGATCGGCCAGCCCGAGACCAACCTGGGGATCATCGCCGCCGCCGGCGGCCTGTGGCGGCTCAAGGAGCTGGTCGGCGAGCCGATCGCCCTGGACATCCTGCTCGCCGGCCGGATCCTGGACGCGGACGAGGCCCTGGCCCTGCACCTCGTCACCGAGCTGCACGAGCCCGCACAGCTCGTCGGCGCCGCGCACGCGCTCGCCGACCGGATCGGCGCCCAGGACCCCCTGGCCGTGCGGATCTCCAAGCGGGTCTTCGCGGCCCCGCCGGCCGCCCACCCGCACATCGACGAGCTGGCCCAGGCCGTGCTCTTCGAGTCGCAGGCGAAGTTCGACCGCATGCAGTCCTTCCTGGACCGCAAGAAGAACAAGAAGTAGGAGCACCCCGACCATGACCGAGAAGCACGCACTGGCCGTTCCCGCCGTCGTCGGCGTCCTGGGCGGAGGCCGCATGGGCGCGGGCATCGCCCACGCCTTCCTGCTCGCCGGGGCGGAGGTGACCGTGGTGGAGCGGGACGGTCAGGCCGCGGAGGCCGCGCGGGAGCGGATCGAGCGGGACCTGGCCAAGTCCCTGGAGCGCGGGAGCGTGGACGGCAACCTGGACGAGTGGTCCGAGAACCTCGCCGTCTCCCTCGACCACGCCGACTTCGCCCCGTGCGAGCTCGTCGTCGAGGCGGTGCCCGAGGTGTGGGACCTGAAGGTCTCGGCCCTGCAGGAGGTCGAGCGCCAGCTGGCCGCGACCGCGTGGCTGGCCACCAACACGTCCTCGCTGTCCGTGGACGGGCTGGCCGAGCAGCTGGGACGCCCCGAGCGGTTCTGCGGGCTGCACTTCTTCAACCCCGTGCCGGCCTCGAAGCTCGTGGAGGTCGTGAACTCGAAGCACACCGGCGAGGAGCTCAAGCGGCTCTCGGTGCAGTGGGTCGAGGGCCTCGGCAAGACCCCGGTGGTCGTCAACGACGCCCCCGGCTTCGCCTCGTCGCGACTGGGCGTGGCGATCGCCCTCGAGGCCATCCGGATGGTCGAGGAGGGTGTGGCCTCGGCCGCCGACATCGACAACGCCATGGTCCTGGGCTACAAGTTCCCGGTCGGCCCGCTGGCCCTGACGGACATCGTGGGCCTGGACGTGCGCCTGGGCATCGCGGAGTACCTCGAGTCGGAGCTCGGCCCACGTTTCGCTCCCCCGCAGCTGATGCGGGACATGGTGGCCCGGGGCGAGCTCGGCCGCAAGACCGGCAAGGGCTTCTTCACCTACGACCAGTAGCACAGCCCTCCCTGCCGCCGACCTCACCGGTTCCACCCGGGACCGCATGCACAGTGCCGGCGTCCCGGGCGGAGCCGGTCGGTCCGCGTGGGGGTGCGGCGCAGGTGTGCGGGAGCGGCGCGCCGTCGGACGCGGGTCCTATCGTGGGGGCATGCATGCACAGCCCGGGACCCCCGCCACGTGGGACGGTGCGCTCAACGCGCGGCGCCTGGCGGGCGACGTGTGGCGGATGGGCCGCTCCGAGCGGCTGAGCCCCGCGGGCTGGCGTGCCGCCGCGGCGGACGGCGTGCGCACGGTGGTGGACCTGCGCAACGCGGACGAGCGGCGGCGCCGGCCCACGGACCCCCTGGACGACCCGGCCGCCCGCGCCGGCATCACGGTGCTGCACCGCCCCACCGAGGACCCCGCCCATCCGCAGTTCCCGCTGGTGGGCACGCCCTACCTCAACCATCCGCGCGGCTACCGCGACTACCTGCGGCTGTTCCCGGGCCTCCTCGCCGAGGCGGTGCGGGCGGTGGCGACCGCCGAGGGCGCCGTGGTGGTGCACTGCTCGGCCGGCCGCGACCGCACCGGGGTGCTCGCGCTGCTGCTCCTCGGACTGGCCGGAGCGCCCCCGGAGCGTCTCGTCGCGGAGGACGAGGCCGCCGCGCGCGGGATCAACGAGTGGCACCGCGTCGCGCCCGTCCCCCACCCGGTCGAGCGCCACCACCCCGAGCCCGAGCTCGCCGCGCTGCTCGCGGAGCGCCGCGCGGCCCTCGAGGAGCTGCTGGCCGAGTTCGACGCCGAGCGCTGGCTCGTGGACGCCGGGCTGGCACCCGAGGAGCTGGCCTCCCTGCGCCGGCGGCTCGGCCGTCCGTCCTGACCCGTTGCCCGGCCTGTCTCCCGCCTAGCTCTCGGCCGGGTTCCCGGCCTGCTGCGGCCTGTCCTTGAGGAAGTTCGTGATCCGCACGGTGCACAGCCGGGTGCCGTCCTCGTGCTCGACGACCACCTCGTGGCACGTGAGGGAGCGGCCGAGCTGGAGAGCGGTGGCCGTGGCCGTCACGGTGCCCGTGCGGGAGGACCGGTGGTGGGTGGCGTTGACGTCCACACCCACGGCGACCTTGCCCATCGTGGACGCGTGGATGACCGCGGCCCAGGAGCCCACGGCCTCGCCGAGGGCCACCATGGCCCCGCCGTGGAGCAGGCCCAGCGACTGACGGTTGCCCTCGACGGGCATGGAGGCGACCACGCGCTCCGCCGACTCCTCCAGGACGGTGACGCCCATCTTCTCGTCGAGCTCGCCCAGGACGATGCGCCAGGGCTCGTGGGTCTCGATCGTGGTCATGGCACTCCTCGGGAGCTCGGCGACGTGACAGGTCCACAGCGGGGCAGTGGTCCTGAGGTGTGACGTAGGTTATCGTGGTCATAATACCGAACGATCGGTCAGGATGCGGGCAGCGGACCGCCCGCAGGCACCCGAGCGAAAGGACCACGCACCGTGGCAGCACAGACCCAGACCATCCTCCCCAGCTACCTGCGGGGCCGGTGGTGGACGCCGGAGAACCCGCAGAAGGTCACGGAGGTGGCCGACGCCTCGACCGGCGAGGTCGTGGCGCGCGTGTCCACGGACGGCATCGACATCGCCTCCGCCGTGGACTACGGCCGGACCGTGGGCCAGCGCTCGCTCGGGGAGCTCACCATCCACGAGCGGGCACTCAAGCTCAAGGAGCTCGCCCAGCACCTCACCGAGCACAAGCAGGATCTCTACGACGTCTCCTACTCGACGGGCGCCACCCTGAAGGACCACTTCTTCGACGTGGACGGCGGCATCGGCACCCTCTTCACGTTCTCCTCCAAGGGCCGGCGGGAGCTGCCCAACGCCAACGTCATCGTGGACGGCGCGGTGGAGCAGCTCTCCAAGGACGGGTCCTTCCTGGGCGAGCACATCTACACCCGCATGCCCGGCGTCGCCGTGCAGATCAACGCGTTCAACTTCCCGGTGTGGGGCATGCTCGAGAAGTTCGCCCCCGCCTTCATCGCCGGCATGCCGACCCTGGTGAAGCCGGCCACGCCGACCGGCTACGTCACGGCCGCCTGCGTGCGCCTCATGCTCGACTCCGGCATCCTGCCCGATGGCTCTCTCCAGCTGATCTCCGGCTCCGCCCGGGACCTGCTCGACCACCTGGACTACCGCGACCACGTGGCCTTCACCGGCTCCGCCGGCACCGCGCAGTCGCTGCGCCACCACGACAACGTCATCAACGGAGGAGTGCGCTTCACCGCCGAGACGGACTCCCTCAACGCGGCGATCCTCGGCCCCGACGCCACCCCGGAGACCCCGGAGTTCGAGGCGTTCGTGAAGGCGGTGTTCGTCGAGATCACGTCCAAGGCCGGGCAGAAGTGCACCGCCATCCGGCGCGTCATCGTCCCGCAGGACCGCGTGGAGGACGTCGTGGCGGCCGTCGCCGAGCGCGTGCAGCAGCGCGTGGTCATCGGCGACCCCCGCACCGAGGGCGTCACCATGGGCGCCCTGGCCTCCAAGGAGCAGCAGAGCGAGGTGCGCAAGGCCGTGGAGCGCCTGGTCGCCGCCGGCGGCACCGTCCGCCTGGGCGGCCCGGACGCGTCCGTCGGTGACGCGGACACCGGTGCGGGCGCGTTCTTCCCCGTCACGGTGCTGTCCTTCGACGACCCGGACACCCCGGAGGTGCACTTCGTCGAGGCCTTCGGCCCCGTGACCTCCGTGCTGGGCTACACCGACGTCGACGACGCCGTGCGGCTCGCCGCGCTCGGCGGCGGCTCGCTCGTGGCGACCGTGTGCACTAACGACGGCGCGACCGCCGCCCGGTTCACGGCGGGCATCGGCTCGCACCACGGGCGGGTGCACTTCCTCAACCGCCAGGACGCCAGGACCTCGACCGGCCACGGCTCCCCCATGCCGCACCTGGTCCACGGCGGCCCCGGCCGCGCCGGCGGCGGCGAGGAGCTGGGCGGCGTGCGCGGCGTCAAGCACTACATGCAGCGCACCGCCATCCAGGGTCCCCCGGACATCCTCACGGCCGTGACCGGCGTGTGGCACCGGGGCGCCGCGGCGAACACCGTGACCCGTGAGGCGGTCGAGAACGGCACCGGCGAGCACCCGTTCCGCAAGTCCCTGGAGACCCTGCGGATCGGCGACCAGTTCGCCTCCGAGCTGCGCACCGTGACCCTCGAGGACATCACCGAGTTCGCCGAGAAGACCGGCGACACCTTCTACGCGCACACCGACGAGGAGGCCGCCACGGCCAACCCGTTCTTCCCGCGCAGGGTGGCCCACGGCTACCTGCTCGTCTCCTGGGCGGCCGGGCTGTTCGTGGAGCCGGCCCCCGGCCCCGTCCTGGCGAACTACGGGCTGGAGAACCTGCGCTTCATCACGCCGGTGACCTACGACGACCGCATCCGCGTGACCCTCACGGCCAAGCAGATCACCCCGCGGGTGACCGACGAGTACGGCGAGGTCTGCTGGGACGCGATCCTGCACAACCAGCACGACGAGATTGTCGCGACCTACGACGTGCTGACCCTGGTCGCGAAGACCTGGCCCGCCGCCTGAGCGGCTGACCCGGGCGGGACCCGCCCCGGGCCGCCGAGTCCCCACCCGGGGCACGCCCCGGGCCGCCGAGTCCCCACGACGCACGCAATCCCCCACGCCGGTGCGTGGGGGATTGCGCTGTCACTGGGGGTTCGGCGGAGAGCCTGCAGGGAACCTGGGGACTCGGCGGACAACGGGCGGAGGGACCGCCGGGACTCGGTGGAACGGCCGGCCGACGGGTCAGGTGGCCCGCAGCCCCGAGAAGGCGAGGGCGACCACGGTGTCGGCCAGCCCGTCGTCGGTCTTGTCCGGGTCCGGCCGGTACCAGTCGACGATGGAGTTGATCATGCCCAGGAGCAGCCGCGAGGCGGAGCGGGCGCTGAGGTCGCGGCGCAGGTCGCCCTCCTCCTGGGCCTGCTCGATGAGCGCGCCGACCCGGCGGGTGACCGTGCGGCGGCGCTCGAGCGCCCGCGTCTCGACCTCCGAGTTGCCCCGCAGCCGCAGCAGCAGGGTCACGTACGGCATCTGCTCCACGAGCACGTGCACGGTCCCGCGGATCACCTGCTCGAGCCGCTCGACCGCCGGGGCCTCCGTCCGTTCGGCGGTGGCCAGGACCTCCTCGAGCGCGTCGAGGGCCCGGCCCAGCGCCTGCTCGAGGATCTCCTCCTTGGACTCCACGTGGTGGTAGATCGCGGACTTGGAGATCCCCAGGTGCTTGGAGAGCGTGCCCATCGACGTGGCGTCGTAGCCGTGGACGTTGAAGACCTCCACGCACACGTCGAGCAGCGTCTCGCGGTCGTAGCCGGGCCGGCCACGGCGCGGGGCCGCGCTGTCGGGAGGGGCGGGCGCCGGTGCGTGCGTCATGGGGACCTCGATCTCGATGGGGACGGGCAGGACAACGATCCTATGACGCGACGAGCCCCCGAGCGGTCTCGGGGGCCGGTCGCGGCACGGGTCGGCGCGCGGACGTCATGCGTCCTTGCGGTGGTCGTAAACGCGGCGCAGCTTGCCGGAGGAGCGGGCGAGGGTCCCCGGCTCGGCGATCCGGATCGAGGCGGAGGAGCCGATCTTCGTCTTGATGGCGTGCAGGAGCTTCTGGCCGCCGGCCTCGGCGGCCTCGACGGTCACCTGCTCGCGCCGCTCGATGTTGATGGTCATCTGGTCCATCCGGTGCGGGCGGGTGATCTCGAGCGTGAAGTGCGGGCTCAGCTCCGGCACCTGCAGGGCGAGCTCCTCGATCTGGGAGGGGAACAGGTTGACCCCGCGCAGGATGATCATGTCGTCGGAGCGGCCCGTGATCCGGCCCATCCGCCGGTGCCCGGGCCGGTCCGTGCCGGGCAGCAGGCGGGTCAGGTCGTGGGTGCGGTAGCGGATGATCGGCAGGGCCTCCTTGGTGAGCGCCGTGAACACGAGCTCGCCGGGCCGGCCGGTCTCCTGGACCTCGTCCGTGAACGGGTCGATGATCTCGGGGCGGAAGTGGTCCTCCCAGATGTGGGAGCCGTCCTTGGAGGCGGCGGACTCCCCGGCCACACCGGGGCCCATGACCTCCGAGAGGCCGTAGATGTCGCACGCGTCCACGTCGAAGGCCGTCTCGATCTCGCGGCGCATCTCCTCGGTCCAGGGCTCCGCCCCGAGCACCGCGGTGCGCAGCGACGTCTCGCGCGGGTCCAGGCCGAGCTTCTTGAAGCCGTCGGCGATGGTCAGCAGGTAGGTGGGGGTCGAGAGGATGGCCTCGGGCTCGAAGTCCCGGATCATCTGGACCTGCTTCTCGGTCTGCCCGCCGGACATCGGGATGACGGCGCAGCCCAGGCGCTCGGCGCCGTAGTGGGCGCCGAGCCCGCCTGTGAACAGCCCGTAGCCGTAGGCGTTGTGCACCTTGTCGCCGGGCCGCACGCCCGAGAGCCGGAAGCAGCGGGCCACGAGGCCCGCCCAGGTGTCGATGTCGTTCTGGGTGTAGGCCACCACGGTGGGCTGCCCGGTGGTGCCGGAGGAGGCGTGGATCCGCCGGACCTCGCTCATCGGCACCGCGAGGGACTTGAACGGGTACGCCTTCCGCAGGAACTCCTTGTCCGTGCAGGGGAAGAGCCGGAGGTCCTCGAGCTCCTTGAAGTCGCCGGGGTGCACGCCGTGGCCGTCGAAGAGCTCGGTGTAGGCGGCAACGTTCTCGTAGGCGTGGTGCAGGGTCCAGCGCAGCCGCTCGACCTGCAGGGACTCGACCTGGTCCCGGCTCATCGTCTCCTCCGGGTCCGGCTGCGACCGGTCCGCGGGGGCGGGTGCGGGGGTGTAGGGGTTGGGGACGGAGCACTCGGTCATGTCAGACTTCCTCGGGCTGCTGGGCGGACTGCAGGACGGGCTGCGCGGCCGGATCGCCGGCCGGCCGCTCGGCGGGCGCCGCCGCGCGGCGGGCGGGGTTCGGGATCGTGCGGCTGCGGCCCCGGAACTCTGCGATGAGCCGGCCGTCGGCCAGGACCTGGATGTCGTAGACACCGCTGCGTCCCGCCTGGGCGCGCACGGTCCCCACGGCGGTGAGCTCCTGCCCGCGGTGGGCCGAGGCGAGGAAGTTGATGTCCACCCCCGCGGCCACCGTGATGGTGCTGCCGTCACCGGCGGGGTCGTTGCAGGCGAGGGCGAAGCAGGTGTCCGCGAAGGCGAAGACCATGCCGCCGTGGGCGATGCCGAACCCGTTGAGCATCTCCTCCCGCAGCGTCATGCGGATCTGGGCGTGGCCGTAGTCGGCACGGTCCACGGTGATGCCCATCCAGCGCGAGGTGTGGTCCCCCGCGAGGATCGGATGGCCCTGGGACATGTAACTCTCCTCACAGTTCACGACCGAATGTTCAGTAGACAATCCCACTCCGCCGCCCGTGTCAACCCGCGCCACCTCGAAGACGGGTCCGGACACCCCGTGGGAACAACCTGTTGACGCCGCCCCCGCGGACTTATATCCTGAACGAACGGTCAGTTAGTCGCGTGCGGCCCTCCCGCCCCGCGGCGCCATCTCGTCGGAAGAGGGACACCATGACTACGCAGAACACCGGCCTCCACGCCGTGCCCGCCGCGGACGCGGCCGAGCAGGCCGAACTGGACCGCGCGGGCGAGGAGCACTTCGACCGCATCATCGCCGAGGACTCCCGGATCGAGCCGCGCGACTGGATGCCCGCCGCCTACCGCAAGACGCTGGTCCGCCAGGTCTCGCAGCACGCCCACTCCGAGATCATCGGCATGCAGCCGGAGGGCAACTGGATCTCCCGGGCGCCGTCCCTCAAGCGCAAGGCCATCCTCATGGCCAAGGTGCAGGACGAGGCCGGCCACGGGCTGTACCTCTACTCCGCCGCCGAGACCCTGGGCACCCCCCGCTCCGAGCTCAACCAGCAGCTGCTGGACGGCCGGGCGAAGTACTCCTCGATCTTCAACTACCCCGCGCGCACCTGGGCCGACATGGGCGCCATCGGCTGGCTCGTGGACGGCGCCGCGATCGCCAACCAGGTCCCGCTGTGCCGGGCCTCCTACGGCCCCTACGGCCGGGCCATGGTCCGGATCTGCAAGGAGGAGTCCTTCCACCAGCGCCAGGGCTGGGAGATCCTCTACGAGCTCTCCCACGGCACGCCCGCCCAGAAGCAGATGGCCCAGGACGCCGTGAACCGCTTCTACGGCCCCTCCCTGCAGATGTTCGGCCCCCCGGACGACGACTCGCCCAACTCGAAGCAGTCCATGGCGTGGAACATCAAGCGCTTCTCCAACGACGAGCTGCGCCAGCGCTTCGTGGACATGATCGTGGAGCAGGCCGCGGCCCTGGACCTGACCCTGCCGGACCCGGACCTCAAGTGGAACGAGGAGCGCGGCCACTACGACTACGGACCGCTGGACTGGGACGAGTTCAAGGCCGTCGTCGGCGGCCGGGGCCCGTGCAACCTCCAGCGCATGCAGCGCCGCCGCACGGCGCACGAGGACGGCGCCTGGGTCCGCGAGGCCGCCGCCGCCTACGCCCGCAAGACCGCCGCGGAGCGCGCCTCCGCCGAACTCATCGGAGCCTGAGCATGAGCGAGAACACCGTGAGCCCGATCGGCGCGTCCTCCGACGAGTGGCCCCTGTGGGAGGTGTTCGTGCGGTCCTCGCGCGGGCTCTCCCACGTCCACGCCGGATCCCTGCACGCCCCGGACGCCACGATGGCCGTGCGCAACGCCCGGGACCTCTACACGCGCCGCAACGAGGGGACCTCCGTGTGGGTCGTGCCCTCCGCGGCCATCACCGCCTCGGACCCCGACTCCAAGGGCGGGTTCTTCGAGTCCGCGCAGGGCAAGAGCTACCGCCACGCCACGTACTACACCAAGAGCGAAGGGGTGAAGCATCTGTGAGCTTCGCATCCCACGAGTCCGCGACCCGGCAGAGCGCGGGCGACGCGATCACCGCGGAGGAGATCAAGGCCGGCGGCGCGAAGGCGCCCGAGGACGTGGCCCGCTACGCCCTGTACCTGGGCGACGACGCCCTGATGCTCGCCCAGCGCCTCGGCTGGTGGATCGCCCGGGCCCCGGAGCTCGAGGAGGACATCGCGCTGGCCAACATCGCCCTGGACCTGCTCGGGCACGCCCGCTTCTTCCTCACGTACGCGGGCACCGCCTGGGGGAAGACCGAGGACGACCTCGCCTACTTCCGCGACGAGGAGGAGTTCCGCTCCTGCCGGCTCGTGGAGCAGGAGAACGGCGACTTCGGGCAGACCATCGCCCGGCAGCTGATCTTCTCCTACTACCAGTACGAGCTGTACCGCCGTCTGGTCCGTTCCTCCGACCCGACGCTCGCGGCCATCGCGGACAAGGCGCTCAAGGAGATCGAGTACCACCAGGACCACGCGAGCCAGTGGATCCTGCGCCTGGGCCTCGGCACGGAGGAGTCCAAGCGCCGCGTCCAGGCCGGCCTGTACTACATGTGGCCCTACGTGGACGAGCTGTTCCACGACGACGAGCTCATCGAGTCCCTCGGGGACGCCGCCGTGCGCCCGTCCTCCCTGCGCGCCGACTTCGACCGGCGGATCGCGGCGATCCTGGACGAGGCGGAGCTGTCCGTCCCCGAGGTCCTGGGCGCCTGGGGCGGCGACCGCTCGGGGCAGTTCAGCGAGCAGCGGGGCCACATCCTCGCCGAGATGCAGGTGCTGGCGCGCCAGCACCCCGGCGCCACCTGGTGAGGGGGCGATGACGATGACCGAGCACGAGCCGACGGGCACCACGAAGGTGACCGGCCGGGAGCTGCGTCCCCGGGACGAGGCCGCCGGCCGCGTCTGGGACATCGCCGCCACGGTGAACGACCCGGAGGTCCCCGTGCTCTCCATCGCCGACCTCGGCATCCTGCGGGACGCCCGGGTCGAGGGCGGGCGCGCCGTCGTCGTCATCACCCCGACCTACTCCGGGTGCCCCGCGATGGAGACCATCACCACGGACGTCACCCGGGCGCTCAACGCGCAGGGCTACGACGACGTGCGGGTCGACCTCGTGCTGCAGCCGGCGTGGACCACGGACTGGATGAGCGAGGACGGCAGGCGCAAGCTCGACGAGTACGGCATCGCCCCGCCCAGCGGCCGGGCCGCCGCCGGCCCCGTCCGGCTGGGGCTCACCGTCAAGTGCCCGCGCTGCCACTCCCTGAACACCCGCGAGCTGACCCGCTTCGGGTCCACCGCCTGCAAGGCGCTCCACGTCTGCAACGAGTGCCTGGAACCCTTCGACTACTTCAAGGTGCACTGATGACCGAGATCACCGCCCCGGCCCGGCGCCGGGCCACGTTCAACACCCTCGAGGTCTCCCAGGTCCGCAAGCTCACCGCGGACTCCGTGGAGGTCGCCTTCGCGGTGCCCCCGGAGCTCGTGGACGACTACGACTACCTGCCCGGGCAGTACGTGGCGCTGCGCGCACACATCGACGGACAGGAGGTCCGCCGGTCCTACTCCATCTGCGCGGAGCCGCGGCCGGGCGAGATCCGGGTGGCGATCAAGCAGGACATCGGCGGGGTCTTCTCCACGTGGGCCAACGAGTCCCTGAAGGCCGGCGACACGCTCGACGTCATGAACCCGCAGGGCGCGTTCACCTCCAAGCTCGGGCTCACGAGCATGAACGACCCCGAGAGGCTCGCCGCCGAGGAGGTCGCGAAGAACGCGTCGGTGCACCTCGTGGCCTTCGCCGCGGGCTCCGGGATCACCCCGATCATGGCGATCGCCAAGGCCGTGCTGCGCGCCTCGGAGTCCTCCACGTTCGACCTCGTCTACGCCAACCGCTCCGCCATGGAGGTGATGTTCGCCGAGGAGCTCGGGGACCTCAAGGACAAGTACCCGTCCCGCCTGGCGATCCACCACGTGCTCTCCCGCGAGCAGCGGATCAGCCCGCTGATGTCCGGTCGGATCGACGCCGACAAGCTCAAGGACATCCTGGACGAGGTGCTCCAGGTGGACCGGGCGGACGAGTGGTTCCTGTGCGGGCCCTTCGAGCTCGTCCAGCTGTGCCGGGACACCCTCGCGGAGCGCGGCGTGCCGGAGGACAAAATCCGCTTCGAGCTGTTCAGCACCGGCCGCCCCGAGACACCCCAGGGCCAGCAGGGACGCGTGGTCCCGGCGGACCCGTCGGGCGAGAGCTACGACATCACGTTCAACCTGGACGGGCTCTCCTCCTCGATCGAGTCCCCGAAGAACGCCCAGGAGACCGTCCTCAACGCGGCCCTGCGGGTCCGCCCCGACGTCCCGTTCGCATGTGCCGGCGGGGTGTGCGGCACCTGCCGCGCGAAGGTCGTCTCCGGGGAGTTCGTGATGGAGGAGAACTACGCCCTCGAGAAGGACGAGATCGAGAAGGGCTACGTGCTCACCTGCCAGACCCGCCCCACCTCCAAGGAGCTCGTCGTCGACTTCGACGCCTGAGCCGCGCGGCCCCGGGGCCCGGCACCTGAGCGGTGCCGGGCCCCGGGCCGTCCCGCCCCGGGCCCCGACCGCGGTCCCCGCACCGGGTCCCCGACCTCCCAGTCCCGATCTCACCGAGGAGCAGCAGTGATCGACCTGACCATCGACGGATCCGTGGCCGAAGTGGTGCTGAACGCGCCCGGGAGGATGAACGCCCTGGACGAGGCCGCGCTCGCCGAGCTGGGCGACGCCTACGCCGAGGCCGGGAGGGCCGGCGTCCGGGCCCTCGTGCTGCGCGGCGAGGGCCGCGGCTTCTGCGCCGGCCGCGACATCTCCGCCGTGGATCCCGCGACCGACGACGCCCACGGCTACCTGGCGGGGAAGGTCACCCCGCTGCTGCGCGCCATGACGCAGTTCCCCGCCCCGACGTTCGCCGCCGTGCAGGGCGCCTGCCTGGGCGTGGGGCTCGGCCTCGCGATCGCCACGGACGTGGTCTACGTCGCGGACAGCGCGAAGATCGGCTCCCCGTTCGCGAACCTGGGCGCGACCCTCGACTCGGGCGGGCACGCCCTGTTCACCGAGCGGCTCGGCGCCCACCGGACCCTGGACCTCATCTACACGGCCGAGCTGATGAGCGGCCAGGAGGCGGTGCGCTCCGGGCTGTTCAGCCGGTCGGTGCCCGCCGACGAGCTGCTCGAGCTCACCCGCGCCAAGGCCGCGGCCGTGGCCGAGGGCGCGACCGGCGCGTTCCTCGCCTCCCGCGAGCTCGTGGCCCAGATCCGCGACGAGCGCCTGGGGCTCTGGGAGTCCGTGGAGAACGAGAACCGGGTGCAGGGCGAGCTGTGCCGCAGCGCCGACTACGCCGAGGGCTTCGCCGCGTTCCAGCAGAAGCGCAAGCCGCGATTCACCGGCGCCCGGGGCTGACCCGGGAGGACGGCCCCACCGGAGTCGGCCCCGGGACGAGCCCGGCGCGGCCGCGGGGCGAGCGGGGTTAAGCGGTCGGGGAACAGCCTGCCCGCTCCCCCCCGGAGCCGGTTAGCGTGGTGGTCATGACATCTACGGTGACCTCTTCGGTGTTCGACCTCTCCGGCTTCGACCGCTCCGTCCGCCCCCAGGACGACCTCTACCGCCACGTCAACGGCACGTGGCAGCGACGGACCGAGATCCCCGACGACAAGCCGTCCGTGGGCGCGTTCATCGAGCTGCGGGACCAGGCGGAGGCCGCCGTGCGCGAGCTCATCACCCGGGCCCGGGCCGGGGACCCCGAGGCGGTGGAGTCCAAGATCGCGAACCTTTACGCGTCCTTCATGGACGAGGAGCGGATCGAGGCGCTGGGCGCCTCCCCCCTCGCCCCGGACCTCGCGGAGGTCGACGCCGTGGCGGACGTGCCCGGGCTGGTCCGCCATCTGGGCCGGATGATCCGGCGCGGTGCGGGCGGGCTCGTCGGCGTGGACGTGGACGCCGACCCGGGCGACCCCGAGCGCCAGCTCGTGTTCGTGGGGCAGTCGGGACTGGGCCTGCCCGACGAGGAGTACTACCGGGACGACCAGCACGCCTCGATCCGCGGGAAGTACCTGGAGCACGTGCGCACCATGCTGTCCCTGGCCGGGTTCGAGGACGCCGAGGAGCAGGCCCGCGCGGTGGTGGAGCTCGAGACGCGGATCGCCTCCCGGCACTGGGACAAGGTCACGGTCCGCGATCTCACCAAGATGTACAACCCCATGAGCTTCGAGGAGCTCGCGGCCTCCGGCACGGTCCTCGACTGGAGGCTCCTGGCCGAGGGCGCGGAGCTGCCCGGGACGGCGCTGCGCACCGTGGTCAACGCCCAGCCCTCCTTCTTCACCGGGGTCGAGGAGCTGCTCGTCGACGAGCTGCTGCCGGCGTGGCGGTCCTGGGCCCGCTGGCACCTGGTCTCCGCGCGCGCCTCCTACCTGTCCTCCGCGTTCGTCGAGGAGGACTTCGCGTTCTACGGCACCGTGCTCTCGGGGACCCCTCGGCTCAAGGACCGCTGGAAGCGCGGGGTCGAGCTCGTCAACGGGGTCCTCGGCGAGGCCGTGGGCGAGCTCTACGTCGCGGCACACTTCTCCCCCACCGCGAAGGAGCGGATGGACGAGCTCGTGGCCAACCTCCTGGAGGCCTACCGCGTCTCGATCACGGGCCTGGACTGGATGACGGAGGAGACCCGCCAGGAGGCACTGAAGAAGCTCTCCCAGTTCACCCCGAAGATCGGCTACCCGGAGCAGTGGAAGGACTACTCCTCCCTGCGGATCAGCCCCAAGGACCTCGTGGGCAACCGGGTCCGCACCACGGAGTTCCGGCTCGCCGAGCTGGTCCGCAAGGCCGGCCAGCCGGTGGAGAAGCACGAGTGGCTCATGACCCCGCAGACGGTCAACGCCTACTACCACCCGCTGCGCAACGAGATCGTCTTCCCGGCCGCGATCCTGCAGCCCCCGTTCTTCGACGAGGACGCCGACGACGCCGTGAACTACGGCGCGATCGGCTCCGTGATCGGCCACGAGATCGGCCACGGCTTCGACGACAAGGGCTCGACGTGCGACGGCGACGGCCGGCTGCGCAACTGGTGGACCGACGCCGACCGGCAGGCCTTCGAGGAGCGCACGGCGGAGCTGGTGCGCCAGTACGACCGCCTGGTCCCGGAGCAGCTGGAGGACGAGGGCACGCACGTCAACGGCGAGCTCACCCTGGGCGAGAACATCGGGGACCTGGGCGGGCTCACCATCGCCCACAAGGCGTGGCGGATGTCCCGGGAGAGCGGCAGCGCCTTCGGCCCCGGGGAGCTGATCGACGGCTACAGCCCCGAGCAGCGGCTGTTCCTGTCCTGGGCCTACGTGTGGCAGCAGAAGTCCCGGGACGAGGCGCTGCGCCACCGCATCGCCACCGACCCGCACTCCCCCAACGAGTTCCGGGCGAACCAGGTGGTCCGCAACGTCCCCGCCTTCTACGAGGCGTTCGGGGTCGTGGAGTCGGACGCGCTGTGGCTGCCCGAGGTGGAGCGCGTCAGCATCTGGTGAGCCCGGCGCCCGGTGGCCCGGGGCACGTCCCGGCCACCGGGCTCAGCCGCCTCCGCCGAAGCCGATGAGGAACGCGGCGGCCACCAGCCACAGCACGAGGAACAGCAGGAAGACCCCGAGCAGCACGGTGCCCACCCACCCGAGCACCCGGCCGGCGGTCGCCGGGACGCCCAGCTTCTCGGCCTCGCGCGCCTGCCAGATCGCGAACGGCGCCAGCACCGGCAGGAGCACCACCCCGAGGATGCCGAGGATCAGCGCGGTCTCGGCGTGGCTGCGCCCTCTGGCGTACCGGTCCGCGAGCCACGGCGGGACCGGCTGCCACGCCCCCGGGTCCCACGGCGCCGTGGGACCCGGGGGCGGTCCGGAGCTGCCGCCCGGGCGCGGGGTGTCGTCGGATCGGTCGTCGTCCACGGGGTCCTCCAGGGGTCGGTGATCGGTCAGGGCAGCGCGTAGTGGCCCGTGATGTGGACCACGGTGGCGTAGCCGGCCACGGCCAGCGCGGCGGAGAGCGGCACGAGCACGAGCACGGCCGTGTCCACCCTGCGCAGCGCCTGCGGGGTGGTGGGGAGTCGTGCGCTCACCAGCGGGACGAGCGTCCCCAGCAGCAGCAGGGCGAGCGGGACGAAGTAGCGGCCCTGCACCCCGTTGACGATCCCGGACTGCACGGGGGCGAAGCTCAGGTACAGCGTCCCGAAGATGGCCGCGACGTTGAGCAGCAGCACCACCGCGAACCAGACGACGGCCCGGCGCGACGCCCGGCCGCGGGGCCCGTGGAGGAAGGCCGCGCCCACGGCGACGAGCCAGCACACCGCGCCGACGAACGGTCCGTTGATGTTCCCGCCGGGCCCGTAGCCCATCTGCCCCACGACGCCTGCCGCGTACTGCCAGTCCAGGGTCAGGATCGTCCGCGCCGCCACGCCCAGGACGGCGACCGGCTCGGCGAGCACGAAGGCCAGCTGGTCCGCGGGGCGCACCATGTGCCGTTCCTCCGGGCCGCGGAGGATGCCCATCGCCTCGGTCGTGCCCGCGGCCAGCGACATCCACACCGCGAAGCCCAGCAGGGTCAGGAGCAGGCAGGCGGTGAGCACCAGCGCGGCGGCCACCGGCCGCCCGTCGGCGCGGCGGGGCAGCGGATACCGCCGCAGCGGGACCGCCAGCAGCAGCAGGGAGAGGATGACGTAGGTGGGCTTCATCAGCGGCAGGACGCACGCGCCCACGAGCACCGCCCCCAGCTCGAACCGGGAGAGCGGCTCCTCGGAGCGGTTCAGCACCGTGGCCCGCAGTACGAGCGCGATGAACGTGAACACCACGGCGTTGGTGACGGAGTCGGCGGAGATCACCGCCGACTGGTAGAGCGCGGTGGGCACCAGCGCCACGCAGAACCCCGTCCACAGGAAGCGGGTGCGGCGCAGGGCCCAGAGCCCCACGGCGACCACCGCCGTGTAGGACAGCACCTGCAGGACCCGCATCAGGGCCCATGTGCTGCCCACGTCGAGGTCCGCGGCGGTGGCGATGCGCGCCCCGAGGGCCGAGGGCAGGTAGGGCACGGGCGAGTACGCCGCGGTGTTGGAGAACGAGGTCTGCACGTGATCCTCCCCCAGCGGCGCCGCGAGCGCCCGGTCACGGGCTTCGGACGGGACGAACAGGGGGTCGGAGCCGCGCTCCTTGGTCCTGGGTGGTCCGCCGTGGCCGGTCATCAGCTGCGCCGCGGCGACCGGGACGGAGCCGCCGTAGACCGGGTAGGGGCCGTCGTCCGGAAGTCGTTCGGGGGCGAGGCCTCCTTGGGAGACCTGGTAGGCGCGCTTGAAGTGGGAGCTCTCGTCCGGGCCCCATGCCGCCGGCACCACGGCGGCGAAGACCGCCCCGAAGAGCAGGGACAGTCCCGTGAACAGGACCACCACGGTTCGGGGGCGCAGACCCGGGCGGGATCCCCGGCCGAGGACCTGCTCGGGGGCCCGGTCGGGCGCCCGGACAGCGGTGGCCACCTCAGTCCTCGTCCGCGGGCAGCAGCTCCGCGGCGCCGAAACGGCGGTTGGCGAGCACGGGCACGGTCTCCCGGACCTCGGCGATGCGCTCGCGCGTGACCTCGGCGGTCAGCACGGTCTCGTCCTCCCCGGCCTCGGCGACCACCACGCCGAGCGGGTCGAGGACCGCGGAGCGGCCCACCGTGTGCTCGGAGCAGGTGTCCGCGGCCGCGACCCAGACGGTGTTCTCGATGGCGCGGGCCTTGAGCAGCGCCTGCCAGTGGTCCACCTTGTGCTCGCCCGCGAACCAGGCGGCGGGCACGGTGAGCAGCTCCGCGCCGGCGTCGACCACGGCGCGGCAGATCTCGGGGAAGCGCAGGTCGTAGCAGGTGATCATGCCGACCGCGAGGTCCCCGATCCGCACCACCGCGACGCCCTTGTCCCCCGGGCGGATCCGGTCGGACTCCCGGTGGCTGAAGGCGTCGTAGAGGTGGAGCTTGCGGTACGTGCCGAGGATCGCGCCCTGCGCGTCCACGGCCACGAGCGTGTTGTAGGGGCGTCCGTCGGCGGAGCCCTCGTAGCCGCCTGCGATCACCGCGACACCCGTCTCCGCGGCCAGGAAGGACAACTGCTGGACGAAACCCGACCAGCCGCGCAGCACCCGGTCCTCGAAGTCCTCCCCGAGGAGCTGCTCGGAGAACATGGCCTCCTCCGGGAACACCACCAGCTGCGCCGCGCCGGCCGCGGCCTGCTCGGCCAGCCGGCGCATGGTCCGCAGGTTCTCGGCCGTGTCGGCGGTGGGTGCGAACTGTCCGACGGCGATCTTCACGGGTGTCCTCCTCGGGGTCGCGGCTGGAGCTCCCACTGTATCCGCGACCGACCCGTGCCCCCTCGCTCGTGGCACTGCCCGTGACAGGATGGGTCGTGGGACGACCGCGCGAGCGAAGGGCAGGCGATGGGCGAGCAGTCCGAGACCCCGGGGCGACGCCGGCTGTCCGAGCGTGTGCTGGGCGGCGGGGTCGCCCCCGATCCCCGGTTCACGCTGGCCAACGAGCGCACGTTCCTCGCCTGGATCCGGACCGCGCTCGCGTTCCTGGCCGGCGGGATCGCCATCGAGGCGTTCACCGCGGACCTGTTCGACGACGGCGTGCGGACGTTCCTCGCGATCGTCCTGCTGGTCCTGAGCATGCTCCTCAGCGCGGGCGCCACGTTCCGCTGGATCGGGGTGGAGCGGAGCATGCGGCGCCAGACCCCGCTGCCCCTGCCCCTGATCGCGCCGGTGCTCGCGGTGGGCGGGGCGATCGCGGCGGGAGTGCTCGTCGTCGTCGTCCTGCAGGGCTGAGATGCCGCGCCCGCGGCCCGGCCCCCCGCCGGGGCCGCCGGACCCCCCGCGGCCGCCGCACGGGGACCCCGGGCTGCAGCCGGAGCGGACCACGATGGCGTGGGGCCGGACCCTGATGTCCTTCGTGGTGGTCTCCGCGGTCTTCCTGCGCTGGCTGCCGCACCACGGGCCGTTCGTGCTGGTGCTGTTCGGCCTGGCCGTCCTCACAGCGGCGGCGATCTACCTCACGCAGCGGCCCCGCTACGTCCGCAGCGCCCGCGGCATCGTCGAGGAGGGCACCGAGCCGGAGGTCGGCGCTGTGCTGGCCACGTCGGTCGCGGTGCTCGCCCTCGGCGGCCTCGGCATCTGGGTGGTGCTGGTCCTCGTCTGAGCCCCCCTCCCTGCCCGCGAGGCCGCGTGCCGGCGACGGACGGCGCGCCGGTCGCCGGCACGGGCGGCCTCGCGGAGGAGGAGCGGAGGTGAGGGGTCAGTTGATGAGGTCGCGCACCACGATGGTGTCGTCGCGGTCCGGGCCCACCCCGATCGCGGACATCCGGGTGCCGCTCATCGACTCGAGCGCCTCGACGTAGGCCCGGGCGTTCGCCGGCAGGTCCTCCAGGGTGCGGCAGCCGGTGATGTTCTCCTCCCACCCGTCGAATTGCTCGAAGATCGGCTTGGCGTGGTGGAACTCGGTCTGGGTCATCGGCATCTCGTCGTGCCGGACGCCGTCGACGTCGTAGGCCACGCACACCGGGATCTGCTCGATGCCGGTGAGGACGTCGAGCTTGGTGAGGAAGTAGTCGGTGAAGCCGTTGATCCGGGAGGCGTGGCGGGCCATCACGGCGTCGTACCAGCCGGTGCGGCGGGGACGGCCGGTGTTCACGCCGAACTCGCCGCCGGTGGTGCGCAGCTGCTCGCCCATCTCGTCGAAGAGCTCGGTGGGGAACGGCCCGGCGCCCACGCGGGTGGTGTAGGCCTTGATGATGCCGATCGCCCGGGTGATGCGGGTCGGCCCGATGCCCGAGCCCACGGACGCGCCGCCCGCCGTGGGGTTGGAGGACGTCACGAACGGGTAGGTGCCGTGGTCCACGTCGAGGAAGGTCGCCTGGCCGCCCTCCATGAGGACCACCTTGTCCTCGTCGAGCGCCTGGTTGAGCAGGTAGGTGGAGTCCACGATCATCGGGGCGAGCCGGTCGGCGTAGCCCAGGAAGTACTGCACGACCTCCTCGACGTCGATGTCCCGGCGGTTGTAGAGCTTCACGAGCAGCTCGTTCTTCTGCCGCAGCGCGCCCTCGATCTTCTGCCGCAGGATCGACTCGTCCAGGACGTCCTGGACGCGGATGCCGAGCCGGCCGACCTTGTCCATGTAGGCGGGGCCGATGCCGCGGCCCGTGGTGCCGATCGCCCGCTTGCCGAGGAAGCGCTCCGAGACCTGGTCCATGGTCTGGTGGTACGGGGCCACCAGGTGGGCGTTCGCGGAGACCCGCAGCCGGGAGGTGTCCGCGCCCCGCGCCTCGAGACCGTCGATCTCCTCGAAGAGGGCCTGGGGATTGACGACGACGCCGTTGCCGATCACGGGGACGGCGTTGGGGCTCAGGATGCCCGCCGGCAGGAGCTTGAGCTCGAACTTGTCGCCGCCCACCACCACGGTGTGCCCGGCGTTGTTGCCGCCGTTGGGCTTGACCACGTAGTCCACGCGGCCTCCCAGCAGGTCGGTGGCCTTGCCCTTGCCCTCGTCGCCCCACTGGGCGCCGACGATCACGATTGCTGGCATTGAACGACTCTCCTGCCTGGATGAAGCGGGACTTCTCCCGCGGGACCCGGCGGAGGCGCGCACCGGCCGGGCACGACAACGCCCCTGCGTCGGCCCGCTCCCGTCCGCACGCCCGAGGAGGCGCGGCGCCGGCAGGAGGAGACCCAGGGGCTCGTACCGTGCAAGTCTAGCGGCCCGGGACCCGGGGCAGGCATTCGCCGCCCCGTCCGGGGACCGCCGCGGTCCGATACCCTCGGTGCTCATGAGTTCCCCTTCCACGTGGACCCCGACCGGGTCCCCGTCCTCCGCGCCCGCGGCCGTGCCGGGCACCCACCTCAAGGCCCGTCACCTCGTGATGATGGCCCTCGGCAGCGCGATCGGCACCGGCCTGTTCATCGGCACGGGCGCCGCGATCCGCACCGCCGGGCCGGCGGTGCTGCTGTCCTTCCTGGTGGCGTGCGTGCTGCTGGTGCTCGTGATGCGGGCGCTGGGCGAGATGGCCGCCGCGGACCCGTCCCCCGGCGCGTTCTCGACCTACGCCGAGAAGGCCATGGGCCGCACCGTGGGCCGCACACTCGGCTGGCTGTGGTGGGCGCAGATCGTGGTGGTGGTCGCGGCGGAGGCCACGGCCGCGGCCCAGCTGCTCACGGAGCTGTGGCCCGTGACGGAGCAGTGGGTGCTGGCGCTGCTGTTCATGGTGGTGTTCACGGCGGTCAACCTGGTGAAGGTGCGCACGCTCGGCGAGACCGAGTTCTGGTTCGCGCTGATGAAGGTCCTCGCGGTGCTGGCCTTCCTGGCGGTCGGGGTCGCCGTGCTGCTGGGCCTGTCCGACGCGCCCTCCCCGGGGCTCGGGAACCTCACCGCCCACGGCGGCTTCCTGCCCAACGGCCCGACCGGGGTGGCCGCCGCGCTGCTCGTGGTGGTCTTCGCGTTCGGCGGCACGGAGCTCGTGACCATCGCCGCGGCGGAGACCGAGGACCCGCAGCGCAACGTGGCCCGCGCCGTGCGCACCATCCTGGTCCGGATCCTCGTCTTCTACGTGGGCGCCGTGACCGTCATGGTCCTGGTCCTGCCGTGGGACGACGAGCAGCTCTCGGTCAGCCCGTTCGTGGCCGTGCTGGAGACCGCCGGGGTGCCCGGCGCCGACGTGGTGATGGCCGTGGTCATCATCCTGGCGCTGCTCTCGGCCCTCAACGCGAACATCTACGGCGCGTCCCGGATGCTCTGGTCACTGGCCCGCCGCGGCTCGGCGCCGCGGGCCTTCGCCGACGTCTCCGACCGCGGGGTGCCCCGGACCGCGGTGGTCGTCTCCGTGGCCTTCGGCTTCGCCGCGGTGGTGCTCAACTACCGGTGGCCGGAGACCGTGCTGCTGTGGATGCTCAACACCGTGGGCGCCACGTGCCTGGTCGTCTGGGGGCTCGCGCTGGTCTCGCAGATCGTCCTGCGCCGCCGCGCGGACCGGGACGGCACCGCGCTGCCGCTGCGGATGTGGGCCTTCCCGTGGCTGTCCTACCTGGCGCTGGCGCTCCTCGCCGGGATCGTCCTGCTCGGGCTGCTCGACGACGCCGTGCGGGGCCAGCTCCTGCTCACGGCCGGGCTGGTGCTGCTCATCGCGCTCGCCGCGCGGACCCTCGGCCGGCGGGCGGAGCATCTCCCCCGCGGCTGAGCACGGGTCTCCCGGCCGACCACGGGAAGCCCGTGGCCGGCCGGGAAGTTCGCCGTGGGCCAGGGGTCGTGGTGGGTCAGGGCCCGGGCGCCGGGCGCTGCTGCGGGATCAGCGGCTGCTCGGCCCGGGCCCGCAGCTGCTGCACGACCCACGTGTTGCCGTCCGGGTCGCTGAACCCGAAGAGCGTGCCGCCGTCCCGCTCGTCCACCACGGTGATCTCGCCCGCCTCCACGCCGCGGGCGAGCAGCTCCTCGCGCGCCGCCCCGGCGTCGGAGACGACCAGCTGCAGCCCGCGCAGCGACCCGGGGGCCATCTCCCGGTGGGCGGGGAGGTTGCCGACCACGATGGAGCACCCCGACCCGGGCGGGGTGAGCTGGGCGATGTCCATCTGCTCCGTGGCCGTGCGGTGGTCGAGGTGGAAGCCGACCCCGTCCCGGTAGAACGCGATCGCGCGGTCGATGTCCGCGACCGGCAGCAGGACCACTTCGAGCGTCCAGTCCACGGTCAGGCCCCGTCCTGCGCGGGCCGCCCGGTCAGCAGCTCCTCCAGCCGGTCGTAGCCCTCGGCCATCCCGGACTCCATGCCGGTGGCCAGGTAGCGCTCGCGCGACTCGACGGACGGGTGGACCGATCGTCCCGTGAGCCGGGATCGCCCGCCGGGCAGGTCCTCGAACGTCGAGTACTCGAGCGTGACCAGGTCCGGCCAGCCCTCGAACTCGAACGTCTGGACGATGAGGGCGTCCTGCCGGACGGTGTGGAAGACGCCGCGGAAGGCGTACTCGTCACCGCCCTCCGCGCCGCGCTGGACGAACCGGTAGGACCCGCCGCTGCGGCAGTCGAAGCCGTCGATCCGGGTCTCGAGCCCGCGCGGGCCGATCCACTGCCGGTACAGCTCCGGGTCCGTGTGGGCGCGGAAGACCTCGGTGGCAGGGGCGTCGAACTCGCGGGCGTAGTCGACGCAGGGGACGCCCTCGGGCGCCGTGACGTGCAGGGTGTTGGCCATGACATGCTCCTCGGTGGAGTGTTCCTCGGTGGTGGAGTGTTCCTCGGTGGTGGACTGCTCAGCGGACCCGGGCGGTGAGCAGCTCCTCGAGCCGCTCGTAGCCGTCGGACATGCCGGTCTCCATGCCGGAGCCGGCCATGCCGTCGCGGGCCTCCTGGGTGGGGTAGACGGCGTGACCGACCAGCCGGCACCGTCCGTCCCCGAGGTCCTCGAAGCGCAGGAACTCGAGGTCGACCACGTCCGGGTAGCCCCCGAACTCGAAGCTCTGGATCACGAGCTCGTTCTCGCGCCCGGTGTGCAGGATGCCGCGGAACGCGTAGGAGACGCCGTCCGGGCCGGTGTGGTGGTACTCGTAGGCGCCGCCGGTGCGGAAGTCGTAGGAGTCGACCTCCACGTGCGTGCCGCGCGGGCCGAGCCACTCGCGCAGCAGGGCGGGATCGGCGTGGGCGCGGAACACGTCGGCCACGGGATGGTCGAACTCGCGCTCGAAGTCGATGAACGGCAGGCCGTCGGGAACGGTCAGGTGCAGTGGGTGTCCCATGGTTCAGTCCTGGGTGTGCTCGCCGCGGTCCGCGGCTCGGGTGTCGAGCACGGCGTCGAGGCGGCGGAACTGCTCCTCCCGGACCAGCCGGTACCGGTCGATCCACGTGGTGAGCGCCTCGAGCCGTGCGGGGTCCAGGTGGACGGGCCGGCGCTGGGCGTCACGGGTGCGCGTGACGAGCTGCGCCTGCTCGAGGACCTGGATGTGCTTCGAGACCGCCTGCAGGGAGATCGCGAAGGGTTCCGCCAGTTCGGTGACCGTGGCCGGTCCTCGGCTGAGCCGGGCGACGATGCGGCGGCGGACCGGGTCGGCGAGGGCCAGGAAGGCCTTGTCGAGGAGGTCGTCATCGCCGGGGTCCACGGTGTTTGTCAACTGATTCCTTGATCAACCTGTTGGTTGTTAAAGGTTAGGGCTCCCGCGCCGCCCCGGCAAGGTCCGAAACCGGATCGTGACGGGTGGAGGTCTCCCCGGGCTCCGCGCCCTCCTCGGAGCGGTGCGGCGACCCGGTCCGCGGCTCCCCTGTCCCCGCGTGCGGCCGCACGGCCGCGGCCAGGCAGGCGGCGGTGAGGACGGCCAGCGCCGCCGCCACCCCGCGGTTGACGAAGAACGCGTGGATCTGGGAGTGGTTGCTGAGCACCGTGTACCAGAAGGGCACGGCCAGGGCGGGCAGGGTGAGGACCGCGGCGGCCCCCCACCGGGCGGGCCCTCCCCGGCGCAGCGCCAGGACGAGGCCCACGCCCGCCGCGAGCAGGCAGCCGGACAGCACGAGCCCGGAGGTGGGCACGACCTCCCACCAGTAGGTGACGTTGCGGCGCACGCCCGCGCCGAACGCCTCGGAGACCCCCGTGTGGTCGCCTCCGGTCCGGATCCCCACGTTGCGGCGGACCACCTCCAGGGTCTCCGGGACGCCCAGGAAGGCGCCGGCGACGACCCAGCGCGCGAGCCACGTGACGGCGAAGGCCACGGGCCAGACCAGACCGCTCGCCAGCACCGCAGCGGCGGTCTCCCGCAGGGCCCCGGTGCGGCACCAGACCGCCGCGCCGACCACGAACGCGGACATCGCCCAGGGCACCGCGGGGGTCGTGAGGAGGTCCACGAAGCAGAACAGCGCCGCGCCCAGCGCCACTCCCGCGTACGCCGTCCGGGGCGAGCGCCCCGCCCCGAGCGCGGCGAGGACCACCGACAGGAAGATGAAGGCGATGGAGATCGACTGGCTGAAGGACGTCGAGGGCGTGGACAGCAGGTTGGTCCCCACCAGGTAGGGCAGGATCAGGGCCAGCGCCACGGCGGTGGACGTCCGCGCGCGGACCGCGAGGAACGCCCCGCCCAGGGCGAGCACCATGAGGGTGCCCGAGACGATCCGCAGGCCCTCGAGACCGGTCAGCGCCAGCACGGGACGGGTGAGCACGGTGTAGCCGGCCCAGTACTTGAAGTAGTCGTTGTCGGTGAGCACGGCCCCCCCGGAGAGGGCCCGCAGCTGCTCCGGGCCGCCGCCGCAGGTGGCGAGCCGGGGCATCCGGACGGCACGGCTGAACGCCGACTCCTCCGGGGACGCGCCCAGGCCCGTGCCCGCCACGACGCACTCGGTGAAGGTGTCGGCGGGTCCGCCCATCCGGTCGATCGTCCCGTGCGGGCCGTAGGTGCCGTCCTCGACCGCCGCCAGCAGGTTCTCGACGATGGGCCGGTCCGGCACCGCCTGGCCCGCCGTCAGCAGCCCGAACAGGGCGAACTGCAGGACCAGGAGCATCCCCAGCCCCTGGGCCCAGGGCAGCAGAGGGACCAGTCGCGACCGCAGCCCCTCCCGCCCCGCGCTCACGGCAGCTGCCGCCGGCGCTCCGTGCCGCCGGACCCGGTCCGTTCCTGACCGTCCCCGCCGTTCCAGGGGGGAGCCGGTTGCCGCAGGTAGAACAGCCTGGAGGTCTCCCGGCGGATCTTCGCCTGGCCGCTGAGCAGCACGCCCATCAGCAGGAACACCCCGGACAGGATCATCAGGGAGGCGGCCAGGAGCGCCGTCGGGAAGCGCGGGACGAGTCCGGTGCCGGCGAACTCCGCGACCACGGGGAGGCCGAGGACCAGGCCCAGCAGGAACAGCGCCAGCGAGACGGCACCGGTGACGAAGAACGGGCGCTCGTGGAAGAGCAGCTGCCCGAAGACGCCCAGGATCCGGAAGCCGTCGTGGTAGGTCCGCAGCTTGCTCTCGCTCCCCTCCGCCCGGTCGCGGAAGCCGACGGCGACCTCGGTCTGCGGCATCCGCGCGTTGACGGCGTGCACGGTCAGCTCCGTCTCGATCTCGAACCCGCGGGAGAGACCGGGGAAGGACTTGACGAAGCGGCGCGAGAAGACCCGGTAGCCGCTGAACATGTCGGAGACCCTCCGACGGAAGGCGAAGGTGACGAGCGCGTTGAAGAACCTGTTGCCGGACTCGTGCCCCGACCGGTAGGCGGTGCTGGTGACCTGCCGGCGCACGCCCACCACGTGGTCGTAGGGTCCGGCGAGCAGCGTCTCGATCAGGAGAGGGACGTCGGCCACGTCGTAGGTGTCGTCGCCGTCGATGAGCACGTAGACGTCGGCGTCCAGGTCCGCGAAGGCCCGCCGGACCACGTTGCCCTTGCCCTTCTCGTCCTCGCGCCGCACGTGCGCCCCCGCACGCCGGGCGGCTTCGACGGTGCCGTCGGTCGAGCAGTTGTCGTAGACGTGCACCTCGATGCCGGGCACCGCGGCGTGCAGGTCGGTCACGACCCGCGCGACGGCCGTCTCCTCGTTGTGGCAGGGCACGACGGCGACGATGCGGGGGGTGGAGGGCATGGGCACTCGTTCCTGCGGTCCGGGGCGGGGGGTGGCTCGTCCATTATGGCGAGTGGGCGCGGGGCGCAGGACCGTGGTCCCCCGCCGGTGCGTCGACGTGCGTCCGTGTTGCGTCCTGTGACGTCCCGGTCGTCACAGTCGGCGCACCGGCGTCTTCTGGGCGTCCGCACTTGGCAGCACGGCGGGGCAGCCGCTGGAATGGGTCCTGCATCTATCCAGAGCGGCCGAGAGACCTGGCTCGTCGACGCCGCAGCAACCATCCGCGCCCCCGCCACGGGGTGGGCGGAACGGTGCTCCCGCCAGGACCGATGGAGCTGTCGCTTCCCTTCCGGGTCCACCCCGGGACGGTTGCTGCCCTCCCTCGGGGTGACCCTTGGAGGAAGAACGTGACACCACCCCCGATCCCCCGGCCGGCGCCGCCGTCCCTGTCCTACGAGCTGTATCCACCGCGCAGCGCGGCGAGCGCCGACACGCTGCTGCGGACCATCGAGGAGCTCGAGCCCACCCGGCCCGACCACGTCTCGGTGACGTACAGCGGGGACGAGCAGCGCCGGGACAGCTCGCTCGCCCTGCTCGACCACCTCCTGGCCCGCACGAGCCTGCGGCCCCTGGCGCACCTGACGTGCGTCGGCAGCACCCGGGCCGAGCTGGAGCAGACCGTGGCCGTGCTGGTCCGACGCGGCGTCCGGGGCGTCCTGGCCCTGCGCGGGGACCGGGAGCCGGGGGCCGAGCCGGGCGAGCTGCGGCACGCCGGCGAGCTCGTGGAGCTCGTGCGGGAGGTCGAGCAGCGCCACACCGCGGCCCTGGCGGCCGGCCGGCTCGCCGTAGGCGTGGCCGCCTACCCGACCCGGCACCCGGAGTCGCCCTCGTTCCGGCACGACGTCGAGGTGCTGCTGGCCAAGCAGCGCTCCGGGGCGGACTTCGCGATCACCCAGGTCTACTTCCGCCCGCAGCGCTACGAGCGCCTCGTCGCGGCGGCGCGCGCTGCCGGGGTGACCATCCCGATCGTCCCGGGGATCATGCCGGTCACCGACCCGCGGCGGCTGCGCACGCTGTGCCGGCTGGCCGGCCTGGCGCCCCACCCGGGTCTGGCCGCGGCGCTGGAGGACGCACCCGGTCCCGTCGAGCGGCACCGCGCCGGCGTGGCCTTCGCGGCGCGGCTGGCCCGCGCCGCCCTGGACGCCGGCGCCCCCGGAGTGCACCTCTACACCTTCAACGAGCACCGGGCCGCGCTCGACCTGCTGGAGCACGTGGAGCTCCCGCGCGTCCCGCACGTGCCCGTCCCGCTCGACGACCTGCTGCTCCCCGCCTGAGCACGCACTGCCCCACCGTTCCGCACGACCTCTCGACCCCTTTTCAGGAGACCACCATGACCACTGTCCCGTTCCCCGCCGCCACCATCACCGGCTACCCCCGGATCGGCCGCCGCCGCGAGCTGAAGACGGCCCTCGAGGCCTACTGGGCCGGGCGCTCGACCCGCGAGGAGCTCGAGTCGACGGCCGCCGACCTGCAGCTCGCGACCCACCGCCGGCTCGTGGAGCTGGGCCTCGGCGCCCAGGACTCGTCGCTGCCCGCGGCGTTCCCCCTCTACGACCAGGTGCTGGACACCACCGTGGCCCTCGGGGCGGTCCCGTCCCGCTTCGCCGACCTCGCCGACACCGAGGGCAGGCTCGACCTCGACGCGAGCTTCGTGCTCGCCCGCGGCGACGCCGGGCGCGCTCCGCTCGAGCTGACCAAGTGGTTCGACACCAACTACCACTACCTCGTGCCCGAGATCGGCCCGGAGACCCCGTTCCGCGCCACCGCCGACCGGCTCGTGGCCGACGTCCGCCGCGCCGCCGCGCACGGCTTCGCCGTCCGCCCGGTCCTCGTGGGCCCCGTGTCCTTCCTCCTCCTCGCCAAGGCGGACGACGACGCCCCCGCCGGCTTCGACCCGCTGCAGCGGCTCCCCGAGCTGCTGCCCGTGTACGCGCAGCTGCTGGGCGAGCTCGCCGCGGCCGGCGCGGACTGGGTGCAGCTGGAGGAGCCGGCCCTCGTGGCGGACCAGCACGTCCCCGCCGAGCAGCTCGCCGCGTCCGTGTGGGACGCCTACACGACCCTGACCGCCGTGACGGCGCGCCCGCAGCTGTTCGTCACCACCTCCTACGGCTCCCCCGGGCCGCTGCTGCACCCCCTGGCCTGCTCCGGGGTGGAGGCCCTGCACCTCGACCTCGTCAAGGGCGCGACCCCGACGCCCGAGGAGCTGGAGTTCTTCCAGGGCGAGGACTCCGCCGTGCTCGTGGCCGGCGCCGTGGACGGGCACAACGTGTGGCGGGCCGACCTCGCCGGCCGGCTCGACCAGCTCGGGGAGCTGGCCCGCGGGGGCGCCCAGGTGTCCGTGGCCTCCTCCACGTCCCTGTTCCACGTCCCGCACGACGTGGCCGAGGAGACCCGGCTGGACCCGCAGCTGCGGAGCTGGCTCGCGTTCGCCGACCAGAAGGTCGGCGAGGTCGTCACCCTGGCCCGCGGTCTCGCCGCCGGGACGGAGTCGGTCGCGCAGGAGCTGGCCGAGGCGGCCGAGGCCCGCCGCACCCGGCAGGACGCGGCGGGGGTCCGCGACGCGGCCGTCCGCGAGCGCGCCGGGTCCCTGACCGCCGCGGACATCGGGCGGACGGCGGCGGAGGTCCGCCGGGCCGCGCAGGAGGGCCGGTCCTTCACGGCGTCCGGGCCGCTGCCCCCGCTGCCGACCACCACGATCGGCTCCTTCCCGCAGACCGCCGAGGTCCGTGCGGCCCGCGCCCGGCACCGTGCCGGCGCCCTCACGGACGCCGCGTACGACGCCTTCCTGCGGGAGGAGATCGAGCGGGTCGTGCGGCTGCAGGAGGAGCTGGGCCTGGACGTGCTGGTGCACGGCGAGCCGGAGCGCAACGACATGGTCCAGTACTTCGCCGAGCACCTCGACGGCTTCGCGACCACCGTGCACGGCTGGGTGCAGTCCTACGGCTCCCGCTGCACCCGCCCGTCGATCCTGTGGGGCGACGTCAGCCGGGAGGGCGAGGGCCTGCGCGGCCAGGCGTTCACGGTGCCGTGGATCCGCCACGCCCAGTCCCTCACCGACCGGCCGGTCAAGGGCATGCTCACGGGCCCGGTGACGATCCTGGCGTGGTCCTTCGTGCGCGACGACCAGCCCCTCGGGGAGACGGCGAACCAGGTGGCGCTCGCCCTGCGGGACGAGGTCGCGGACCTCGAGGCCGCCGGGATCGGGATCATCCAGGTGGACGAGCCGGCGCTGCGGGAGCTCCTGCCGCTGCGCCGCGCGGACCAGCCGGCCTACCTCGGCTGGTCGGTGGACGCGTTCCGCCTGGCCACCTCGGGGGTGCGGGACGAGACCCAAATCCACACCCACCTGTGCTACTCGGAGTTCGGCGAGGTGGTCGGGGCGATCGACGGCCTCGACGCCGACGTGACGAGCATTGAGGCCGCCCGGTCCCGGATGGAGGTGCTGACCGATCTCGAGGCCGCCGGCTTCTCCCGGGGCATCGGGCCCGGCGTGTGGGACATCCACTCCCCGCGCGTGCCCTCCCAGGAGGAGATCGAGCAGCTGCTCGAGCGGGCCCTCGAGCACGTCCCGGCGCGGACCCTGTGGGTCAACCCGGACTGCGGCCTGAAGACCCGCGGCTACGCGGAGACGACGGCGTCGCTGGAGCACCTCGTGGCGGCGGCCCGGACCGCGCGCGAGCGCGTGGCCCAGCCCACCGGCCGGCCGCTGATCCTCCAGCACGGCACGCGCGGCTGATCCGGACCGCACCGGCCGATCCGCGGGAGCCCGCACGACCACGCCTTGTCGTGGTCGTGCGGGCTCCCGCGGATCACAGGGTCACGGGGTGGCGGAGGATCCGGTGCGCCGACCGGCTGCGTCCTCCCGGCCGGTCCGTGCGACCAGCAGCGCGAACGCACCGCCGCCCGCGCGCAGCTCCCGCGGCGTGCCCCGCTCGACGACGCGGCCGCCCTCGAGCACCACCACCTGGTCGGCGTCCTCGACCGTGGAGAGCCGGTGGGCGATGGTCAGGGTCGTGCGGTCGGCGGCCAGCCGGTCGAGGGCCTCCTGGACCTGCGCCTCGGTGGTGTTGTCCAGCGCGCTGGTGGCCTCGTCGAGGACCAGCACGGGCGGGTTGCGCAGCACGGTCCGGGCGATGGCCAGGCGCTGCTGCTCCCCGCCGGAGAATCGGTGGCCGCGGGCGCCGACCACGGTGTCCAGCCCCTCCGGCAGCCCGGCGACGGTGTCGGCGATGCGCGCGGTGCCCAGGGCGCGCCACAGCTCGGCGTCGGAGGCGTCCGGATCGGCGAGCAGGAGGTTCGCGCGCACCGTGGCGTGCACCAGGTAGGTCTCCTGGGAGACGACGCCCACGATCCGGGCGAGGTCCGCCGGATCGATCTCCCGCACGTCGACGCCGTCGATCGTCACCCGCCCCTGCGTGACGTCGTTGAGCCGCGGCAGCAGGGAGCCGAGGGTGCTCTTCCCCGAGCCGGTGGGCCCGACCACCGCCGTGGTGGTGCCCGCCGGCAGCACCACGTCGAGGTCGCGCAGCACGTCGGCCCCGTCGTCGTAGGCGTAGCGCACGCCCTCGAACCGGACCTCCCCGCGCACGCCGGCCGGGTCCAGCCGGACGGGCGCGGCGGGCGGGACGAGCTGCGGCTCGAGGTCGAGGTACTCGAAGATCCTGCTGAAGAAGGCCAGCGCGGACACCCACTGCACGCCGATGTTCAGCAGACCCATCACGGGCCGGAAGATGGCTCCCTGCAGGGCGGTGAAGGCCACCAGGGTGCCGATGGTCATCCCGCCGCTCGTGGCCGGGAAGCCGGCGGCCAGGTAGATCACGGCGGGGATCGCGGCGAAGACGATCTGCATGGTGGCCATCCGCCAGCGCCCGGCCAGCTGGCTGCGCAGCTCCAGGCCCACGAGCCGGTCGGAGTGCTCGGTGAAGCGGGCCGCGTCCCGCGCGGTGGTGCCCAGGGTCTTGGCGAGCCGGACCCCCGAGACGGACAGACCCTCCTCGACCTGGGTGTGGAGCGCGGCGAGCTCCCGCTGGCGCTCGTCGGTCACGTCCCGGCGGATCAGCGCCACGCGGCGGGAGAGCCAGACGGCCGGCGGCAGCACCAGCAGGGAGACGAGGCTCATCGCCGGGGACAGCGCCACCATGGCCACGGCCGTCGCCACGGCGGTGGTGAGGTTGGACGCCACGCCCGTGGCGGAGCTGGTGACCACGGACTGCATCCCGGCGATGTCGTGCGTGAGCCGCGACTGCACCTCCCCGCCCCGGGTCCGGGTGAAGAACCCCAGGGACTGGGCCTGCAGGTGGGTGAAGAGCTGCACGCGCAGCGCGTGCATGACCCGCTGCCCCATGGTGGTGGCCATCCAGGTCTGGACCACGCCGATCACGGCGGTCAGCGCCGCGACCCCCACCATCGAGGCGGTCAGCACCAGCAGCAGTCGGGTGTCGCCGTTCGGCAGGGCGTCGTCGATGACGCCGCGGACCAGGAACGGCTGGGCGAGGTTGACCACCGAGGACGCCGTGATGAGCACGACGACGAGCGCGATCGTGCCGCGGTGCGGGGCGAACAGCGCCGCGATCCGGCGCGGGCTGACGGGGTGCCGGGTGAGCTGCGTCCGGTCCGCGGGGTCGGGGCGGGCGGCGCGGGCCCCTCCGCCGCCGCCACCGCTGGGGCCGGCACCGGGCAAACCACTGGGCAGGCCGCCGGGTCCGCCGGCCGGGGTGCCTCCGCCGTCGTGCGCCGGGGTGCGGACGCGCGCGCTGCGATAGGTCGTCGCCATGTGATCCTCCTCGGGAACTATCAGGAGGTTACCTCTCTATGAGGTAGCCCGCAACGGGGATAGGATGGCGCCATGCCCTACGACGAACCCGACCCGGCCCGGCTGGGGGACCTCCTGCACGCCGTCTTCCGCCGGCTGCGCCGCCGCTGGGCGGAGCAGCTGGCCCCCTTCGGGCTCACCCCGCACCAGTTCCGGGCGCTCGACGCCCTCGCGGGGTGCCGCGGCGGGACAGGGCACCGGCACGGCCCCGCCGGGAACTGCCGCCCCGGTGGCGGGTCCGGCAGCCTGCGCGTGAAGGACCTCGCCGACGCCCTGCGCATCGCCCCCCGGTCCGCCACGGAGGTGGTGGACCTGCTCGAGCGGAAGGGGCTCGTGGAGCGGGTGCCGGACCCCTCCGACCGGCGCGCCACGCTGGTGGCGCTGACGCCCCGGGGCGCCGCCCTGCGCGAGCAGGTGCGGGAGGACCGGCGCCGGGAGTCCGACGAGTACTTCTCGCGGCTGGACCCGGCGGACCGGGTCGAGCTGGAGCGGCTGCTCCGCCTGCTCACGACGGACGGCTCCGCGCCGGACTGAGTCCCGGGGGGGCGCCCGCCGGGACTCAGTCCAGCTGCGCCGGCAGGTCCGGGAAGGCCGCCGCCACCCCGGCGTGCCGGATGCTGCCGGCGGCCGTGTTGAGCCCGGCCGCGAACTCCGGGTCGGCGGCCAGGGCCTGCTCCGGGCCGCGGGCCAGGCGCCGCAGATAGGGCGTGGTGGCGTTGGCGAGCGCCCGGGTCGCGGTGCGCGGCACCGCTCCGGGCATGTTCGCCACGCAGTAGTGGGTGATGCCGTCCACCTCGAACGTCGGGTCGTCGTAGGTGGTCGGGTGGGAGGTCTCGAAGCACCCGCCCTGGTCGATGGCGACGTCCACGAGCAGGGCGTGGTCGTGCAGCACCCCGAGGTGCTCGCGGCGCACGAGCTTGGGCGCCGCCGCCCCCGGGACGAGCACCGCCCCGATCACCACGTCCGCCCCGGAGATCTCCTCCTCGAGCACGTGCTCGTCGCTCATCAGCACGCGGGCCCGGTGCCCGAGCAGGTCGGTGAGCTCGCGGATCCGCGCGCCGTTGGCGTCCAGCACCGTGACGTCGGCCATCAGGCCCGAGGCCATGAGGGCGGCCTGGGTGCCCACGGTCCCGCCGCCGACCACCACGACCTTGGCCGCGGCGACGCCGGGGACCCCGCCCATCAGCAGCCCGGGGCCGCCGGCGTTGGACTGCAGGTGGTGGGCGGCGGACTGGGCGGCGAGCCGGCCCGCGATCTCGGACATGGGCTGGAGCAGGGGCAGGATCCGGCCGGCGCGCACGGTCTCGAACGCCACGGCGGTGGTGCCCGCCCCGAGCAGCGCCTCGGTCAGCGGCCGGTCGGCGGCCAGGTGCAGGTAGGCGAAGAGCGTGAGGTCGGAGCGCAGGAATCCGTACTCCTCGGCCACCGGCTCCTTCACCTTGACCAGCAGCTCCGCCCGCTCCCACACGGTGGACCGGTCGACGACCTGGGCTCCCGCGGCGGTGTAGGCGTCGTCGTCGAACCCCGAGCCCTCCCCCGCGCCGGTCTCCACGAACACCTCGTGGCCGTCCCGCACGAGCTGGGTCACCCCGGCGGGCACGAGGCCCACCCGCCGCTCGGCCGGCTTGATCTCTCTGGGAACTGCGACGCGCATGGTCCGTGCTCTCCTCTCGTCGTGGCCCGCCGGCACGGGCCCCGCGGCGCCGTCGCCGCGCGGCCCGCCCGCCCCTTCACGGGGAACGGACGTAGCCGGCGTCCTTGTCCACCTGGTTGACCAGCTGCTCCCCGGCCGTCCAGCGCCGGAGGTTGTCCTCGAACTGGGCGGCGAGCTCGTCCCGCCACCCCACGACGTCCCCGCACATGTGCGCGGACACGTGCACATTGTCCAACGCCCAGAAGGGGTGGTCCGGTGGAAGGGGCTCCGTGTCGAAGACGTCCAGGGTCGCCGCGGCCGGACGTCCCGCCCGGAGGGCCTCGTGCAGCGCGCCCTCGTCCACCAGCGCGCCTCGGCCCACGTTCACGAGGTGGGCGTGCGGGGACATGGCCGCGAGCACCCCGGAGCCCACGATCCCCCGTGTCCGCTCCGTCAGCGGGGCGGCCAGCACCACGTGGTCGGCCCACCCGGCGTGCTCGGCCAGCTCGGCGGCGGGGACGACCGTCCCGAAGTCGGGGTCCTCCGCCCGGGCCGTGCGCCCGGCCCCGCGGACGTCGATCCCCACGGCCCGCAGCAGGCGGGCGGTCTCGCGGCCGATCCCGCCGGTGCCCACCACGAGGGCCGTGGAGCCCCGGGTGCGCCGCAGCTCGCGGTGCACCCACCGGTGCTCGCGCTGCAGGGCCTTGCTGCGGTGGAGCTGCTTGTCCTGGGCCAGGACCGCGGCGAGGACGAACTCCGCGACGGGCCGGTCGAAGACCCCGTGCGCGTTGGTCAGCCTGACGTCCGAGGCGCGCAGCGCCGGGAACAGCATGGCGTCCACGCCGGCCGCCGCGACGTGCACCCAGCGCAGCCCCGCCGCGGCGTCCCACGCGCCGGCGAGGGCGTCCGAGAAGAAGTCCCACAGCAGCAGCACCTCGGCCGGGCGCCCCCTGCCGGTTCCGGCGAGGGCCTCGGCAAGGCCCTCGCGCGTCACCACCGTGACGTCGGCGAGGGTCCGGAGGGCGTCCTCGTTGCCGGGCGGCGGCGTGCCCTCGGCGGTCAGCACGACGACACGGGGCGGCTCGCGCACGGTGCTCATGCGGCCACCCTACGGGCGCGGTCCGCTTGTTGACCATCGTCACAGGCTGTTCCCGTGATGGGCCATGGCCTCGACGCGTCCGCTCCTGGAGCAGGCGACCGCGGACGTCGTCGTCGTCGCAGGGTGACGCGGCCGAGGACGATGCCGCGCGCCGGGCGGCGCCGCGGACCGACCTGGGCGGACCCGTGGGCCAGGTGGCGCCCGGGTAGGCTTCGCGGATGAGAACCACTCGCTCCTCCGGGCCCCGTCTGCTCCGCTCGTTCGCCGTCCGGTCCGCCCTGGGGGCGGTGGCCGTGCAGGCGACGGTGGTGGCCACCCTGGTGGCCACCGACGCGGTCAAGCGCCGGAGCCGCTCGCGGCGCTCCGGGTTCCCGCGCCCGGGCACGTTCGAGCACACGGTCGCCGAGACCGGCACCACGGTCTACACCTACGGGGAGGACCTCTTCCGGGACATGCTCGCCGCGATCCGGGGCGCGGAGCACCGGGTGCAGCTGGAGACCTTCATCTGGAAGGACGACGAGGTCGGCCGCGAGTTCCTGGACGCCGTCAACGACGCCGCCGCCCGCGGTGTCGAGGTGCACGTGATGTACGACGGCTTCGGCAACCTCGTGGTGCCCCGCGGCTTCTACCGCTTCCACCCGGACGTGCACGTCTTCCGCTTCCCCGTCCTGCGCCCGCGCCTGCTGCTGAGCCCGCTGCAGGCGACCGGGCTGACCCACCGCAAGCTGCTGGTCGTCGACGACGAGATCGGCTTCGTGGGCGGCTACAACATCGGCTCGCTCTACGCCACGCAGTGGCGGGACACCCATGTCCGGCTCACCGGCCCCGCCGCCTTCGAGCTGGGCCACTCCTTCGCCGCGGTGTGGAACCACCCCTCGGCGCGGCGGCCGAGGCTGCCGCACGTGAACCCGGGGGCGTGGGACTCCCGGGTGCGTGCCATCAACAACATCCCGGCCAGCCTGGTGTACCCGATCCGCAGCGTCTACCTCGACGCGATCCACCGGGCCACGGACCACATCTACCTGACCACCGCCTACTTCATCCCCGACCAGCAGATCCTCTCGGCCCTGATCGAGGCGTCCCGGCGGGGAGTGGACGTGCGCGTCATCGTGCCCGAGGACTCCAACCACGTCCTGGCGGACTGGCTCTCCCGCGGCTTCTACTCCACGCTGCTGGCCGAGGACATCACGGTGCTGCTCTACCGCCGCGCGATGATCCACGCGAAGACCGCGACCATCGACGGGCAGTGGTCGATCATCGGCACCGCCAACATCGACCGGCTGAGCCTGGGCTTCAACTACGAGACGAACCTGGAGATCCACGACCGGGACTTCGCCGCGGACATGGAGGAGGTCTTCGCCGCCGACAGCGAGAACTGCCGGGAGCTCACCGCCGACCGGTGGGACGAGCGGCACCCCGCGGCCTGGTTCGCCGAGACCGTCCTGGTGCCGCTGCGCCCCTTCCTCTGACTCCTCCGGCGCCTCGGCCCGGCTCGCCCTCCGGGGAGGAGAACAGGACGACGATCCCGAGCACCACGCGGGCGGGGGAACTCGGTGACGTGCTCCGGGGCGGATCCTGGTGGGAAGCCGAGTGCTACTCTCGGGCGTCGGCGTGACGGGGGTGAGGTGGTCGTGGACGTGGTGGCTGTGGAGAGCCTCGATCCGAGCGTGGCGTTCGACGTCGTCGACCTGCTGGGCGTGCTGACCAACGGCATCCTGGGGGGTGCGGTGGCGCGCCAGCTGAAGATGGACCCGGTCGGCTTCGCGTTCCTGGCCGTCGTCTCGGCGCTCGGCGGGGGCCTCCTGCGCGACACCCTGCTGCAGGTGGGCTTCCCCGTGGCCCTGACGAACCCCGCGTACCTCATCACGGCCATCGCCGGGGCCGCGATCGCGTACTTCCTGCATCTGCAGGGGAAGTGGACCAACCGCGTGCTGGTCGTCGCCGACGCCTTCGCTCTGGGCTGCTGGGCGGCCACGGGCACGGGCAAGGCCCTCGACGTGGGGCTGAGCTGGCTGCCGGCCGTCATGATCGGGGTGATCACCGCCGTGGGCGGCGGGATGATCCGCGACATCGCGGTGGGGCGGGTGCCGATGATCTTCGGCGGCAACACCCTCTACGCCACGGGCGCGGTGATCGGCAGCGCCGAGATGGCGGTGCTGCACGGCCTGGGCTACCCCAACTGGGGCATGGCCGCCGCGATCCTCACCGCCGCCACGGTCACCGTGGTGGCCCGTCGCCGGGGGTGGCGGCTGCCCGGCGCGGGTGAGTGGAACGTGCGCCTGCCCAAGCGGGAGTGGCCCCGCCCGACGTGGCGTCCGCGCCGGCCGGGCCGTGGGGACGGAGGACGCGACGCTCCCGGCCGAGGGAAGGACTCCGGCACGTCCTGACCGATCTGCCGGGGGCCGCGGAGCACGTCCCCGGCAGATCGTCCACCGGGTCAGCGCTGCAGCTGCTCCGCGGCGGTGGGGTCCGAGTCGTTGAGGAACTTCTGGATGCGCTCGGCCTCGTCGAACTCGCCGATCGCCGCGGCCGCCCGGCCCAGGGCCGCGAGCGCCCGCAGGAAGCCGCGGTTGGGCTCGTGGGAGAACGGGACGGGCCCGTGGCCCTTCCACCCGTGGCCGCGCAGGGCGTCGAGACCGCGGTGGTAGCCCACGCGGGCGAAGGCGTAGCCCTCGAGGGTGCGGCCCTCGGCGAGGGCGTCCTCGGCGCACATGGCCCACGCGAGGGAGGCCTTGGGGAAGCGCGCGGCGAGGTCCTCCGCCTCGTCGCCCGCCTCGATGCGCTCGACCAGGCCCGGGTCCTCGGTGAGGTGGGTGGGCTCGGGTCCGCCGAGCAGGTTCTTGCCGGTGAGGCTCATGGGGGACGGGGTCCTTTCGGTGCGCGGGACGGAGGGGTCGTGCGGGACGGGCGCGGGGACGGCTGCGGCGCCCCGCTCGGGCAGGACGCCGCCGTCGTGCTCCGCGACCGCGGAGGGTGGAGCGGCTACTTGACGGAGGTCCCTGCGGAGCCGAGGTTCTGGCAGGCCTCGACCACGCGGGCGGCCATGGACTCCTCGGCCAGGGCCCCCCACACGCGCGGGTCGTACTTCTTCTTGTTGCCGACCTCGCCGTCGATCTTCAGGACGCCGTCGTAGTTGGCGAACATGAACCCGGCGATGGGACGCGTGAAGGCGTACTGGGTGTCGGTGTCCACGTTCATCTTGACCACGCCGTAGGAGACGGCGTCGGCGATCTCCTGCGCGGAGGAGCCGGAGCCGCCGTGGAAGACGAGGTCGAACGGACGGTCCTGGCCGAGCTTCTTCCCCACCTCCTCCTGGATCTGCTTCAGCAGCTCGGGGCGGAGCTTGACCCCGCCGGGCTTGTACACGCCGTGCACGTTGCCGAAGGTCAGGGCGGTGAGGTAGCGGCCGTTCTCGCCGGCGCCGAGGGCCTCGACGGTGGCGAGGCCGTCCTCGACGGTGGAGTACAGCTTCTCGTTGATCTCGTTCTCGACACCGTCCTCCTCGCCGCCGACCGCGCCGATCTCCACCTCGAGGATGATCTTGGCCTTATGGGTGCGGGCCAGGAGGTCCTGGGCGATCTTGAGGTTCTCGTCGAGCTCGATGGCCGAGCCGTCCCACATGTGGGACTGGAAGATCGGGTCCTCGCCGCGGCCCACGGCCCTCTCCGACTCCTCGAGCAGCGGCAGCACGAAGCCCTCGAGCTTGTCCTGGGGGCAGTGGTCGGTGTGCAGGGCGATGTTCACGTCGTAGTTCTTGGCGACCTCGCGGGCGAAGGCGGCCATCGCGAGCGAGCCGTTGACCATGTCCTTGACGGAGGCGCCGGACCAGTAGGCGGCGCCGCCGGTGGAGGCCTGGATGATGCCGTCCGAGCCGGCCTCGGCGAAGCCGCGGATGGCGGCGTTGAGGGTCTGGGAGGAGGTGACGTTGATCGCCGGGTAGGCGAATCCCTTCTCCTTGGCCCGGTCGATCATCTCGGCGTAGACGTCAGGGGTTGCGATGGGCATGCTGGCTCCTTCGGTTCGGGTGTGGCCTGGCTCCCACTCTAGCCAAACCGTCGCCGTGGGACGACGGGAAGACGGTGGACGGACGCCGCGGGTCGCCCGTCAGGCGACCGGCTGGCCGAAGACGTGCCGCCGGATCCAGGCGTGCATCGCCACCGCGGCCGCGGCGGAGGCGTTGACGGAGCGGGTCGAGCCGAACTGGGCGATCGACAGGGTGGTCCCGGCCGCGGCGTGCATCTCGGGGCTCAGCCCCGGCCCCTCCTGGCCGAGCACCAGCACGCAGCGCTCGGGCAGGTCATAGGTCTCGAGCTGCTGCGAGTCGGGGAAGTTGTCGATCCCGATCACCGGCAGGCCCTCGGCCTCCGCCCAGGCCGTGAACTCCTCGACGCTCGCGTGGTGGCGCACGTGCTGGTACCGGTCGGTGACCATCGCTCCGCGGCGGTTCCAGCGCCGCCGGCCCACGATGTGCACCTCCCGGGCGAGGAACGCGTTGGCGGTGCGCACCACGGAGCCGATGTTCAGGTCGTGCTGCCAGTTCTCGACGGCCACGTGGAACCCGTGCCGTCGGGCGTCCAGGTCGGCGACGATCGCGTCCATCGTCCAGTACCGGTAGGCGTCCACGACGTTGCGCCGGTCCCCGTGCTCGAGCAGCTCCGGGTCCCAGTGCTCGCCCTCGGGCCACGGACCCTCCCAGGGGCCGACGCCCACCGCGGGGGCGGGCGCCGGGGCGCCGGTCTCGGCGGCGGGGTCAGTCAAGCCCGAGCTCGTCCTTCGTGAAGGCGTAGAGGCACGGCACGCCCGCCGTCTCCTCGATGCGCTCCTTGGCGCCGGTCCGCCGGTCCACGATGATCGCCACGGCCACCACGTTGGCCCCGGCCGCCTGCAGGGCCTCCACCGCGGTGAGGGCGGACCCGCCGGTCGTGGAGGTGTCCTCCACCACGACGACGTCGCGGCCCTGCACCGGGGGGCCCTCGACCTGACGGCCCATCCCGTAGCTCTTCTGGGCCTTGCGGACCACGAACGTGTCGACGGCCCGGCCCTGGTCCCCCGCCGTGCGCATGACCGCGTGGCCCACGGGGTCCGCGCCCATGGTCAGCCCGCCCACGGCGGCGCAGGAGATCCCGGCCTCGTCGAGCAGCGCCAGCATCACCTGGCCCACGTAGCGGGACGCCTCGTGGTGGAGGGTCACGCGGCGCAGGTCCACGTAGTAGTCGGCCTCGATGCCGCTGGCGAGCGTGACCTTGCCCCGCACCACGGCGAGGTCGATGATCAGCTGGCGGAGGCGGTCGCGGGCCGTCGCGAGGTCGACGGGCGAGAAGTCGGTGGTCATGGGTCCCAGTCTATGGGGCGGGCTCTCAGCGGGGTGCCATGCGCAGCGCCCCGTCCATCCGGACGGTGGTGCCGTTGAGGTAGTCGTTGTCGAGGAACGCCGCCACGAGCTGGGCGAACTCCCCGGGGCGGCCGAGCCGGCGCGGGAACGGCACCCCCGCGGCGAGCCCGGCCCGGAACTCGTCGCTCACCGCCGCGAGCATGGGCGTCTCGATCACGCCGGGGGCGATGGTGTTCACCCGGATGCCGGCGCTCGCGAGGTCCCGGGCCGCGGTGAGGCCCAGGCTGTGCACCCCGCCCTTCGACGCCGCGTAGGCCGCCTGTCCCACCTGCCCCTCGAACGCGGCGACGGAGGCCGTGTTGACGACCAGCCCGCGCTGGCCGTCGTCGTCGACGGGGTCGGTGGCCGCGATCCGCTCCGCGGCGAGGGCGAGGACCGTGAAGGTGCCGAGGAGGTTGATGCGCAGCACGGTCTCGAACAGGTCCAGGTCGTGCACGCCGCCGCGGCCCAGCACCCGGGCGGACGGGCCGATGCCGGCGCAGTTGACCACGGTGCGCAGCGGCCCGGCGCCGGCCGCGGCCGCCACGGCCGCGGCCACCTGCTCCCGGTCGGTGACGTCGGCGGGCGCATAGGTGACGCCGGCGACGTCGGGGGCCTGCTCGACGGCGGCCGGGAGGTCCACGGCGAAGACCCGCACGCCGCGTCCGGCGAGCATCGCGGCGGTGGCCGCGCCGAGGCCCGAGGCGGCGCCGGTGACGAGGGCGGAGGTGTCGGTGACGTCCATGCGGGGTCCTTCCGGGGAGCTGTTGGGGGGACTGCGGGAGGTGCCGGGCGGTGGGCCCGGCTCAGACGAACGCGGAGACGCCCGTGACGGCGCGGCCCACGATGAGGGCGTTGATCTCGTAGGTGCCCTCGTAGGTGTAGAGGATCTCGACGTCGTTGAAGAGCTTGGCCATCTCGTGGTCGGTGACCACGCCGTTGCCGCCGAGCAGGCTGCGGCCCAGGGCCGCGGACTCCCGGGCCAGGGACGTGGTGGTGGCCTTGGCCAGGGCGGCGTGGGGCATGTCGAAGCCCCCGTCCTCCTGCAGCCGGGCGATCTGGGTCATGAGGCCCAGAGCGGCCGTCGCGTTGCCGAGGATCCGGGACAGCGGCTCCTGCACCAGCTGGAACTTCGCGAGCGGGCGGCCGAACTGCCGCCGGGCCAGGGCGTAGTCGCGGGCGACGTCGAAGATCGCGAGCTGGACCCCGGCGCCCTGCCAGCCCACCCAGGCGCGGGAGTTGCGCAGCATCTCGTTGGCGGCCGTGAAGCTCTGCGCCCCGGGCAGGGCGTTGGCGGCGGGGACCCGGACCTCGTCCAGGACGATGTCGGCGTTCTGCATGATCCGCAGGCCGATCTTGTGCTCGATCTTGGTGGCGGTCCACCCCGGGCGGTCCGTCTCCACGAGGAAGCCCTTGACGTGCCCGTCGGCGGTGTCCCGGGCCCAGACGATCGCGACGTCGGCGATCGTGCCGGCGCCGATCCAGCGCTTGGTCCCGGTGAGCACCCACTCGCCGCCGTCCCGGGTCGCGGTGGTGGCCAGGCCGCCGGCGATGTCGGAGCCGTGCTCGGGCTCGGTGAGGGCGAAGGCGCCGAGGGCCCGGAAGCGGCGCAGGTCCGGCAGCCAGCGGGCCTTCTGCTCCGCCGAGCCCAGGGCGTCGATCAGGTCGACGATGAGCTCGTTGTGGATTCCGACGAGGGCGCTCAGCGACACGTCGGCCCGGGCGACCTCGGCGTAGGCCAGCCCCCGGAACAGCCGGCTGGCCCCGGAGAGCTCGAGCTCCCCGAGCCCGTGGTCGGCCAGCGCCGGGAGCAGGTGGGCCGGGAACTCCTCGCGGTTCCAGTAGGGCGTGACCACGGGGCGGACCTCTTCCTGGAGGAACGCGTGCAGGCCGGCCAGTCGCGCGCGCTCGGGCGGCGGGAGGAGGGCGGCGAAGCAGAAGAGGTCGGCGTCCGGGAAGGGGATGCCGGAGCGGCGCTCCACGGACGGGGATTCTCCGGGCAGGACGGGAGTCATGGGTGGTCCTCTCGTCGGCCCGACACGACGGGGTGGGTCGTGTGAGCCGGGTCATACGACGAACGGTGGTAGTCCCGATGGTACTGCGCGGACCCGGGCGGCGCCGGAGCGCCCCGCACGGCGTTCAGCCCGCCGCGACCCGGCCGTGCTCGAGCACCACGACCCGCTCGGCCAGGGCGGCGGCGTCCCCGGCGTCGTGACTGATGACCAGGGCGGTCCGCCCCGCCAGCACCCGGACGAGCAGCTCGTGGACGAGGGGCCGGGCGGCCGCGTCCAGGGCGGAGAACGGCTCGTCCAGCAGCAGCAGCTGCGGCTCGGCCGCCAGGGCCCGGGCGATCGCCACGCGCTGCGCCTGGCCGCCGGAGAGCTGGGCCGGCCGGCGGTCGGCGAACTGCTCGGCCCCCACCTCGGCCAGCCAGTGCCGGGCGGCGGCCCGCGACCGGGCGCGGCCCGCCCCGCGGCTGCGCGGGCCGAAGGCCACGTTCTCGAGCACGCTCAGGTGCGGGAACAGCAGCGGCTCCTGCGCCATGAGAGCGATGCCGCGCTCGTGCGGGGGCAGCCAGCTCCCGCGCCCGGCGTCGTCGAGGTCGAAGAGCACGGCCCCGTCGAGGGTGCACCGGCCGGTGTCCGGGACGAGCAGGCCGGCGAGGACGGCGAACAGGGTGGACTTCCCCGCGCCGTTGTGGCCGGTCACCGCCACGGTGGCCCCCGGGGGGACGGTCAGCGAGAGGGACACGTCCCGGGCGGCCAGCCGGGCGGTCACGGACAGCCCCTCCGTCATCGCCGGCCCCCGGCCCGGCGCACGGGGGCGGTGAGACCCACGACGAGCACCGCCACGACCACGAGCACGAGCGAGAGGGCGACGGCGGCGTCCGGGTCCGTCTCCCGCAGCAGGTAGATCTCCAGGGGCAGGGTCCGGGTGGTCCCCTGCAGGCTGCCCGCGAAGGTCAGGGTGGCCCCGAACTCGCCCAGGCAGCGGGCGAAGGAGAGCACCGCGCCGGACGCGAGCCCCGGCAGGACCAGGGGGAGGGTGACGCGTCGCAGCACGGTGGTGGGCCGGGCCCCGAGCGTGGCCGCGACCTCCTCGTAGCCCGCCGACGCGCTGCGCAGCGCCCCTTCGAGGCCCACCACGAGGAACGGGAGCGCCACGAACGTCTGGGCGAGCACCACGGCCACGGTGGTGAAGGCGATGCTGATCCCCGCCAGCTCGAGGTGGCGCCCGACGAGCCCGTAGCGCCCGAAGGTGTGGAGCAGGGCGATCCCCCCGACCACGGGCGGCAGCACCAGCGGCAGCAGCACCAGCGCCCGCAGCAGCCGTGCGCCGGGCAGCCGCGCGCGGGCCAGCACCAGGGCCATGGGGGTGCCCAGCAGCACGCACAGCGCGGTGGAGACGGCCGCGGTGCGCAGGCTCAGCCACAGGGCGGTGCGGGAGGCCTCCGAGGTGATGAGGCCGAGAAAGCCGCCCCCGTCCACCCGGGCGAGCATCCCGAGGACCGGCAGGACCACCACCAGGGCGCCCAGGGCCGCCGGGACCCACACCCAGCCCGGGACGGTGCTGAAGCCGCGGGGACGACGCCGGGTCACGGCGCCCCGAACCCCGCCCCGGCCAAGACCTCCCGGCCGCGGTCGCCGGCGACGAGCTCGGTGAACTGCCGGGCCAGCTCCGTCTCGTCGGAGTCCGCGAGCGCGGCGACGGACAGGCGGTTGACGGCCCGGGACGCCCGGGGGATCCCGACGACCTCGACCGCCTCCCCGGCCGAGCGCGCGTCCGTGGCGTAGACCAGGCCGGCGTCCGCCTGGCCCGAGACGACCTTGCCGAGCACGTCCGTCACGGAGCCCTCCTCGCTCACCGGGCTCAGCCGCACGCCCGAGGCCTCCTCGACCCGCTCGGTGGCGGCACCGCACGGCACCTGCGGCGCGCACACCACGACCTGCACGCCCGGGTCGGCCAGGTCCCGGAAGGTCCCGACACCCGCCGGATTGGCGGCGGGCACGACCACGGTCAGGACGTTGGTCGCGAAGACCTCGGGCTCGCCGGCGACGAGCCCGGCGTCCACGGCCCCGGCCATGCTCCGCTCGTCCGCGGTGGCGAGGACGTCGGCGGGCGCGCCCTCCGCGAGCTGCTGGACCAGGGTGGAGGAGCCGGCGAAGCTCAGCGACACCTCGACCCCCGGGTGCTGCGCCTCGAACTGCTCGGCGAGCCCGGTGAAGGTGTCCGTGAGGGAGGCGGCGGCGTGGACGTCGAGGACGGTCGCGGGGGCGTCGCCGGCCCCGCACCCGGTGACGGTGAGTCCGAGGGCGGCGAGGAGGACGGCGGAGGCCCTGCGGTGCACCGCTGCCTCACTCCCCGGGGGTCTCGACGACGACGCTGGTCGACTTGACGACGGCCGTGGCCACGCGGCCGGGCTCCAGACCCAGGTCCCGGACGGCCTCGGTGCTCATGAGCGAGACGACCCGGTGCGGGCCGCACTGCAGCTCCACCTGGGACATCACGGTGTCCGAGACGACCTCGGTGACCAGTCCCACGAACCGGTTGCGCGCCGAGCTGGCGACGCGCGCGGGGTCCTCGGGCCGGACGGAGCGCTCCTTGAGCAGGCGGGCCAGCTCCAGTCCGTCCACCACGGTCTGGCCGGTCCCACTCCGGGCGCTGCGCAGCGTGCCCTGGTCGATCCAGCGCCGGACGGTGTCGTCGCTGACGCCGAGGAACCGGGCGGCGTCGGCGATCCTGATCTCGGTCATGGCGCCATGGTATCCGCGTCTGCGGTCATTCACCCGTCATGCGGGACGCAGGTGCGGCACCTCAGGCGTCGGCGACGACCTGGCGGACGGCCTCGCCGTAGCGCTCGAGCTTGGCGTCGCCGACCCCGGAGATGCCCCGCAGCTCGCTCAGCGAGCTCGGCCGGGCCTGCGCGATCGCGGCGAGGGTCGCGTCGTTGAAGACCACGTACGCCGGCACGCCCTGCTCCTTCGCCACGGTGGAGCGCCAGGCCCGCAGCTGCTGGAAGAGCTCCTGCTGGGGCTGGTCGAGGACCGGCGGTGCTGCGGCGGTCCTCGGCGAGCGGACGGCCTTGACCCGCTCGGGCTCGCGGCGCAGGCGCACCTCCTTCCGCCCGCGCAGCACCTCCCCGGCCGCGTCGGTGAGCGCCAGGACGCCGTACTCGCCCTGCACCTGGAGCAGGCCCTGGGCCAGCAGCTGGCGCACCACGCCGCGCCACTCCTGGTCGCTCAGCTCGGTGCCGATGCCGAACGTGGTGAGCTCGGTGTGGCGCATCCGCACCACCCGCTCGGTCTCCCGGCCGAGCAGGATGTCCACCAGGTGCCCGGCGCCGAACTGCTGGCCCCGTTCCCGCTGCAGCCGCACGATCGTGGACATGAGCTTCTGCGCCGGGACCGTGCCGTCGAAGGCCTCGGGCGGGCTGAGGCAGTTGTCGCAGTTGCCGCACGCCTCGCTCGCCTCGCCGAAGTAGCGCAGCAGCTGCTGACGGCGGCACTGCACCGTCTCGCACAGCGCGAGCATCGCGTCCAGGTGGAGCGTCTGGGCGCGCTTGCGCTGCCGGTCCCCCTCCCCGTCGTCGATCATCCGCCGCTGCTGGACGACGTCCTGCAGCCCGTAGGCCAGCCACGCCGTCGACGGCAGCCCGTCCCGCCCGGCGCGTCCGGTCTCCTGGTAGTAGCCCTCGACGCTCTTGGGCAGGTCGAGGTGGGCGACGAAGCGCACGTCGGGCTTGTCGATCCCCATGCCGAAGGCGATGGTCGCGACCATGACGACGCCGTCCTCGCGCAGGAAGCGGGTCTGGTGCTGCGAGCGCAGCTCGGCGGGCAGGCCGGCGTGGTACGGCAGCGCGGTGACGCCCTGGCCGGCCAGCCACTCGGCCGTGCGCTCGACCGAGGCGCGGCTGAGGCAGTAGACGATGCCGGCCTCGCCGTCGTGCTCGGTCCGGATGAGCTGCAGCAGCTGCCGGCGGGCGTCCTTCTTGGGCCCGACACGGTACTGGATGTTGGGCCGGTCGAAGCTGGAGACGAAGACGCGGGCGTCGTCCAGGCGGAGGTTGCGGACGATCTCCTCGCGCGTCTCCGCGGTCGCGGTGGCGGTCAGCGCGATGCGCGGGACCCCGGGCCAGCGGTCGTGGAGGATCGTCAGCCCGAGGTAGTCGGGGCGGAAGTCGTGGCCCCACTGGGCCACGCAGTGCGCCTCGTCGACGGCGAAGAGCGCGATGCGGGCGCGGTCGAGCAGGTCGGCCGCCACCGGCAGGCGCTCGGGAGCCAGGTAGAGCAGGTCGAGCTCGCCGGCCAGCAGACGGCTCTCGACGGCGCGGCGCTCCTCGGCCGTCTGGGTGGAGTTGAGGTACGCGGCGCGCACCCCGACCTGCTCGAGGGCGTCGACCTGGTCGTGCATGAGCGCGATGAGCGGGCTGATGACGACGCCGGTGCCCTCCCGGACGAGCGCGGGGATCTGGTAGCAGAGGCTCTTGCCGCCGCCGGTGGGCATGAGCACGAGCGCGTCGTCGCCGCGGGTGACCGCCTCGATGATCTCGGCCTGCTGACCGCGGAAGGCGTCGTAGCCCCAGACGCGGGTGAGCACCTCGAGGGGCGCGGACGGCGTCATGGGGTGCTGGGGGCGCGCGGGTCGCGGCCCGGGGGCTGGCGCGGTGCGGGGGTGGGCGGGTGGGGCGTGTGCAGCGGGGCGGTCGCGGGGCGGTCGGCCGTGACGGTCAGGGGCTCGTCGTCGATCCGCAGCGCCACCTCGCCGGCGGCCCCGTCCAGGAGCCGCACCGTCGTGCCCGAGCGGATGATCTCCACACCGATCCGGTGGCCGCGCCACCGGAGGCGGAAGGCGATCCGGTGCAGCCGCTCCGGGAGCCGGGGGGCCAGGCGCAGCTCGTCCCCGTCCGGGTCCAGCCCGCCGAACCCGCAGACCACGGCCAGCCACGACCCGGCGGCGGAGGCCAGGTGCAGGCCCTGCTCGGCGTCCTGCTGGATGTCCCTCAGGTCCACGAGGGCGGACTCGCGCAGGTGCTCGAGGGCGAGGTCCAGGTGGCCCACGCGGGCGCAGACCACGGCCTGGACGCAGGCCGACAGGGACGAGTCGCGGACGGTGCGCCGCTCGTAGTAGTCGAGGTCCCGGGCGGTCTGCTCGGGGGTGAACGCCTCGGCGCACCACCACAGGGCGAGGACCAGGTCCGCCTGCTTGACGACCTGGCGGCGGTAGATCTTCGCGTAGTGGAAGTTCTCCTCCACGGGGTAGCCGTCGCGCTTGGCCCCGAAGTCCCACTCGCGGTAGGTCGTGAACCCCTCGTTGGAAGGGTGCACGCCGCGCACGGCGTCGTAGGGGACGTGGATCGCGTCCGCCAGCGCCCGCCACCGCTGGAGCTCGTCCGCCGTCACGGAGAGCCGTCCCACGTGCTCGGGGTGCTCCTCGCACGCGTCGGCGGCCGCCCGGAGGTTGCGCCGGGCCATGAGGTTGGTGAACACGTTGTCGTCCACCACGCCGGTGTACTCGTCCGGCCCGGTCATCCCGAGCAGGTGGATGCTGCCCTCGTGGTCCTCGTGCACCATGGCCGCCCACACGCGCGCCGTCTCCACGAGGACGTCGACCCCGCCGACCGCGGTGAGGTCCTCGCCGGTCACGTCGGCCCACCAGCAGAAGGCGCGCGCGATGTCGGCGTTGACGTGCATGGCCGCGGTGCTGGCCGGCCAGTACGCCGACGTCTCGTGCCCGTCGATGGTGCGCCACGGGAAGGAGGCGCCGCGCAGGTCCAGGACCTGCGCCCGCTCCCGCGCCAGGTCCAGGGTCGAGGAGCGCCACTGCAGGAGCCGGGCGGCGTCGCGGGGGCGCAGCAGCGCCAGGGCCGGCAGCACGAAGCCCTCGACGTCCCAGAAGGTGTGCCCGCTGTACCCGCCGCCGGTCAGCCCCTTCGCCCCGACCGGGGCGCGGCTGACGCACGCCGCCGCCTGCAGGAGCTGGAACAGGTCGAAGCGGATCGCCAGCTGCAGCTCGGGGTCGCTGTCGATCTCCACGTCGGCGCCGCCCCAGTACTCGTCCAGCTCCGCGCGCTGGTCGGCGAGCAGCCCGTCCCAGCCGCGCCGCCGGGCCCCGGCCATCGCGGCGAGCACCTGGCCGCGGAGGTCGTCGGCGGGGTCGTCCGCGGCCGAGGAGTGGCACAGGTACTTCACGAAGCGCACGCTCTCACCGGGTCCGACGTCGGCGACGACGGTCGTCACCACGTGGTCCTCGTCGCACTGCGTGCTGACGGCGCCGCCGGCCGGCAGGCCGACGTCGTGCTCGACGGCCGCCGCGACCCCGATGCGGCTCTGGGCGGTGCGGTGGACCAGGACCCCGCCCGTGTCGTGGCAGTGGTGGATCTCGGGGCGGAACGGCTTCTCCAGGGCGGCGCCCACGCGCGGGTCCGAGTTCTCCACGTGCGGCGGGGTGCCGTTGACCACGAGACCGGACCGGAGCACCACCTGGACGGGGTGGTCGACCGCCTCGACGACGTAGTGGATCGCCGTCACCGGGCGCTGCACCAGCGAGACGAGCCGGGTGGACGTCAGGCGCATCCGGGCTCCCCGCGGGGTGAGCCACTCCGTCTCGCGGCGCAGCGTGCCCGCGCGCAGGTCGAGCACCCGCTCGTGCCGCTCCGGAGGGGACTCCCGCACGTCCAGGGGGACGCCGTCGACCTGCAGGTGCACGGTGCTGCCGTCGGCCACGCCGATGATGGCCTGCCCGTGCTCGGGGTGCCCGTAGCCGCCCTCGGGGTAGGACAGCGGGTGGTACTCGTAGACCCCTGCCAGGAAGGTGCCGCGGGAGACGCTGGGCTGCGCCTCGTCCAGGGTGCCGCGGACGCCGATGTACCCGTTGGACAGGGCGAAGACGGACTCCAGGGCGCCGTGCGCACCGGGGTCGAGGGCGGACTCGCGGACCTGCCAGGCGGACGCGTCGATCGAGGGTTTCGGCATGGCACCACGTTAACCCCCACGGCCGGGCAGCACCCGGCGGCGGGGACTCAGCGGTGGGTGAACCGCGGCTCGCGCTTCTCCGCGAACGCCGCCATGCCCTCCTTCTGGTCCTCGGTGGCGAACAGGGCGTGGAAGAGCCGGCGCTCGAGGTGCACCCCCTGCGCGAGAGTGGTCTCGAACGCCGTGTCCACGGCCTCCTTGGCCGCGAGGACCGAGGGCAGGGACTTCGCCGCGATGGTCCCGGCGACGTCCAGGGCCTCCTGCAGCAGGTCCGCGGCGGGCACGACGCGGGAGACGAGGCCCGCCCGCTCCGCCTCCGCGGCGTCGATGTGCCGGCCGGTGAGGACCATGTCCATGGCCTTGGCCTTGCCCACCGCGCGGGCCAGGCGCTGGGAGCCGCCCATCCCGGGGATCACCCCGAGGTTGATCTCCGGCTGCCCGAAGCGGGCCGTGTCCGCGGCGATCAGGAGGTCGCACATCATCGCGAGCTCGCACCCCCCGCCGAGGGCGTAGCCCGAGACCGCGGCGACCACCGGCGTGCGCACCCGGGTGAAGGCGTCCCAGCCCGCGAACCAGTCCGCGAGGTACATCTCCGGGGCGCTGCGCCCCGCCATCTCCTTGATGTCGGCGCCCGCGGCGAAGGCCTTCTCCGAGCCCGTGAGGACGATGGCCCCGATCCCGGGGTCGGCGTCCAGGGCGGCGGACGCGGCGACGACCTCCCGCAGGGTCGCGGCGTCGAGGGCGTTCAGCGCCTTGGGCCGGTTCAGGGTGATGACCCCGACCCTCCCGCGGGTCTCGACCAGGATGTTCTCGTACGTGCTCCCGGAGGTGTTCCCCGGGCTGTCCTGCAGGCTGTCCTCCGGGGTGCTCCCGGGGGTGTTCCGGTGGTCGGTCCCGTGCTGCTCGCTCATGCTGCGCTCCTGGTTCGCTCGGTCGGTCGGGTCTCGGTGCTCTCGGGTGCGGTGGGGCGGTGCGGGGGCATGGCCCGCATCCTACGCAACGGCCCCGCCGTCTCCCGGCCGTGTTCCCTTGCCCTCCCGGGAGCGGCCCGCACTAGCATGGGCCCATGCGGACACTGCAGGCAGCAATCATCGAAGAGATGGGCGTGAAGCCCGAGATCGACCCCGAGCAGGAGATCGAGGCGCGCGTCGGCTTCCTCTGCGACTACCTGCGGGCCAGCGGCACGAAGGGTTTCGTGCTCGGCATCAGCGGGGGCCTCGACTCCACGCTCGCCGGCCGGCTCGCCCAGTTGGCGGTCGAGAGGCTGCGCGCCGAGGGCGGCGAGGCGGAGTTCGTGGGCGTGCGCCTGCCCCACCGGAAGCAGCACGACGAGGAGGACGCCCAGGCGGCCCTGCGCTTCGTCGCCGCCGACCGCACCATCACCTACGACATCGCCCCGGCGGTGGACGGCTTCGAGCACGGCTTCGAGGGCACCACGGAACGGGAGCTCTCCGACTTCAACAAGGGCAACATCAAGGCCCGCATGCGGATGATCGCCCAGTACGCGATCGCCGGGGAGCACAACTACCTCGTGATCGGCACCGACCACGGCGCCGAGTCCGTGACCGGGTTCTTCACCAAGTACGGCGACGGCGGGGCGGACGTCCTGCCGCTGTTCGGGCTCGACAAGCGGCAGAACCGTCTCCTCGCGAAGACCCTCGGTGCCGAGGAGCGGCTGTGGGCGAAGGCTCCGACCGCCGACCTGCTCGAGGACGCCCCGGGCCAGACCGACGAGGCGGAGCTCGGGCTGTCCTACGACGACATCGACGACTACCTCGAGGGCCGGGAGGTCGACGACGCGGTGGCGGAGCAGATCGAGCACCGCTGGCGCATCACCCGGCACAAGCGCACGACCCCCGCCACGATCCTCGACGACTGGTGGCGGGACTGACGCTCCGAGCACCGGCAGCACGACGGAGCC
>NZ_BAAGPL010000019.1:503664-532191 GCF_054784195.1 Kocuria himachalensis
GGCTCCGTCGTCGTCGGGGACCCCTCAGCGGGTGGCCCAGGTCCGTCCGGCGGCGTAGTGGGCGGTGTAGCCCTTCGAGAAGCGCTGGCGCGCCTCGGCGCCGTAGCGGTACTCGTCGGTGACGGGGAAGCCCCAGCCGCGCTCGGAGCCGGCAGCCTTCCACGCCCGCCCGACGGCCCCGTACTGCTTGATCGCGCGGGAGCCCGTGCCGGGGCTCCACATGACCATGGTGGAGCGCCCGTCGCGGCGGAAGACCTGGTACGCGCCACCGGTGACCGGGCGCTCGTCCGTGACGGGCAGGCCGAAGTTGTGCTCCCGGCCGGCCGCGACCCACCGGCCGCCGATGGACCCGTGGTTTTTCACGGCCATCGCCCCGTGGCCGGGGGCCCAGTAGATGGTGGTGGTGCGGGTGCCCTTCCGGAACTGCTGGTAGACACCGCCCTCCGGGAGGCCGCCGCGCTCGTTCATGGTGGGCTCGCCGAGCACGGCGGACCCGCCCAGGCGCTGGTACTTGGTGCCGATCGCCCCCCGGACGGCGTAGGTCGGCGCGGCCACCGGGGGCACGAACCCCTGCGCCGGGCTGGCGAACGTCCCGGGCACGGCCTGCCCGGCCGGATAGGCGTAGTAGTAGATCGTCAGGTAGGTCTCCCACCCGGGACCGCCCGGGCCCGACGTGACGACGTGGCTGACCCCGATCCCGAGGTGGGTCAGGTCCCGGGCGAACTGGTCGGTGCCGTTGCGGGGAAAGAAGTCCAGCAGGTAGTGCGTGAGTGCCTCGACCGCGTCGGCGCCCTCGAAGGCGCCGGTGAAGACGCCCTTCCCGTAGTACTGGTCCATCCGGACGCCGCCGGCGGGGGCACCCGTCCAGGGGTCCGGGTTCCGGGACTCCTTCCGGGCCCCGGCCATGGTCTCGGCCCACTGCTGGGCGTTGCGGGACAGCGCGGTGTTGTAGACCAGCGGGGCGCGCCTCGCCTGGCTGCGGTGGTCGTTGACGATCTTGAAGGCCTCGGTGATGTGCTGGACCGTGGTCGGGTGGGCGCCGGCCGACGCCGCCCCGGCCAGACCGCCCGCGGGCGGGGCACCGGCGGCCGGGACCTCCGTGGCCGTCGGGGCGGGCGCCGGAGCGCCGGCCGGGGCGGCGTCGGTGCCCGAGCCCCCGTGCAGGCTGAGGGCGGGCGCGCCGGCGGTGCCGGACGGCTCGGACCGCTCGGACCGCTCGGACAGCTCGGACAGCTCGAGCGGATCGGCCGGAGGAGCCGGCGCGGCGAGCGCCGCCGGTACGCCGCCGAGGAGGAGGGCGAAGGTGGTGGACACGACGAGCGCGGTCCGTGCGAGGTTCATGGGGGTCTCTCCCTGCTGGGGGCGGCGCCGCCGGGGGCACGGGCCAGCTGGAAATTAGCATGTGCAATCTCCACGGGAAGGCTTCGCCGGGAAACCCCTGGTCCCCCGGCGCGGCGCACCCCCGTGCCGGGGGCGTCCGGGCCAGCCGGTAACGTGGGTCCCATGAGGATCGCCACCTGGAACGTGAACTCCGTCCGCGCCCGCGCCGACCGCGTGGAGGCGTGGTTGCAGCGCTCGGACGTGGACGTCCTGGCCATGCAGGAGACCAAGGCGAAGGACGACAACTTCCCCTGGGAGCTCTTCGAGTTCATGGGCTACGACGTCGCCCACTTCGGCCTCAGCCAGTGGAACGGCGTGGCGATCGCCTCCCGCGTGGGCCTCGAGGACGTCGAGCGCACCTTCCCGGACCAGCCCGCCTTCGGCAAGCCCGGCCAGGAGCCCGTGCAGGAGGCGCGGGCGATCGGGGCCACGTGCGACGGCGTGCGCGTCTGGTCCCTCTACGTCCCCAACGGCCGCGGCCTCGAGGACCCGCACATGCCCTACAAGCTGGAGTGGCTGCGCGTGCTCAAGGACCACGCCAAGCAGTGGGTCGACGCCGACCCGCAGGCGCAGGTCGCCCTGGTGGGCGACTGGAACGTGGCCCCGCAGGACGAGGACGTGTGGGACCTGCAGTTCTTCCTCGACAACGGTCTGACCCACGTCAGCGCGCCCGAGCGCGCCGCCTTCCGCGCCTTCCTCGACGAGGCCGGCTACCAGGACGTGGTCCGGCCCCGGCACCCCGGCCCGGGCGTCTACACGTACTGGGACTACAAGGGGCTGCGCTTCCCGAAGAAGGAGGGCATGCGCATCGACTTCCAGCTCTACTCCCCCGCCCTGGCCGAGCGCGTCACGGACGCCTCGATCGACCGCGAGGAGCGCAAGGGCAAGGGCGCCTCGGACCACGCCCCCGTCGTCGTCGAGATCGCCTGAGCGGCCGTGGCCCAGCTGCTGCAGGTCGGCCGGACGTTCCGCTCGGCCACCGGGATCCCCCACCAGTTCGCCCTGCGGGTGTACGTGCCCGCCGAGGAGCTCGACGCCGTGTACGCCCCGCTGGTGCCCCGGGCGCTGTCACCCGAGGAGGCAGGGGTCAACGAGCTGACCGAGCAGCTCGCCCGCCTGGCCGAGCCGGGCCAGGAGCCGCTGCCCCCGGCCGTGGAGCCCCTGTGGACCCTGCCGTTCTCCGCCGCGCCCCGGGGCCGGGACATGCTCGCGGCGGGGGTCGGCGACTTCCCCGTCTACCACCCCCCGCAGCGGCTGCGGCGCTCGCTGCGGCTCGTGGCGCTCGCCGAGGAGGAGGGCGGCCAGCCCCTGCCCAACCTGCTCATCCCCGAGGACGCCGTCCGGGCCGCGGGCGAGCGCGTGAGCCGGGAGCACTTCGTGCCCGTCCACGCCCGCCAGTCGGCGTTCACGGTGCCCATGGCGTGGTTCTCGCTCTTCACCGCCCCGGACCACACCGAGAGCTTCCACCACGGCAACCGTGTGCACCGGTGCGCGGTGCCGGTGGACCTCGCGACCCGCCGGGTGGTGCGCGCCGCGCAGGTCGTGGAGGACGCGGGCGGGGAGGACCTGGAGGACCTCGCCGAGGACCTCACGCACCTGGGCCGGTGGCTCGGGGCGTTCTCCGCCAACTCCCTCGTGGTCCTGCACTACGGCTCGCTCGCGGACCCGTTCCAGCCGGACGAGAGCCCGCAGGACTTCTCGGACGCCGTGGAGCTGCTGGCCTCCCGGGACACCCACGGCGCCGCCGTGGCATTCCGCCGGCTCATGCACCGCTGGCTGCGCCTCGCGCACCTGGAGAGCGCCAGCTGAGCCCGCCCGGGGAACACCCGTCGCACCGCCGTGGACCCGCCCGTCAACGGGGGACTCGACAGTTCCCCATGTCATAGGGGTACACTCTGGTCCTTCCGTGCAGGGCACCCTCTGCACAGCAACACCCCGTTCCAGGAGGACGCACCACATCATGGCCACCGATTACGACGCCCCGCGCACCCGACCCGAGGACGAGCCGGCCAACGAGTCCCTGGAGGCGATCCAGGTCCAGCGCAGCGCCACCACCCAGACCGCGGTCATCGACGCCGAGGACTTCGACACGGCCGAGGGCATCGACCTGCCCGGCGCCGACCTCTCCCACGAAGAGCTCACCGTGGCCGTCATCCCGGAGCAGGTCGACGAGTTCACCTGTGCCTCCTGCTTCCTGGTCCGCCACCGCTCCCAGCTCGCCCACCAGAAGAACGGGGCCAGCTACTGCACCGACTGCGAGGGCTGAGCCCCGCGGACCACTGACGGCGGACACGACTCAGGCCCCGGCGCACGATGCGCCCGGGGCCTGAGTCGTTGCCCGTCCACCAGCCGGCGGGAACGGGCCGGCCGGTCGCGTCACGGGAGCGGCCGGCCCGCGAGGGCCTGGCAGACCGTCCCGTTCCACGGGAGGATGGGAACCTCGGCGGCACGGTGGCAGCACCCGCACGGGCTGAGCGCCGGGCCGATCCGCGCGGAGGCAGGGGTGGGGAGATGGACTGGTCGGGGTGGGCGCTGTTCGGCCTGCTGGCCACCAGCGCGCTGACCGTGGTGCTGATCGCCGCGCAGATGGCCGGCTTCACCCGCCTCGACCTGCCCCTGGTGCTGGGCACGCTGGTGACCGGCGACCCCGACCGGGCCCGGGTGGTCGGGGGGTTCCTGCACCTGGTCGCCGGTCAGGGCTTCGCCCTGGGCTACGCGGGCACGTTCGCTCTGCTGGACCGGGCCACCTGGTGGTCGGGAGCACTGCTGGGGCTGCTCCACGGAGCGGTGGCCCTGGGCCTGATCCTGCCGCTGCTGCCCGGGGTGCACCCCCGGATGGCTTCTTACCGCGCCGGTCCGGCCAGCCGGGCGGGGCTGGAGCCCCCGGGGCTGCTGGGGCTCAACTACGGATTCCAGACGCCGGTGGTGACCATGACCGCCCACCTGTGCTACGGGATCATGCTGGGCGTGCTGCTGGAGCCCCGGTGAGCGGCCGCCCGGTGCCTCGCGGGTCGGGGGACGACGACATGGGCGGCCCCACCCCGGCGACGCCGCCCATCGGCGACCACGGTCTGCTGGGCGGCACCCGCACGGCCGTGCTCGTGGCCGGTGACGGGACGATCGACTGGTGCTGCCTGCCCGGCTTCGACGGCACCCCGGTGTTCGCCTCCCTGGTCGGCGGACCCGGTGCCGGGCGCTTCCGGATGGGCCCGCCGCCGCCTGCCGCTCCCCCGGCCCGGCGCTACCGGGGAGACACCGCGACCCTCGAGACGACCTGGGCCACGGGATCCGGACGCCTGGTGCTCACCGAGGCCGTGGTCGCCGAGGTCGGCGGACAGCTGCTGCCGGCCATGCTCCTGGTGCGGCGGCTCTCCGCCGAGGGCGCCCCGGTCACCGCGGTGATCGACTTCGATCCCCGTCTGGGCGAGCACCACCTCCGTCCCCGCACCCGCCGCGGACCGGGGCTGGTCTGCGACTTCGGCCGCCTGGCCCTGTCCCTGGACAGCGACCCGCCCCTGCAGATCACCCCGGCGGTCCCGACCGTGATCACCGTCGAGCCCGGGCGCCCGGTCACCCTCGTGCTGGCCGCCGCCCACGGCGAACCCCTGGTGCACCTCGATCCCGCCGGCGCCTGGGACCTGGTGGAGGCCGACGAGGCCCGCTGGGAGCGCTGGGCCGGCGGGATCCGCGAGGACCTGCCGTACCGGCACGCCGTGGTGCGCAGCCTGCTCACCCTGCGGCTGCTGACCTACTCGCCCTCCGGGGCCCCGGTGGCGGCCCCCACCACCTCCCTGCCCGAGAATCCCGGGGGGATCCGCAACTGGGACTACCGCTACACCTGGCCCCGTGACGCCGGCATCGGGGTGCGCACCTTCCTGCGCTGCGGCAAGCCGCTCGAGGCCGAGCGGTTCCTCGGCTGGCTGCTGCACGCCAGCCGCCTGGACCGTCCCCGGCTGCCGGCGCTGCTCACCCTGACCGGGTGCCGGGTCCCCGTCGAACGGACGCTCACCGCATGGCCCGGCTACGCCGGCAGCATTCCGGTGCGCACCGGCAACGCCGCGGCCGGCCAGCACCAGCTCGACGGCTACGGGTGGGTCCTGGACGCCGCCTGGGCCTACGAGCGGGCCGGGCACCGGCTGAACTCCGAGACCTGGCGGGCGATGCGGGCCTTCGCCGACACCGTCGCCGCCCGATGGCCCGAACCCGACGCCGGGATCTGGGAGATCCGCGACGACGCCGCGCACCACGTCCACTCCAAGCTCATGGGCTGGCTGGCCCTGGACCGGGCCCTGCGCCTGGGAAGGACCCACCGGCTGGGCGAGCAGCAGCGCCGCCGCTGGTCGGTGGCCCGCCGTGACCTGGCCGAGCAGATCCGCACCACCGGCTTCTCCCCGGACCGGGGCTGCTACACCCGCGCCTACGGTTCCGCCGATCTCGACGCCGCGCTGCTGGTCCTGCCCGTGCTCGGGTTCGAACCCCCCGGGTCGGCGCGGGTGCGCGCCACCGTGGACGCCGTCCGGACCGAGCTGTCCGCCGGGGGCCCGCTGCTCCACCGCTATCCGCCGGGCCGGGACGGGTTGCCCGGCGGGGAAGGAGCGTTCCTGCCGTGCTCGTTCTGGCTCGTCCAGGCCCTGGCGGCCACTGGTCGCCGCCCCGAGGCCGTGGCGCTGTTCGAGGAGCTGCTCAAGCGCTCCACCGTCCTGGGCCTCTACGGGGAGGAGATGGACCCGGCCACCGGGGAGCACCTGGGCAACTTCCCGCAGGCCCTCACCCACGCCGCCCTGGTCGACGCCGCCCTGACGCTGCGGGACACCGCCCGGGAGGCTCCGCGCTCGCTCTCCCGTCCTGGGACCGGGCCCGACCCGTGATAGAACGGGCCGGTGCGCCCGTCCACCCCGTCCCCTGACCGCTCCCCCTCCTCGCCCCGCGTGCCGGGGTGGCTGGTGGTGCTCGCGGTGCTGGTCGTGGCGGTCAACCTCCGCCCCGGGGCCACCTCCGTGGGACCCGTCCTCGCGGAGGTGCAGCAGGGACTGGGGCTGAGCCCCACGATGGCCGGGGTGCTGACCGCCCTGCCCGGGCTCACGTTCGCCGCCGCGGGGGCGTGCGCGGCCGCGCTGTCGCGCAGGACCGGGATCAGCGGTGCCGTCACCGCCGGTCTCGTCCTGGTCGCCGTCGGGCTGGTGGCCCGGTCGGTCACCGGGTCGGTGCCGGTGTTCCTGGCCCTGACCGTGCTGGGCTTCGCCGGCATGGCCGTCGGCAACATCCTGGTGCCGGCCTTCATCAAGCGCCACGGGGGCCGGCGCACGGCGGCGCTGAACTCCCTCTACACGACCGGCCTGGCCGTCGGCGCCACGCTGCCGCTGCTGGCCGCCGGGCCGCTGGCCGCACGCGGACCCGACGGGTGGCGGGCCGCGCTGGGCCTGTGGGGCCTCGTGGCCCTGGCCGCCGTGGTCCCGTGGGTCCTGGTCACCGTCCGCGACCGGCGGGAGCCCGCCACGGCCCCGGGCAGCGCCCTGCGCGCCGGGCGCACCACCTCGATCCTGCGCTCCCGCACCGCCGTGGCGCTGTGCGTCTACTTCGGCATCCAATCGATGCACGCCTACGTCCAGTTCGGCTGGGTGGCCCAGATCTACCGCGACGGCGGCCTGGACCAGGCCCGGGCGGGACTGATGGCCGCCCTCATCGCCGCCATGGGCATTCCGGGCGGGCTCCTGATGCCCGTCCTCGTGGCCCGCTCACCGCACCTGCGGCGGTGGATCGTGGGCCTGGGCGCCTGCATGGTCGCCGGCTACCTCGGGCTGCTCCTGGCGCCCGCCACCGCCCCCTGGGCCTGGGCCCTGCTGCTGGGGGTGGGCGGCTTCGCGTTCCCCACCGCACTGGCCCTGCTCACGGCCCGTTCCCGGGACCCCCGGATCACCGCGCAGCTGTCCGGGTTCACCCAGCCGGTGGGCTATCTGCTCGCGGCGGCCGGGCCCTTCGCCGTCGGTGCCCTGCACGAGGCCACCGGCAGCTGGACCGCCCCCCTGCTGCTGCTGATGGCCACTGCGGTGCTCCTCGTCGTCGCCGGCGGCGTCGCGGCGGCGCCCCGCTTCGTCGACGACGAGATCGCGGGCACCGACGAGGCGTAGCGGCACGGCACGGCACGGCACGGCACGGAGGGACTATCGTGACCGCATGACCGAACAGGGTGCAGGACGAGTGCTCACCGCCGGACTGGTCGGATACGGCATGGCCGGGCGGGACTTCCACGGAGACCTGCTGCGGCGGGCCGGCGGCCGGGTCACCGACGTCGTCACGGGCAACCCGGAGCGGGCGTCCCGCGCGGGCGCCGACTGGCCGGGGGTGCAGGTGCACCGGGACCTGACCGGCCTGCTGGAGCGCTCGCGGCCCGACGTGCTGGTCGTCGCCTCTCCCACCGGGCTGCACGTGGAGCACGCGCTGGCCGGCCTGGAGGCGGGGATCCCCGTGGTGGTCGACAAGCCGCTGGCCATGGACCACGAGGGCGCGGCGGCCGTGGTCCGCCGCGCCGAGGAGACCGGGACACCCCTGACGGTCTTCCACAACCGGCGCTGGGACAGCGAGCAGCTGACCCTGGCCCGGGTCCTCGCCGAGGGGCACCTCGGGGACGTGCACCGGTTCGAGCGCCGCTGGGAGCGGTGGCGCCCGGTGCCCAAGGACCGGTGGCGGGAGAACGCGGTCGGCCAGGGCGGCGGACTGCTGCTCGACCTCGGTCCGCACCTGGTGGACGCGGCGATCCAGCTGTTCGGGCCGGTGGCCGCGGTGCGGGCCGAGCTGCGGGCCCTGACGACACCGACCGAGGACGACGTCTTCCTGGCCCTGGACCACGCCTCGGGCACGATCAGTCACCTGTGGGCCGGGAGCCTCGTGGGAGCGCCGGGTCCGCGGACCAGGGTGCTCGGTTCGGCCGGCGCCTTCCTCGTTCCCGGGCACGACGACAGTCCCGGGCCCTTCGACCCCCTGGACCCCGGGGAGGGCATGACGGGCCTGCTCGTCCACGGCACCGGCAGCGACCCCGTGCCCACCGCTCCCGGCGAGCCCGCCGACTTCTACCGGGCCGTGGCCCGGTGGGTGCTCGGCGGCGGCGAGGTCCCGGTGGACCCCTGGGACGCCGTGGCCGTCGCCGCGGTGCTGGACGCGGCCCGGCGCAGCGCCCGCACGGGCGCGCAGGAGGTGCCCGCCGCCCCCTGAGCGCGGCGCACCGCGCCGAGGACGCGGCCGGGAAGCCGGGCGCCCCCGGCCGCCCGGTAGCGCAGGACGCCGGGGACGCCCCCGGCGTCCCCCAGCGGCTCGCCGCGGGCGAAGTCGGCCCACAGCCGGCGGAGTCGCCGGCCGTGGGCCTGGACGTCCTCCCACGGGGCCCCGGCGAGCAGCCCGGCGCCAGCCCACGCGGCCTCGTCGCCGAACAGCAGCGGGAGGTCGACCGTGTGGGCGGATCCGTACGGGCTGCCCGGCGCGCCCCAGGTGAGCACGTAGGCGTGGGCGCTGCCCCCGGCCCGGGCGTGCCGGGCGGCGAACCGGCGGACGGCCCGGGCGTAGACAGCCGCGGTCACGTGCCCCACGACGGCCCGGCGGAGCACCGGGCCGATCAGCGGGAGCCGGGTGGCCCGGTGCAGGGCGGGCAGCGTGGGCAGGTACAGCCGCGCCTCCTCGCGGGTGTGGCCGATGAGGACGTCGATGTGCGGGGCCACCCGGTCCCAGGCCGCCTCGACACCCTCCTCGTCGGGCAGGGGGCGGTGCCCGTACTGGGTGCCGAACGGCATCCGGCCCCGGAGCCCGAAGGAGGACGCGCCGGCCTCGACCTCGGCCTGCAGGGCCACCACCTCGGCGGCCGGCGTCCCGGCGGTGACGGCCCCGACCGCGGCCGCCATCGCCGCGGTCATCGCCGCCCGGCCACGGGCGATGCCCAGCGGAGGGCTCTGCAGGATGGCCCGGCGGAACAGCAGCTCCGCGCCGGGGACGGCCATGAGGTGGGCCACGGCGTCGCCGCCGGCGGACTGGCCGAACACCGTCACCCGGTCCGGGTCGCCGCCGAAGGCCGCGATGTTGCGCCGCACCCAGCGCAGCGCCTCGAGCTGGTCGAGCAGACCGAGGTTGGCGGGGCGGTCCCGGCCCGCGCCGAGGTAGCCGAACAGTCCCAGCCGGTAGGTGACGGTCACGACCACGACCCGCTGCTCGGCGACCAGGGGACGGGGATCCATGATCGGGGCGTCCCCGGCACCCGTGGTGTAGGAGCCGCCGTGGATCCAGACCATCACCGGCAGACGCTCGTCCGCTGTGCGCTCGAGGGGCAGGGTCACCGACAGCCGCTGGCAGTGCTCGTCCCGCGGGAGCCCGGCGAGGGTGTCGCCGAGGACCCCGGTGAGGAACGGCGAGTGCGCCTGGGGGCAGGCCGGGGCCGGGTCCGTGGCGTCGAACGGCTCCTCCCGGTCCGCGACCGGGACGGGCGCGGCGAACCGGTCGGCGGTGGCGTACGGGATCCCGGTCGCCCGGACGACGTCGCCGTCGACGCGGCCGCGCACCGGACCGCAGGGAGGGTCGAACGCGCACGTCGGAGTGGTCATGCTCTCCTTCTACCACGCGGCCCGCAGGGGACGTCAGCGGCGTCCCCGCCCGGCCGGCACCGGGGAGCGTCGTCCTCGCCCACCCCATTACGCCCTGCCCGGCGGCATCCCTCGGCCGCCCTGGGTAGATTGGGCTGTCGACCGACAGGAGCCTTCCATGACCGCACCCCCGCAGCGCCCGGCGCGGTGCCGCGGTTCCGCGCGCGCCCGCTCGACGGCCGGCGACGTGCCGGCCGGCGACGTGCCGGCCCACGACGTGGTGGACGCACCGTGAACCGCACGGGGCGCCACGCAGGCCTCGGCGTCGCCGCGATCCTGGTGACCTCGATCCTGTGGGGCACAACGGGGACCGCGGCGACCTTCGCGCCCGGCGCCGGGCCGCTGGCGATCGGGGCCGCCGCCCTGGGGGTGGGCGGGCTGCTGCAGGCGGCGATCGCCCTGCCCGCGCTGCGCCGCTCGCGGCGGGCGCTGCGCTCGCACGCCGGGCTGGTGGCGGCCGGGGCCGTGGCCGTGGCCGTCTATCCGCTCGCGTTCTACAGCTCGATGCACCTGGGCGGCGTCGCGATCGGCACGGTCGTCTCCCTGGCCTCCGCGCCGCTGGCCTCGGGTGTCCTGGAGCGCTTCCTCGAGCGCCGCCCCCTGAGCCGGTGGTGGATGTGCGCCGCGTTCCTCGGCGTCCTCGGCAGCGCCCTGCTGTGCCTGTCCCGGGCCAGAGGGTCCGAGGCCTCGGCCGCGGACACCGCCGCCGGCATCGGGCTTGGGCTGGTGGCCGGGGCGACCTACGCGCTGTACTCGTGGGTGGTCCACCGGCTGATGGGCCACGGGGTGGGGCGCGCGGCCTCGATGGGCGCGGTCTTCGGGGCCGGCGGGGCGCTCCTGATCCCCGTCCTCGCCCTCACGGGGGCGCCCCTGCTGGCCTCGGCGCAGTCGTTCGCCGTGGCCGCGTACATGGCGCTGGTGCCGATGTTCCTCGGGTACTTCCTGTTCGGCATCGGGCTCGCGCGGGTGCGCCCGAGCACGGCGACCACCCTCACCCTGACCGAACCGGCCGTCGCGGCGGTCCTGGCCGTCGTCGTCGTCGGCGAACGGCTGACGGGCGCCGGCTGGACCGGGCTGGCCGTCATCGCCGCCGCGCTCGTGGTCCTCGCCCTCGCCCCCACCAACGTCGTCGCGCTCCCGCCGGGCGCACAGGCACCGACCGTCCAGGGACCGGCCGCCCGGGCGCAGGCCACCCACGCACCGCCCGCCGGGGCACCGTCCGCCCCGGCGCCCGCGGCGGGGCACCGGGCCGCGGTGCACCCGGCCGCCGTGCGGGCGGCCGTGACACCGCCCCCGGGGACTGACTAGGTTGGGGACGCCCCGCACCGGACACCCCCGTACCGGACACCCCCAGGAAGAACCCGAGGAGCAGCCCATGACGCAGCAGGTCAGCCAGACCCCCACGGCCGAGGACGGCCCGTGGTGGCGCTCCGCGGTGATCTACCAGATCTATCCCCGCTCCTTCAACGACTCCAACGGTGACGGCCTGGGCGACCTGCCGGGGGTCGTCGACCGCCTCGACTACCTCGCGGACCTGGGCGTGGACGCCCTGTGGCTGTCCCCCTTCTACGTCTCGCCGCAGCACGACGCCGGCTACGACGTCTCCGACTACCGGGACATCGACCCCCGCTTCGGCACCCTCGAGGACTTCGACCGGATGCGTGCCCGGATGAGGGAGCTCGGGATGCGGCTGATCGTGGACCTGGTGCCCAACCACACCTCGAGCGAGCACGAGTGGTTCCGGGCCGCCGTGGCGGCCGGGCCCGGCAGCCCCGAGCGGGACCGGTACCTGTTCCGGGACGGCCGGGGCGAGCACGGCGAGGCGCCGCCGAACAACTGGCGCTCCGTGTTCGGCGGCGAGGCCTGGACCCGCCTGCCGGACGGGCAGTGGTACCTGCACCTGTTCGACAGCACCCAGCCGGACCTCAACTGGGAGAACCCGGAGGTGTGGGAGGAGTTCCGCTCGGTCCTGCGCTTCTGGCTGGACCGGGGCGCGGACGGCTTCCGCGTGGACGTGGCCCACGGCCTCGTCAAGGCCGAGGGGCTGCCGGACTGGGACCACCAGGTGCGCATGGTCGAGGGCGAGCACGACGCGCGGGAGCACGACGCCCCGGAGACCCCCCTGAGCACCGGCAGCCCCTACTTCGACCAGGACGGCGTGCACGAGGTCTACCGCGACTGGCACCGGGTGCTCGCCGAGTACGAGGGCGACCGGATGATGGTGGCCGAGGCGTGGGTCGAACCGGCGCACCGGCTGGCGATGTACGTCCGTTCGGACGAGATGCACCAGGCGTTCAACTTCGACTTCCTGGTGGCCGGGTGGGACTGGGCCCGGATGTCCCGGGCCATCGAGGACTCCCTCAGGGAGGCGGCGGGAGTCGGCGCCCCGACCACCTGGGTGCTGTCCAACCACGACACCGTCCGGCACGTCTCCCGCTTCGGGCTCGCCGACCCCATCGCCTACCCCAAGGGGATCGACGCGGACGGCGAGCAGCCGGACCACGAGCAGGGTCTCGCCCGCGGCCGCGCCGCCGCCCTGGTGGAGCTCGCCCTGCCCGGATCCGCCTACCTGTACCAGGGGGACGAGCTGGGCCTGCCCGACCACACGCGCCTGCCCGCCGAGCTGCGCCAGGACCCGGCGTTCGCCCGCACCGGGGGCGAGGAGATCGGCCGCGACGGCTGCCGCGTCCCGCTGCCCTGGGCCGCGGGAGAGCCGGGCCACGGCTTCGGGGCCGACCCGTGGCTGCCGCAGCCCGAGGTCTTCGCGGAGCTCGCGGCGGACCGGCAGGTGGGGGTCCCCGGCTCCACGCACACGGTGTACCGCACGGCGCTCCGGGTGCGCCGGGAGCTCGGTCTCGGCCGCGGCGCCTTCGCCTGGCACACGACCCACGACGCCGCGACGGGCCTGCTCTCCTTCGTGAACACCACCGGGGCCGGGGAGCGGGTCCTCGTGGCGGCGAACCTGGGCGGCGCCCCGGTGCCCCTGCCCCCGGGAGAGCCGCTCGTGCTCAGCCACCAGGACGCCGTGCTGGACGGTGCCCTGCGGCCCGAGCGGGCGGTGTGGTGGCGCCTGGCGTGAGCGCCCCCTCCCGGTGGGACCGGCCGGGTTACGGCCGCTCCTGCTCGTCGCGGGTCTGCTGGGGGTCCAGCCCCTGCTGCTCCAGGTCGCGGTCGAGCTCGGCGCCCGGCTCGATGACCACGCCGTCCTCGCGCTGGTCCTCGACCGGTCCGTGCCCCGGCTCCTGCTCGCGTCCGTGCTCGGTCATGTCGGCTCCCTCCGTCGCAGGCCCCCGGGCCGGCGGCCTGCCCCCAGTGTAGGCAGGGCGCTGATCACTCCGAGGGGGAGGGCTCCGCGCACGCCCGCTGCAGCCAGTGGTTGACCGGCGCCAGCGTCCGCTGCAGCTCGGCCAGCTCGGCGGGCTGCACGGACGGGCCCGCGGCGTCCAGGGCGGCCACGGCGTCGTCGAACGCGGGGCGCAGCTCGGCGGGCAGCCGGGGGGTGAGGTCCCGCACGGAGGCGGCCGCCCCCTGCGGGCGGAAGTGGGGGTCCGGCTCGTCGCCGGACAGCGGCACGAGGGTCAGCGCGGTGTAGGCGCTCGCCACGTCGAAGCAGGCCTCCGGCGCCGCGGAGGTCCCGGGCGGCACCGGGGAGGGCGAGCCCGCCGTCGGCTCGAGGACGAGCCCGGACGTCTGCGGGCCGGTGCCGCAGCCCATGAGCGCCAGGAGGCCCAGGACGGTCAGCGCGGCCGCTGCTGCCCTGCGGGGGCTCGGGGGACGGGGATACCGGATCACGGCTCCCAGGGTAGGGAGCGAACCTCCGTGTCGGCTGGCAGCCGGCAGCACGACCCCCGGCACGAGAAAACCGCCGGCCCCCACGAGGGGGACCGGCGGTTTCCGCGGTGGCTCCGACCGGCGTCGATCCGGTGACCTTACGATTTTCAGTCGTACGCTCTACCAACTGAGCTACAGAGCCCCGGCACATCCGCAACGGATATGCCGCGACGGCGCCGCATCGTGTCGATGAAACGCCGTCTGAGCGACCCTGACGGGACTTGAACCCGCGACCTCCGCCGTGACAGGGCGGCACGCTAACCAGCTGCGCTACAGGGCCTTGCTGTTTCCAACGAGGACTGATCCTACCAGCATTCCTCGGCGGTTGTGCAAATCGGCGGGAGACCCTCCGATCGCGTACCCCCAACGGGATTCGAACCCGTGCCGCCGCCGTGAAAGGGCGGTGTCCTAGGCCGCTAGACGATGGGGGCCAGGACACCCGCGCCGACGGCCACGACCTCGGCGACCGAGGACCGTGACACGGGAGAAACCGAGTACAGCTTAGAGGTTCGCGCGGATCCTGCACAATCCACGTCCGTCCCCTCGGGAACCGGCCGCCGCCCGGGCTCGTGCGGTAGGAATGGGAGAGTGATCGAGATGACCCGCGAGGAGTTCGACGGCGCCGTCGACGACGCCATCGACCTGATCCCGGACGCGCTCTTCCGGGCGATGGACAACGTGGTGATCCTCGTCGAGGAGGAGCCGCCGGAGCACTCCGCCGAGCTGCTCGGCCTCTACGAGGGCGTGCCCCTGACCGCCCGGGACGGCGGCTGGGGCGCCGGGTCCCTGCCGGACCGGATCTTCGTCTACCGGGGACCGCTGCAGCGCATGTGCGCGGAGCGCGAGGAGCTCGTGGAGGAGATCACGGTCACCGTCATCCACGAGGTCGCCCACCACTTCGGCATCGACGACGAGCGCCTGCACGAACTGGGCTGGGGCTGAGCCGGCCCGCTCAGGCGTCCCAGGGGCGGACGTCGTCGGAGTCGAAGTCCGTGCGGGTCTCGATCCGCACGTCGTAGCGGTCCGGGACGATCAGCACGGGCCCGGCCGCGTTGTGCAGCACACCCTGCGACGTGGAGCCCAGGAGCATCCCGGCGAACCCGCCCCGGCCGCGCGTGCCCATCACCACCAGGCCGTTGCGCCGGGTCTGCTCGACCAGCACCTGCACCGGCGCCCCGTCCGCGAGCTCGGAGCCGATCTCCAGGTCCGGGAACCAGCTCTCGAGCCAGGCGACGCCGCCGTTCAGCGCCCGCGCGACGTCGTCGTACATCGCCTCGAAGTCCACCGCCGTGGGCATCCACGCGAGCGCTCCGCTCACGGGCGGGAGCGCGCACAGCACCGTCAGCGGCACGCCCAGCAGGCGCGCCTCCTCCGCGGCGTAGAGCATGGCCGCCCGCGCCTGGGCGGAGCCGTCCGAGCCGACGACCACGCGGTCCACGAGGGCCCGGCTGCTCGTGAGCTCCTCCGCGCCCAGGTGCTGCTGCGCCCACGGCAGGGGCACCACGCCCGTGGGGCACTTTGCGTGCGCCGGCACCGCCGTGGAGACCGTGCCGAGCAGCCGGCCCAGCAGACCGCCCCGGCCGCGGGAGCCCAGGACCAGCAGCTCCGCGGTGCGGCTCAGCTCGAGCAGGGCCCCGGAGGGGTCCCCCGTCTCGACGGTCGCCCGCAGCTCGACCCCCACGTCCCGGACCTGGTCCGCCGCGTGGTTCAGCAGCTCCTCGACGCCCTGGGTGAGGGCCGCCTCGTCCACGGTGGCGTAGCCGGTGTCGAATCCCGAGCCGGAGAACACGGGCAGGCTGTACGCGGTGACCAGCCGCACCGGGCGGCCCCGGCGGCGCGCCTCCCGGGCCGCCCACCGCAGGGCCCCGAGGCTCTGCTCGGAGCCGTCGATGCCCACGACGACCTCCCCCGTCGCGTCGAGGGACCGGCTCTGCCCGCCGCCCGAGGGGATGCGGTCGCGCACCGCCTCCTCGCCCAGCGTGGTCTCGTGCGGCTCCTCGCGCTCCGGGTCCGGGGACGGGTGGTCGGTCATGGTGCTGCCTCCTGTGCGCGTCCTCGGTCCGCGGTGCTCCGGTCCCGCCGCGGGCTTCGCCTCCGATGGTACGCGCGGCGGGGCGGCAGGACGGGGGCGTGCGGGGCGCCGGAGCGCCCCCGGGATGAGAGGATGAGGGCGCACTGTGCACCTGCCTGCGAGGAAGGACGGTCCCGCCGATGAGCGAGGTCTCGTTGCCCGACGCCCTGCCCGGCGAGACCGGGACGAAGGAGTGGGTCACGTGGGCCAGGACGCACTCCGTCACTCCCCGGCACGTCCTGCGCCCCAGCTCGGTGCCGGAGCTCGCGGAGGGCGTCGCCGCCGCCGTGCGCCGCGGACTGGGCGTGCGCGCGGTGGGCTCCGGGTGCAGCTTCTCGGCGCTGCCCCTCGCCCCCGACGTCCTGCTCGACCTCTCCGGGCTCTCCGGGCTGCCGGCCGTCGACCGGGAGAACCAGCGGGTCACGGTCCTCGCGGGCACCACGATCCGCGACCTGAACCAGGAGCTGGACGCCCACGGTCTGGCCCTGACCAACCTGCCGGACAACGACTGGCAGACGGTCGCCGGTGCCGTCTCGACCGGCACCCACGGGACCGGCCTGGCCTTCGGCTCCCTCTCCCAGCAGGTGGTCGCCCTGAGCCTGGTCACGGCCGGGGGCGAGCTGGTGGAGTGCTCCGCCGAGCAGCGCCCCGAGCTGTTCGAGGCCGCGCGCGTGGGCCTGGGAGCCGTGGGGATCATCGCGAGCGTCACCCTGGAGTGCGAGCCGACGTTCCGGCTGCACGCGGCCGAGCTCAAGGAGCCCCTCGGCCAGCTCGTGGACACCTTGGGGAGCCGGATGGCCGGGGCCGACCACTTCCAGTTCTTCTGGACGCCGGGCACCGCCACCGCCCAGACCCGGATCCTGACGCGCCTGCACAAGCTCCCGGACTCCTACACGCGGCCCGGCTCCCCCGTGGCCCGCACCGTGCGCCGGCTCGACGACGCCCTGCTGCGCAACACGCTCACCGCGGGGCTGAACCAGCTGGCCACCGCCCTGCCCCGCTCCACGCCGGGGCTCAACCGCCTCGACGCCCTCACGAACAGCCCCCGGCAGTACAGCGACCTCTCCTTCCGGGTGTTCACCGTGCCGCGCCGGACCCGGTTCGTCTCCTCCGAGTACGCGCTGCCCGTCGAGGAGCTCGTCGTGGCCTTCCGTGAGCTGCAGACGCTCATCGAGCGCCGCGACTACTCGTTCTCGCTCCCGGTGGACGTGCGCTGCTCCGCGGCGGAGGACGCCTGGCTCTCCCCCGCCCACGGCCGGGAGACCGGCTGGATCGCGCTGCGGCAGTACTGGCGGAGGTACGACCCCAAGGTCTTCGCCGCGGCGGAGGAGATCTTCGTGGCCCACGGCGGCCGCCCGCACTGGGGCACCGTGCACACACAGGACGTGGAGCACCTGCACGCGGTGTACCCGCGGTTCCAGGACTTCCTCGACGCCCGGGCGGCGGTGGACCCGGACGGGGTGTTCCTCAACGACCACGTCCGCGGGCTGCTGGGCCTGTAGCCCGGCGCACGGTCCGACAGGCGTGAGGGGCCGCGCCCGGCAGGACGCGGCCCCTCACGGCTCAGCACGGCGGCCCGGAAGGGCGGCCGGGCCCGCGGATCAGACGGGCGAGGAGACCGGCTCCGTCACGCCCTCGCGGGAGACGCTGACCATCTCCTCGCGCTCGACCACCTTGACGCGCTCGCGCGGGTTGCCCTCGGCGTCGTGGGAGGACTGGCCGAGGCCCTGCTCGTACTCGTCGAGGGCCAGCCACCCCTCCCAGGTGGTGTACTCCACGCCGCGGGCCTCGAGCACGTCGTTGACGGACTCGGGGTCGGGGCGGGTGGCGCCCGGCAGCACGGAGCGGTCCTCCAGCAGGTGGGTGACCGTCTCGAGGGCGTCGGACTTGGTGGCGCCGATCAGCCCCACCGGGCCGCGCTTGATCCACCCGGTCGCGTAGAGGCCGTGCAGCACGGTGCCGTCCTCGGCCAGGACGCGGCCCTCCACGTTGGGGATCACGCCGCGGCCGTCGTCGAACGGCAGCTCGGGCAGCCGGGAGCCCAGGTAGCCGACCGCGTGGTAGACGGCCTGCACCGGGTAGTCGACGTGCTCGCCGGTCCCGGACACGGAGCCGTCGCCGTTGAGACGCGTCCGCTCCATGCGCAGACCCGTGACCCGGCCGTCCTCCCCCAGCACCTCGCGGGGGCTCTGCAGGAAGTGCAGGTGCAGCCGGCGGGAGGCGGTCTGCGGGGAGTCGTCGGCCCGCCACTTCTCGAGCGTCTTGACCATCACCTTGACCTGGTTGTTCTCGGCGATCGTCCGCTCGGAGCCCTCGTCGTACTGGAAGTCCTCGTCGTAGACGACGATGTCGACGTCCCGCGACTTGGCGAGCTCGCGCAGCTCGAGGGGCGTGAACTTCACCTGGGCGGGGCCGCGGCGGCCGAAGATGTGCACGTCCGTGACCGGGGACGCCTTGAGCCCCTGGTAGACGTTGCCGGGGATCTCCGTGACGAGCATGTCGTCGGCGTGCTTGGAGAGCACGCGGGCGACGTCGAGGGCCACGTTGCCGTTGCCGATGACCGCGATCTCGCGGGCCTCGAGCGGCCAGGTGCGCGGGAAGTCCGGGTGGCCGTCGTACCAGGCCACGAACTCGGCGGCCCCGTGCACGCCCTTGAGGTCGTTGCCGGGGATGTTCAGCGGGGCGTCGTAGACGGCCCCGGTCGCGAAGATGACGGCGTCGTAGTGGGCGCCGAAGTCGGCGAGGGTCAGGTCCCGGCCGAACTCCACGTTGCCGAAGAAGCGGATGTCCCCGCGGCCCAGGATGGCGCGCAGCGCGGTGATGATGCCCTTGATCCGGGGGTGGTCGGGGGCCACGCCGTAGCGGATGAGACCGAACGGCGTCGGGTAGCGGTCGAACAGGTCGATGCTGACCTCGAGCTGCCCGTTCTTCACGAGCTCGGACTTGGTGAGCATGTCCGCGGCGTAGATGCCGGCCGGGCCGGCGCCGATGACGGCGACGCGCAGGGGGCGGGTGGTGGTGTCAGCCACTAGGTTCCTTTCGATGGCGCGCACGGCGTGCACCGCGCGCAACGTAGACCGGGTCCAAGATTAGTGAAGTTCTCGCAGAATCTCCTGGGTGCGGACGCTCACGGCCGGTGGCCGAGCAGCCCCCGCCCGCGCAGCAGCCGGCGTTCCACGGGGTTGAAGAACAGCAGCTCCACGAGGATGCCGACGACGAGGATCGCCAGGACGGCGACCATCACCACCGCCATGTTGGAGACCGTCCGGCCCTGCTCCAGCAGGGAGCCGAGGCCGAAGCCGATCGACCCGCCGATGGCGATGAGCTCGGCGCCCATGAGCGAGCGCCAGGAGAAGGCCCACCCCTGCTTGAGCCCGGCGAGGTACCCGGGCAGGGCCGCCGGGAGCACGACCTTGCTGGCCATGGTCCACCCCCGGGCGCCGAGCACGTGACCGGCCCGGCGCAGCTGCGGCGGGATCTGGTCCACGCCCGCGAGCATGCCGTTGATGATCGAGGGGATGGCGCCCATGAGCACCACGAAGTACACCGTGGCGTCGGACAGGCCGAACCAGATGATCGCGGCGGGCACCCACGCGATCGACGGCAGCACCTGCAGGCCCGAGATGATCGGGCCCACGGCGTCGCGCAGTCCGCGCCACTGGGCGATGAGCAGCCCCAGCGGCGTGGCCACTGCCGCCGCCACCAGGAAGCCGCTGATCCCCCGCCACAGGCTCGTGCCCAGGGCGCTCAGGACGGTGCCGTCGCCGAGCAGCGCGCCGAACTGCCGCGCGACGTCCAGCGGGCCGGGCATCACGTCCGGGCGGGGGCCGAGGAGCGCGACCAGCAGCTGCCACAGCAGCAGCCCGGCCACCAGGGCGACCAGGGGCGGGGCCACCTTGGTGCGGAACACCTCACCGGCCGAGGTCTTGCGCGTGCGCTCGGTCTGCAGGGCGTCGAGCCCGGCGAGCTCCTCGCCGGTGCCGTCCCGGTCCTCGTGCGGCACCGGGGGCGGGGCGGGGACCGGCCGCTCGGCGTCCCGGGGCGCGGGGGGCCCGGGGGCCGCCGGCGGCGCGGCGGGGACGGCGGTGTCATTTCGCATGGCGGCTGATCTCCTCACGCAGACGTGCGGTGATGGTGCGGGTCAGCTCGCCGAGGGTGTCGTCGAGCGACTGTGCGCTGCCCTCGAAGCCGTAGGACTCGGGGTCCTTCCACGGCCGGGTGTCCCACTCCTGGACCACCTGCCCGGGACGGGAGGACATGAGCAGCACGCGCTGGCCCAGCCGCACGGCCTCGGCGACGTTGTGGGTGATGAACACGATCGTCCGGCCGGTGGCACGCCACACGCGCAGCAACTCCTCGTGCAGCAGGTCCCGCGTGATGGCGTCCAGGGCGGAGAACGGCTCGTCCATGAGCAGGACCTCCCGCTCCTGGGCCAGGGCCCGGGCCAGGGCCACGCGCTGGCGCATCCCGCCGGAGAGCTCGTGCGGGCGCTTGTCCGCCGCGTGCGGCAGCCGGACCAGCTCGAGCAGCTCCCCGGCCCGCTCCCGCCGCTGCGCGGCGGGGACACCGCGCAGCTCCAGGGCGAGCTCGACGTTGCGCCGCGCCGTGAGCCAGGGGAACAGCGCGGCGTCCTGGAACATCAGGGCCGCCCCCTCCGAGGGGACGGTCACGGAGCCCTCGGTCGGTTCCTCGAGGCCCGCGACGATGTTCAGCAGCGTCGACTTGCCGCAGCCCGAGGCGCCGAGCAGCGCGACGAACTGCCCGCGCTCCACGTCGAGGTCCACGCCCTGCAGGACGGGCCCGTCCTCGGCGGCGAAGGTCTTGCCGAGGCCGTGCAGGCGGATCGCAGTGGTGGTCGTGGTGCTCATGAGCCCGCCTCCTCGGTCGAGCGGACGCGGTCGAGGGCCGTGGTGTCCACGAGCCCGTCGAGCGGGGCCTCGTCCGTGGTCCCGGCCGTGACGCCGTCGGCGAGAAGCGCGGCGTAGGTGTCCGCGAGGGGGTCGGTGGTCCACTCGATGGACGCGAGGGCGCCCTCGACCGTCTCCTCGGGCAGCGTCTCGGTCTGCGCCTGCTCCAGGCCCCGGTTCAGGGTGGAGGCCAGCAGCCGGGGCTCCTCCTCGTGCTCCTGCAGCCAGTCCACGGACCGCTGCAGCCCGCGCACGAGCCTCTCGACCGTCTCCGGATGACGCTCCAGGTAGTCCTTGCGCACCACCAGGACGGTCGTGGGGTAGCGCCCGTCCGCCCAGAGGTCCCGCTCGTCCACGAGGACCCGGGCCCCGTCCTGGACGGCGCGGGTGGCCCAGGGCTGGGGCAGCCAGGCGCCGTCCACGCGACCCTGGCGCAGCATCGAGATGGTCTGGCCGTTGGCCATGGGGGTGATCGCCACGGCGCGCTCGCCGTCGCCGTCCACCTCGTAGCCGTGCTCGGTGAGCCAGGTGCGCAGGGCCACGTCCTGGGTCCCGCCGAACTCGGGGCTCGCGACGGTGTGCCCGGCCAGGTCCTCCGGGCCCGTGACCCCGGGACGCACCACGAACTGCGCCCCGCCGGAGGCGGCGCCCGCGACCACGGCGAGGGAACGGCCCTGGGAGCGGACGAAGGAGTTGATCGCCGGGTTGGGGCCCACGAACGCGGCGTCGATCGACCCGGCGTTCATGGCCTCCACCGCCGTGGGACCGCTGTTGAAGACCTGAGTGGCCAGCCCGGTGTCCCCCAGCTCCTCGGCGAAGTAGTCGTTCTCCAGCCCGACGAGGGCGGGTCCGTGCGTGAGGTTGCCGAAGTAGCCCAGCCGCAGCTCGGCGGCGTCGGAGGTCTCCACCGCGGCGTACTCCCAGGCCGAGAGGGTCCCGTTGGCGCGCAGCACGGTGGCGGCCACGGTCAGGGCGGCCAGGAGCGCGAGGGAGACGAGCACCAGCGGCCAGCCCGGGCGGCGTCCGCCGGCGGCCCGGCCGCCGTCCCCGGCCGTCACCGTAACGAGGTCCGACGGCTGCTGCCGAGCCACCTCAGGCGTCCCGGACGAGCCCGGCGGCGAGCGTGTTGCCCGTGGCCGGGTCGACGACCAGGAAGGCGCCGGTGCGCCGCAGCCGGTCGTAGGGGTCGACGGGCAGCGGGGAGGCCAGCCGGAACCGGACCCGCCCGATGTCGTTGAGCTCGAGGGTCGCCGCGTCCCGCAGCACGAGCTCCTCGAGGTCCAGCTGCCCCTCGAGCTCGGCGACCATGGCCTGGACCGTGGCGGCGCCGTGCTTGACGAGCACGCGGGCGCGGGGCTGCAGGGGCCGCTCGCCAAGCCAGGCCACCGAGGCGACGAGGTCCCGGAGGGGCTCCGGCAGCTCGTCGTCCGCGCTCGCGACGAGGTCGCCGCGGGCGATGTCGATGTCGTCGGCCAGCCGCAGGGTCACGGACAGCGGCGCCGCGGCCTCCGTCAGCTGCTCCCCGGGCAGGGGCGCTCCGGGGGCGGGCGCGGTGCCCGCCACGTCGATGCCGGTGACCGTGGTGCGCCTGCCCGCGGGCAGGATCACGACCTCGTCCCCGACCGCGACGGTGCCCGAGGCGATCTGGCCCGCGTAGCCGCGGTAGTCCCGCAGCGCCCCGGCGTCCGCGCCCGGCGCCGTGCCGCCCTGCGGGCGGATGACGTACTGGACGGGGAAGCGGAAGGGGCGGGCGGTGCCGCGGCCGGACTCGTCCACCGTGGGCAGCTCCTCGAGCACCCGCAGCAGCGGCCGCCCGGAGTACCAGGGCGTCCGCGCGGAGGGCTCCACCACGTTGTCGCCCTCCAGGGCGGAGACGGGCACGACGTGCACGTCCTCGATGCCCAGCCGGGCGGCGATGCTCGTGGCGTCGGCCGCGACCCGGTCGAAGACCTCCTGGTCGTAGTCGACGAGGTCGATCTTGTTCACGGCGACGACCACGTGCGGCACGCGCAGCAGCGACACGACGGCCAGGTGCCGCCGGGTCTGCTCGACCACGCCGTGCCGGGCGTCCACGAGGAGCACGACGGCGTCGGCCGTCGAGGCGCCCGTGACGGTGTTCTTGGTGTACTGCACGTGGCCGGGGCAGTCGGCGAGGATGAAGGAGCGGCGGTCCGTGGCGAAGTAGCGGTAGGCCACGTCGATGGTGATCCCCTGCTCCCGCTCGGCGCGCAGGCCGTCGGTGAGCAGCGCGAGGTCGAGCCGGCCCGTGCCGCCGCCGAAGCCGCGCTCGGCGGAGGTGCGGCCCACGGCCTCGAGCTGGTCGGCGAGGATTGCCTTGGCGTCGTGGAGCAGCCGGCCCACCAGGGTGGACTTGCCGTCGTCGACGGAGCCCGCGGTCGCGAAGCGGAACAGCGAGCCGGGGTCGATCGTGGGGACGTGCCCGGCGGCGGGGGCGTGCCCGGTCACGGTGCTGGGGGAAGTCATGTCTAGAAGTACCCGTCCTTCTTGCGGTCCTCCATGGCGGCCTCGGAGATCCTGTCGTCCGCGCGGGTGGCCCCGCGCTCGGTGAGGGTGGAGACGGCGACCTCGGCCACCACGTCGGCCACGGTCCGCGCCCCGGAGAGCACGGCGCCGGTGCAGGACATGTCCCCCACGGTGCGGTAGCGCACCGTCTGCCGCTCCACGGTCTCGGCCCCCGCCGGCGCCGAGAACTCGCCCACGGCCATCCACATCCCGTCACGGCGGAAGACGTCCCGCTCGTGGGCGTAGTAGATGGGCGGCAGCTCGATGTTCTCGCGCTCGATGTAGCGCCAGATGTCCAGCTCGGTCCAGTTGCTGATGGGGAATGCCCGCACGTGCTGGCCGGGGGTGTGCCGGCCGTTGTAGAGGTTCCACAGCTCGGGGCGCTGGTTGCGGGGGTCCCACTGGCCGAACTCGTCGCGCAGGGACAGGATCCGCTCCTTCGCGCGGGCCTTGTCCTCGTCGCGGCGGCCGCCGCCGAACACGGCGTCGAACCTGTGCTCCGCGATGGCGTCCAGCAGCGGGACGGTCTGCAGCGGGTTGCGGGTGCCGTCGGCGCGCTCGAGCAGCCGCCCGTCGTCGAGGTAGTTCTGCACGCTCGCCACGACCAGCCGCAGGCCGAGCCGCTCCACGGTGCGGTCCCGGAAGCCGAGGACCTCCGGGAAGTTGTGGCCGGTGTCCACGTGCAGCACCGGGAAGGGGATCCGCCCGGGCCAGAAGGCCTTGGCGGCCAGGTGCAGCATGACCACCGAGTCCTTGCCGCCGGAGAACAGCATGGCCGGGCGGTCGAACTCCGCCACGACCTCGCGCAGGATGTGGATGGACTCGGCCTCGAGCGCGTCGAGGCTGCTGTGCACGCCGGCCTCCGCAGGGGCCGGGGCGGTGGTCGGGGTGGTCACGTTCGCCTCCGTCGTCGTGGGTGCGCTCACAGGTGGATGCCGCACTCGATCTTGTCCTTGCCCGCCCAGCGGCCCGCGCGCGGGTCCTCGCCGGGGGCGGTGGGCCGCGTGCAGGGGGCGCAGCCGATGGAGAGGTAGCCCTCCGCCATCAGCGGGTTCGTCGGCACCCCGTGGTCCTGCGACCACTCGACCAGCTCGTCGAGGGTCCAGCGGACCATGGGGTTGACCTTGACGAGCTTGTGGGTCTCGTCGAAGGTCACCATCGGGGCGTTGGTGCGGGTCCAGGACTCGTCGCGGCGCACGCCGGTGAACCACACCTCGTAGCCCTCGAGGGACTTCTTCAGCGGTGCCACCTTGCGGATCGCGCAGCACAGGCCCGGGTCGCGGGCGAAGAGGTCCTTGCCGTGCTTCTCGTCCTGCTCCGCCACGGTCAGCTCCGGGAGGGCGTCGACCACGGTGATGTCGAGCATGTGGGCCACGGCGTCCCGGGTGCCGATGGTCTCCGGGAAGTGGTAGCCGGTCTCGAGGAAGAGCACGTCCACGCCGGGCAGCTGCTCGGCGACCAGGGCCGGGAGCACGGCGTCGGCCATCGAGCAGGCCACGGTGACGTTGCGCAGGTCGAAGTTCTCCGCGACCCAGCGGATCGCCTCCTCCGTGGAGGCCTCCCCCGCGGCCGGGACCCGGCCCTCGGCGTCGAGCTCGGCGTGCAGGGCGGCGGCGCCGGCCGCCGCGAGGTCGCGCAGCTGCTGCTCGTCGCGCAGGGCGGGGCGGGTGCCCGTGTCGGTCATGCGAGTTCACTCTCCTCGACCCGGTGGGTCCACTCGGCGAAGCTCTCGTCCCCGGTGCGCTGGGCCAGGAAGCGCCGGACCAGTCCCTCCACGTAGTCGGCGAGGTCGTCCTGGAACACCTTCAGCCCGCGCACGGTCCGGCCCAGGCCGGCCTCGGCGCGGTCGTCGGCGGCGAGCCCGCCGCCCAGGTGGACCTGGTAGCCGGGCTTCTGCCCGCCGTCCTCGGTGGGCAGCAGCTGGCCCTTGAGCCCGATGTCCGCGGTCTGGATGCGCGCGCACGAGTTGGGGCAGCCGTTGACGTGCATCGAGATGGGGTGGGGCAGCTCCACGCCGTCGAGCCGACGCTCGAGCTCGTCGATCGTGTCGGAGGCGGTCTGCTTGGTCTCGACGATCGCGAGCTTGCAGTACTCGATGCCGGTGCACGCCACGGTCGAACGGCGGAACGCGGAGGGCCTCGCCGGCAGGTCCAGGGCGTCGAGGTCGGCGACGGCGTTCTCGACGTCGGCCTCCTCGATGTCGAGCAGCACGAGCTTCTGGTGCGGGGTGGTGCGCAGCCGGTCAGAGCCGTACTTCTCCATCACGTCGGCCAGGGCCAGCAGCTTCGCCCCGGAGACGCGGCCCACGCGCGGGGCCACGCCGATGTAGAACCGGCCGTCCTTCTGCCGGTGCACGCCGATGTGGTCGCCGGGGGTGGCCGCCTTCTCCGGCGCGGGGCCGTCGGCGAGCTCGTAGCCGAGGTACTCGTCCTGGAGCACCTGCCGGAACTTCTCCGGCCCCCAGTCCTGGACCAGGAACTTCAGCCGGGCGCGGTTGCGCAGCCGCCGGTAGCCGTAGTCGCGGAAGATGCTGGTGACGCCCTTCCACACCGCGGGGGCCTGCTCCTCCGTCACGAAGGCGCCGAGGCGCTTGCCGAGGAACGGCACCACGGACAGGGCGCCACCGACCCACAGGTCGTAGCCGGGGCCGAGCTCGGGGTGGACCACGCCCACGAACGCGCAGTCGTTGATCTCGTGCACCACGTCCAGGGACGGGTGGCCGGTGATCGCGGTCTTGTACTTGCGCGGCAGGTTGGAGAACTCCGGGGAGCCGATCCAGGTGGACTTGATCTGCTCGATCACCGGGGTGGGGTCGATGATCTCGTCCTCGGCGATCCCGGCGAGCGGGGATCCCAGGATCACGCGCGGCACGTCCCCGCAGGCCTCGACCGTGTCCAGGCCCGCGTCCTCGAGCCGGCGCCAGATCTCCGGGACGTCCTCCACGCGGATCCAGTGGTACTGGATGTTCTGCCGGTCCGTGATGTCGGCCGAGTCCCGCGCGAAGTCCGCGGAGATCTGCCCGAGCACCCGCAGCTGCTCGCGGGTGAGGGCACCTCCGTCGAGCCGGACGCGCATCATGAAGTACTCGTCCTCGATCTCGGCGTCGGACAGCGAGCCCGTCCGCCCGCCGTCGATGCCCGGCCTGCGCTGGGTGTAGAGCCCCCACCAGCGGAAGCGTCCGTGCAGGTCCTGCGGGTCGATCGAGGCGAAGCCGTGCTTCGAGTAGACCTCCTCGATCCGGGTGCGCACGTTGAGCCCGTCGTCGGCCTGCTTGAAGACCTCGTTCGGGTTCAGGGGATCCCGGCCGTCGACCTTCCACTGCCCCTCGGGCTTCGGCTTCCGGGCAGCGCGGGGCGCACGCGTCGTCTGTGTCATACCGTCGATTGTTCGCGGGTCCCGCAGGACAGTCACGCCGGACGTCACAAACCGCCATGAACCGACGTGACGGGACACAGAGCTGGACACGAGGGCCGATCTGTGCAACAGCGCCGAGCGCGAGGCCCGGTCGGCCCGCACCCGCGTCCCGTCCCGGTCGCCTCCGCGCCCGCGACGGGCCCGCGACGGGCCCGGGACGCGCCCGGACGCAGGAAGGTAGTGTCGTCACGGTGGCACGCCGGTGCCGCCGTCAGCCCGGGAGTGCTCCTCGTGGAGTCGTGCTCCCTCCCGTCGAGTCCCTGAAGGACCGCCATGGCATCCTCCGCTTCCGTCTCCACCGAGACTCCCTCCGGTCCACCGCGCAACGGCCTGGACCGCTTCTTCAAGATCAGCGAGCGCGGCTCCTCGGTGACGAGCGAGGTCCGCGGCGGCGTGGCGACGTTCATCGCGATGAGCTACATCGTGGTGCTCAACCCGCTGATCCTCGGCTACGGCCCGGACGGCGCCGGCAACGTCCTGGGCGGGGAGCGCGTCGCCGCCGTGACGGCGCTCGTCGCCGGGGTGCTGACCATCCTCATGGGCGTCGTGGCCCGCGCACCCTTCGCGATCGCCACGGGCCTGGGCGTCAACGCGTTCCTCGCCGTGACGATCGTGACCACCCCGGAGCTCACGTGGCCCCAGGTGATGGGTCTGGTGGTGTGGGCGGGCCTGATCATGTTCGTCCTGGTGCTCACCGGCTTCCGCACCGCCGTGTTCAACGCCGTGCCGGCCTCCCTGAAGACCGCCATCGTGGTGGGCATCGGCCTGTTCATCGCCCTGATCGGCTTCGTGAACGCCGGTTTCGTGCGCCGCATCCCGGACGCCGCCGGCACCACCGTGCCCGTGCAGCTCGGCGACGGCGGGACGCTGCTGGGCTGGCCCATGCTCACGTTCGTGGTCGGCCTGCTGCTGACCGTGGCCCTCATCGTCCGCAACGTCCGCGGCGCGATCCTGATCGCCGTGGTCGCCACCACGATCCTCGCCCACGTGCTCGAGGCGGTCGTCCCGTCCGGCTCCTCGGTGGACGCCCCCACCGGGTGGTCGCTCGTCGTGCCCGCGGCCCCCACCTCCTTCGTGGCGCTGCCGGACCTCTCCCTCGTGGGCTCGGCCGCCCCGTTCGAGGCCATCCAGAGCCTCGGCGCCCTCGCCGCGGCCCTGCTGATCTTCACGATCCTGCTCTCGATCTTCTTCGACGCGATGGGCACGATGGTCGGGCTCTCCCAGCAGGCCGGGCTCGTGGGCCGCAACGGGCAGATCCAGAACGTGGACAAGGTCCTGCTCGTGGACGCCGCCGGCGCGATCGCCGGCGGCGCGGGCTCCGTGTCCTCCAACCAGATCTTCGTGGAGTCCTCCACCGGCATCGCCGACGGCGCCCGCACCGGCCTGGCCAACGTGGTCACCGGCGTGCTGTTCCTGCTCGCCATGTTCATCACCCCGCTGGTCAACGTGGTCCCGTTCGAGGCCGTGGCCCCGGCCATGGTCGTGGTGGGCTTCCTCATGGCCAAGCAGGTCGTGCGCATCGAGTGGGACGACTGGGGCCTGTCCGTACCGTCCTTCCTGACGTTCGCCGTCATGCCGTTCACCTACTCCATCGCGGACGGCATCGGCGCGGGCTTCGTCTCCTACGTCTTCATCCGCCTCGTGCAGGGCCGCGGCAAGGAGGTCCACCCGCTGATGTACGTGGTGGCGGCGGCCTTCGTGGTGTTCTTCGGCAAGGGCGTGGTCGAGGGCTGGATGGCCTGATCCCCCCTCCGTCGCCGAGGGTGCAGGACACGGCCAC
>NZ_BAAGPL010000019.1:532241-580127 GCF_054784195.1 Kocuria himachalensis
CCCTCGGCGGCCCGGGAACGGTCCCCCGAGGGGCGGGTGGGAGTGGGGGTGGTGAGAGGATCGGGGCATGATCGACGACGACGCCCGCTGCCCCTGCGGCACCGGGGAGACCTACGGCGCGTGCTGCGGCCGCTTCCACGGCGGCCGCGCGGCGCCCACGGCCGAGCTGCTCATGCGCTCGCGGTTCAGCGCCTTCGCCGCCGGGGACGAGGCCTACCTGCTGGCCACGTGGCACCCGGGCACGCGCCCTGAGTCCGTGGACCTGGACCCGGCGCTGCGCTGGACCCGGCTCGACGTCCACGGCGCCACGGGCGGCGGCCCCTTCGACGACGAGGGGTGGGTGGACTTCACCGCCTCCTGGCGCGCTCCGGACGGGGCCCGGGGGACCCAGCGGGAGAACTCCCGGTTCCGGCGCGAGGACGGCCGGTGGTACTACGTGGACGGCGTGCCCGCCTGAGCCCGCCGCTCCAGCCGGCTCGGTCGGCCCAGCCGGTCCGGTCGGCCCAGTTGGTCCAGCCGGCTCAGTCGTCCTCGAGGTCGGAGAGCACGCAGAACTCGTTGCCCTCCGGGTCGGCCAGCACCACCCAGGTCACCTCGGGCCCCTGGCCCACGTCCACGCGGCGGGCCCCGAGGGACTCGAGGCGGGCGACCTCGGAGTCCTGGTCGGTGTCCGCGGCGCGCAGGTCGAGGTGCAACCGGTTCTTGACCGTCCGGGGTTCGGGGACGAGCACGAAGTCGAGGTGCGGGCCGCTGCCCTCCGCGGGCACGATGCCCACGAAGCCCTCGGCCTCCCCGTGGACGACGTGGCCCAGGGCGGCGCACCAGAAGCGGGCGAGGGTCTCGGGGTCGCGGCAGTCGATGGTGATGGCGGACAGCGTGCTGGTCATGCGTCCAGCCTAGGCCCGGCGCCGCCGCCCGGAAAGGCGTTGCAGGACCCGCGGCGCATGCCGCAGGACCGGCCAGTAGGAGCCGGGGAGGAGCCGCGCCACGAGGTCCGGCAGCACGGCGCTGGGCGCCACGAGCAGCCGGTTCCGGCGCCGCTTCACGGCCCCCAGGATGTCGACGGCCGCCCGCTCCGCCGGATAGCTCAGCAGCGCCGCGAAGTCCTCCCGGTCCCTCCGCGCCCGCTCCTCGGGCACCGCGGCCGGGGTGCGCGCGGAGTCGGCGATCCGGGTCCGGACCCCGCCCGGGTGGACCACGGTGACCCCCACCCGGCCCGCCAGCTCGTGGCGCAGGCCCTCGGTGAACCCGCGCAGGGCGTACTTGCTGGAGGAGTAGGCCACCTGTCCGGGCGGGGCGATGAGCCCGAACAGGCTGGAGAGGTTGACGAGGTGGCTGCCGGGGGCGGCGAGCAGGGCGGGCAGCAGCTCGCGGGTGAGCACCACGGGCGCCCGGAAGTTGATGTCCATGAGCCAGTCGAACTCCTCCGCGGAGACCTGCTCGAAGGACCCGCCCAGGCCCACCCCCGCGTTGTTGACCAGCAGGTCGATCCGCGGGTGCTCGGCCCGGATCCGCTCGGCCACGCCCGGCAGCGCGGACAGCTCGGCCAGGTCGGCGACGACCGTGCGCACCGGCAGGTCCGGGTGCCCGGAGCGGATCGCCCCGGCGACGGTCTCGAGTCCCGCCGCGTCCCGGTCGAGCAGCACCAGGTGGGTGCCGCGGGCGGCGAGGCCGTGGGCCAGCTGCTCGCCGATGCCGGAGGCGGCGCCGGTGAGCACCGCGGTGGCGCCGGCGAAACGGAAGGGTGCGGACGGGGACACGGGCTGCTCCTGGGGTCGTGGACCGGGGTACGGGGGTCGGGGCCTGCTGTCCAGTGTGCGGGCACGCCCCGCCCGCGGCTTGACCCTCCACGACAGGAAGTTGACGCGCGGCGACACCGTCAGCCGGCCGGGACGCCCCGGCGGCGGACGTCCCGCGGCGGCGCGCCCCACCAGCGGCGGGCGCACCGGGTGAGGGCCGAGGACTCCGAGAGCCCCACCAGCCCGGCGATCTGGCCGAGGGGGACGTCGGTGGTCGTGAGCCAGCGCAGGGCGGCGCTGCGCCGGGCCTCGTCCAGGACGGCACCGAAGGTGGTGCCCTCCTCGGCGAGCCGGCGCTGCAGGGTGCGGGGGTGCAGGTCCAGCACCCGGGCCACGGCCTCGATCTCCGGTGCCGCGGTGCCGAGCAGCTGCACCAGCACGCCCCGGACCCGGGGCGCCCACGCGGAGCCGGGCCCGGGGAGCTGGGCGTCGAGGAAGGCGAGCGCCACCTGCCGGACGCCGGCGTCCCCGTGCAGCGGACGGGCGAGCGTGCTCGTGGGGATCCGCAGGAGGACCTCGGGGCGGCCGGCGCGCACGGGCGCCCCGAAGAACTCCTCGTAGGCCCGCAGCGGCGCCGCCGGCCGGTGGTCCAGCTCGACCGTGCGCAGCCCGTAGCGGCCGCCCACCAGGGAGGTCAGGGCCCGGTGCAGCAGGCCCAGGCCCAGGTCGGTGCCCTGCGGGCTGCCCCGCCCGGGGTCCCGGGCGGTCGCGGAGGAGCCGCCGTAGCGCACCGCCGTCACTCCGCGGGCGCCGTAGGGGTCCTGCACCAGCGCCAGCTCGAGGGACGGGGCGTGCACGAACAGGTAGCGGGAGGTGCACTCGAGGGCGTCGCGCACCGTCTCGGAGTGGCGGGCGGCGAGCGCGAGCGGACCGAGCACGCCCGGGTCCTGCCGCGCGGCGACCCGCAGCCCCAGGTCGGGGCAGCCCAGCTCCCGCGCGGCGGTCTCGAGCACCCGCCCGACGGCCCGCTCCGGGACCAGGAGGTCGTCGGTGTCCAGGGCCGCCCGGGGCAGGCCGGCGGCGTCGGCGAGGGCCTCGGCGTCCCCGCCGAGCTCCGCGACCGCGGCGCGGAAGCCGCGCAGGCCCGCGGACCGGATGACCGTCATGTCGCCCAGAGTCAAGCAATCGTCGCACAGCGTCAAGTCTTCGCGAGCGTGCCGGGCGATGCTGGAAGCATGCCAGCACCGTCCACCGCCAGCGAGTCGCCCCGCGAGGTCCCCGCCGGGTCTCCCCGCGAGTCCCCCGGGCAGCGCCCCGGGCAGCGCCCCGGCGTCCCCCCCGGAGAGTCCCCCCGCGAGCCCCTCGGTGAGTCCTCCGGCGGGGGCGACCACCGGGACGTCGTCGTCGTCGGAGCCGGCCTGTCCGGCATCGGCGCGGCCTACCGCCTGCAGACCGAGCGCCCCGAGCTGTCCTACGCCGTGCTGGAGGCCCGGGACGACCTGGGCGGGACCTGGGACCTGTTCCGCTACCCGGGCGTGCGCTCCGACTCCGACATGTTCACGCTCGGCTACTCCTTCAAGCCGTGGCGGGACCCGCAGGCCCTCGCGGACGGCCCGTCGATCCTCGCCTACATCCACGAGACGGCGGAGGAGTTCGGCATCGACCGGCACGTCCGCCTCCGCACCCGGGTGGTCTCGGCCGACTGGTCCGGCGCCGAGCAGCGCTGGAGCCTCGGCCTCGAGGTCCGCGACGAGGACGGCACCGTCCACGAGCGCACCATGACGTGCGCGTTCCTGTACTCCTGCGCTGGCTACTACGACTACGACCGTGGCCACGACGCCGTGCTGCCCGGCCTGGCGGACTTCCGGGGCCGGGTGGTGCACCCGCAGTTCTGGCCCGAGGACCTGGACTGGACCGGCCGGCGCGTGCTGGTGGTCGGCAGCGGCGCCACCGCCGTGACCCTGGTGCCGGCCATGGCCGCCGGAGCCGCGGGCGTGACGATGCTGCAGCGCTCCCCCACGTGGATCAGCGCCGTGCCCGGCCGGGACAAGCGGGCCGACGCGCTGCGCCGGGCCCTGCCCGCGGGACTCGCCCACCGGGTCATCCGGACCAAGAACATCCTGTTCAGCACGGCCGTCTACCAGTTCTGCCGCCGCCGCCCGGCCGCGGCCCGGGAGTTCTTCACGTCCCGGGCCGCGCGCATCCTCGGCTCCGAGGAGCTCGTGGCCGAGCATTTCACCCCGTCCTACGACCCGTGGGACCAGCGGCTGTGCGCGGTGCCGGACGCGGACCTGTTCAAGGCGCTGAGGAAGGGGCGGGCGGAGGTCGTCACGGCCACGATCGACACGTTCGTGGCCGAGGGCGTCCGGTTGAGCGACGGCCGGGTCCTCGAGGCCGACCTCGTGGTCACCGCCACGGGCCTGCGGCTGCTCCCCTTCGGCGGGATCGTCCTGACCGTGGACGGGACGCCGGTGGAGCTGTCCGAGCAGTTCGTGTGGAACGGCGCGATGCTCACCGGCGTGCCGAACTTCGCGCTGTGCATCGGCTACACCAACGCGTCCTGGACCCTGCGCGCGGACCTCACCCACCGGCTGGTGTGCAAGGTGCTCCGGCACCTGGAGCGCCACGACGCCGGGGCCGTGGTGCCGCGCGCCCGCCCGGGCATGGCCGAGCAGCCGCTGCTGGACCTCAGGTCCGGCTACGTCCAGCGCGCCATCGGCGCCTTTCCGCGCCAGGGCGACCGGCACCCGTGGCGGGTGCGGCAGAACTACCTGCTGGACTCCGCGACCACCCTGCGCACCCCGCTGTCCCGCACCCTCGACCTCGTCCCCCGCACCGCGGCCCGCCGCGGTGCCCGCCCGCAGGAGGCCCACGCATGACCGACCAGCACGTCCCGCACCCCGCCGCGGACGCCCCCGCCGGCACCACGGACGCCCTGGAGGCCCTGGAGGCACTGGAGGCCCCCGAGGCCCCGACGACGACGGTGGAGGTCGCCGGCCGGCCCGTGCGCATCCGCCGCTCCGGGCCCGCGGAGGCGCCGCCGGTCGTGCTGCTGCACGGCATCGGCCGGAGCCTGGAGGACTGGTCGGCCGCCCACGACCTGCTGGCCCGGGACCACCGGGTGCTCAGCATGGACCTCCCCGGTTTCGGGCTCACCCCGGCCGGCCCGGACCGGCCGGGGCTCGGGGCGTTCGCCCGCGCCGTGGTCGGCGTGCTCGACGCGCTCGGCGAGGACCGGCCGGTGCACCTCATGGGCAACTCCCTGGGCGGCGCCGTGGCCATGACCGTGGCCGCCGAGCACCCTGGGCGGGTCGCGGGGCTGCTGCTCGCCAACAGCGCCGGGTTCGGCCGGGAGGCCAACGTCTCCTCCCTGCCCATGGTCTGGGCCGGGCTCTCCCGGCTGCCCGTGGTGGGCCACCGGTTCCGGCCGCTGGCGCGGGCCGCCGCGGTGCGGTCCAACCAGAACTGCTTCTTCGACCCGTCCCTGGCCACCCCGGAGCTGCTGCGGCACGCGGCACGGGTGGGCTCCCAGCCGGACTTCCGGGCCACGTTCCTGGGCACCTACCGGAGCATCGGGCTGCCGGTGATCGGCGTGCTGCCCGGCTGGCGGAGGGCCCTGCTGGAGAAGGTGCGGGCATCGGGCCTGCCCGTGCTCGTGGTGTGGGGCGACGCCGACGCCGTGCTGCCGGCCCACCACGCCGAGGCCGCGGCCGCCGCCCTGCCGGGGGCGCGGCTGCACGTCTTCCCGGACACCGGGCACATGCCGCAGATCGAGCGCACCCAGGAGCTCGTGGAGCTGGCCCGGGAGTTCGTGGCGTCGGTCGAGGGTCGCTGAGCGTTCCGTCGCCGTCACGGTGCACGCGCCGCGTCCCGGCAGGGTGCGGCAGGCGTGTCAGCCCACGGCCTTCCGGACGGGTTCGCCGAGCGTCGCCGCGCCGGCCCCGCCCGGCGCGGTCAGGGCACAGGGGGTGAGCCGCAGGAGGGTCTGTGGGAATGTCGGCGGCGGCGCCGGGCCGCCTCAGAGACGCAGCTGGGCGGCGGCGGCCGCCCGGTGCTCGGGCTCCCCCGAGGCCAGGGCGAAGAGGGCGTAGTTGAGGGGGCCGGCGGCCACCAGCGCCTCGCAGCGGGCGGCGAGGCGGGGCTCGTGGCGGCCCGTGAGCTTTTCGTAGGCGCGGACGGTCGCGGCGAAGGACTCGGGCGGGGCGATCAGGTGCTGGTACATGAAGTCGAGGGCCGGGTCGCCGACCCCGGCCGTCGTCCAGTCCAGGACGGACAGGATCCGGTCACCGTCGTCGAGGAGCAGGTGGGCGGGATACAGCTCGCCGTGGGTGAGGACGGTGCTGCGCGGCCACAGTCCGTCGTCGTCGAGCCAGGCCCTCCACCGGGCCACGAGCTCCGCGGAGACGTCGAACTCCCCGAGCACCCGCTCGAGGTCGGCCGCCCACCGCCGGCGCACCTGGTCGGGGCTCGCGGCGGGGACCCCTGCCGCGGATGCGGCGGGGGCGTCCAGCCGGTGGAGGGACGCGACGAGCTCCGCCAGGGACCGGGCGTACTCCGGGGAGGCCGTGTCGTAGTGCCAGACCGGCTGTCCTGCGGCGTCGAGGGTGAGCCCGGGCCGGCCGGGCAGCCGCGGATAGGCGACGAGCTCCGGCCCCGCGATCCGCCAGTCGGGGACGGCCGCGGCGAGCCGCGGGCGCACGAAGTCGAGGATCCGCCGTTCGTCGGCCACCTTGGCCGCGACGTCGGGGCGGCGCGGGATCCGCAGCACCCACTGCTCGCCGGTCCCCGAGGCGGCGGCGAACGCCACCCGGTAGTCCAGTCCCGCCTCCTCGAACCGGACGGTGCCCGGCTCCAGGTCCAGACCGTGCCGCGCGGCGAGCGCGCGGACGTCCTGCTCGGTCGCGGGCTCAGGCTCCACGGCCGTCCCCCTTGGGCGCGGGGTCGTGGCGCGGCGGGGTGCCGCCCACGAACGAGCGCACCCACGCCTCGTCCTTGTACTGCGCGGGCACGGCGCCGCCGAGGAGCTCCCGGCCCAGCGCGGCCGCCCCGGGCGAGCCCTCCAGCGGCAGCGGCGCGGAGGAGGCGGCCAGCACGATGTTGCCGTAGCGGCGGCCCTTGAGCATCGCCGGGTCCGCCGCGGCGGCGACGTGCTCGAACACCTCGGACAGCGCGGCGAGCTCGGCGCGGGCCCCGGCCAGGTCCCGGGTGTCGCCGCAGTTGAGCACGTACAGCCCGCCCGGGGCCAGGACGCGCTCCACGTGCCGGGCGAACTCCACCGTGGTGAGCGGCTCGGGGGTCACGGCGCCGGCGAAGACGTCGCGGACCACGACGTCCCGGGTGGCAGGGCTCAGCGACTCCGTCACGGCGCGGGCCTCGCCCACCCGGATCCGCAGCAGCGGGGCGCGCGGGAGGTCGAACCACTCCCGGACCAGCTCGGCGAGCCGCCCGTCGAGCTCGACGACGACCTGCCGCGCCGCCGGGTGCGCGTGGGCGAAGAACCGGGCGAGCGAGCAGGCGCCGCCGCCGAGGTGCAGCACCCGCAGCCGCTCCGGGTCCAGGTGCGCACCGACGTGGGCGTCCACGACCGCGGCGATCCAGCGCATGTACTCGAAGTCCAGCCGCTCGGGGTGCTCCGGGTCCACGTGGGAGGAGGGGACCCCGTTGACGTGCAGCACCCAGGAGCCGGGGGCGTAGGCGTCGGGCACGAGCTCGGCGGTGCCGGTCGAGATCTCGTAGCTCCCGGCCGTGGGGCCGGTGGGCCCGGCGGGGGCCGGCGCGGTGCGCGAGCGGCGGGACGCCCGGCTCACGCGGCTCCCCTCCGCAGCATGCGGTGCATGTGCTGCCCGGCCCAGGGCCCGCCGGCGGGGAAGGACTCGGCCAGGGCCCGGAAGCCGTGCCTGGCGTAGAAGCGCTCGGCGCGGGCGTTGCCGTCCATGATCCACAGGTACGCGTCCGCGGAGCCGATGGCGGCCTCCTGCAGGGCGGCGCCCACGCCCGTGCCGTGGGCGGTCCGCAGCACGTAGAGCTGGAACAGCTGCAGCGGGACGAGCGGGGCGGGCACCCCGGCCCGCTCCTCCCACGCGGCGGGGGCCGGGCCGGCGGAGACCAGCCCGAGAGGGGTCCCGTCGTCGTCGACCGCGAGGAGGGTGCGCACGTCCGGGTCGGCGAGGAGGGCGCGGTCGTAGCCGGCGGCGCGATCGGCGGCGGCCTGCTGCCGGTCGGCGAAGGCATCGCCGAAGAGCGGCCGGTAGGTCTCGTCGAGGCAGCGCAGGTGCACGGCGGACCAGGCCTCGGCGTCGGACGGTCCGGCGGTCCGCAGGTGGGCCGCCTCGGGGGCAGTGCTCAGGACTCGATCGCCTGCCGCTGGATCGCGGCCTCGAGGCGTTCGACCTTGCCCTGCAGCTCACCGGTGTGGCCGGGACGGATGTCGGCCTTGAGCACGAGGGAGACCCGGGGCCCGTAGTCGCCCACGGCCTCGGTGGCGCGCTTGACGACGTCCATGACCTCGTCCCACTCGCCCTCGATCGTGGTGAACATGGCGTCGGTCTCGTGCGGCAGGCCGGACTCGCGGACCACGCGGACGGCGGCGGCGACGGCGTCGTGGACGGAACCGCTCGGGTTCTCGCCACCGGACGGGGAGACGGAGAAGGCAACCAGCATGCCCCCATCCTCCCACCCGGCGGCGCCCGGGTGAACCCCGGGGACGACGACGGCCCCGCCGCCACGCAGGTGACGTGGCGGCGGGGCCGGACCCGAGCACAACCGATCCGCTGCTCAGCCGATCCGCTGCTCAGCCCATCGGATCGGCTCGGCGGATCACTGGGCGGCGAGCTGCTCCAGCACGGCGTCCTTCGAGGGATCCTTGGCGCCCTGGTTCCAGGGCATCTTCGAGAGCAGGTTGGCCATGGCGCAGGTGTTGGACAGCGCGGAGTACGCGAGCCCACCGCCGACGCCCGCGGCGACGGCGCGCAGCTTCGGGGAGACCAGCTGCCCGCCCACCACGCTCGCCAGCACGAGCGAGCCGGCGACCATGCGGACCTGGCGGTCCATGGCCCAGGTCGAGGCGCCGCGGACGACCGCGCCGCCGGCCTTCTCGAAGTCGTCGACGGTGCCGTCGACGAGGTAGGTGTTCTCGGTGCCGGCCGAGGAGAGGATGCCCTGGGCGCGGGATGCCCGGGCGCCGGAGCGGCAAATCAGGGCGACCTTGCCGCCGAGGGCCTCGGCGATGTCCTGCGCGTGGTCGGCGACGAGGTCGACGGGGACGTTGTAGGCGCCGTCGATGTGCTCGGCGGCGAACTCGGCGGCGGAGCGCACGTCGAGGACGGCGACCTCCTCTCCGAACTCGATCCAGGACTTCAGCTCGGCGGGGGCGACTTTCGAGGTCATGCGGCAGTTCCTTCCGGGGTGTCGGCGGGTGCGCCATCATTCTGCACCATACCCCCCTGGGTATGCAAGATCCCCCAGGGGGTATAGAATCGCGGGAGCAGACCACCCCACCCAGGAGCGCCCCGTGCAACTCGACCCCCAGGACCTCACCCCCACCATCAACCGGCTCAAGCGGGCCCAGGGCCAGCTCGGCGCCGTCATCCGCATGCTCGAGGAGAGCCGCGAGTGCAAGGACGTGGTGATGCAGCTCTCCGCCGTCTCCCGCGCCCTCGACAAGGCGGGCTTCTCCATCATCGCCACGGGCCTGGAGCAGTGCCTGCGCTCGGAGGACCCGAGCCTGGACAAGGCCGAGCTGGAGAAGATGTTCCTCTCCCTGGCCTGAGCGGCCCGGCCCGAGCAGTCTGGCCCGCACGATCCGGGCGGAGCGGTCCCGTCCGGACCGCAGTCCGGGCCCGGCGGATCCTCGCGCCCCGGCGCACCGCACCCGGCCCTCCGGCGGGCGGGCCCTAGACTGGGCACGGACCCAGCCCGACCGTCGGAGGACCCCGCCACCATGACCCAAGGCATCTACGTCAGCGCCATGACGCCGCAGTCCGGCAAGTCCCTCGTGGCCCTCGGCCTGGCCGACTCGCTGTTCCGCAAGACGGACCGCCTGGGCTACTTCCGGCCGGTGCACCTCGGGGGGACCCCGGCGGAGGACCCGATGGTGCAGCTGATGAAGCGCAACTTCGACCTCCCGGACGAGCGCTGCCGCGGCGGCATCCCCCTGGCCCGCACCCGGGAGCTGCTCGCGGCCGGGGACCACGACGAGCTGGACGCGATGGCCGTGACCGTCTACGGCGAGATGGCCCGGCACTGCGACGTGATCGTGGTGGACGGCACCGACCTCCTGGCGCACAACGCGGCCACCGCCGAGTTCGACATGAACGCCCGGATGGCCAACAACCTGGGCGCCTCCGTCCTGGCCGTCATCGGCGCCGACGAGTCCGAGAGCCCCGAGGACGTGCTCAACGCGGTCGAGGTCACCCGCGCCGAGCTGAACCAGGTGCGGTGCGACATCTTCGCGGTCATCGTCAACCGCGCCCGCCCCGACTGGGTGGAGCAGATCGAGCACAACGCCGCCCGCGGCGTGCGGGGCCTGCCCGTGTACGTCATCGCCGAGAACGAGGCGGTCGCCGCACCCACCGTCGCCGAGCTGCGGGACCGGCACGGCTTCGGGGACGGCGCGTCCGCGGTCTCCCTGGACCGCGACGTCAAGGGCGTCAAGATCGCCGCGATGACCGTGGGCCACTACCTGGAGCAGCTCGCCGACGGCGACTTCGTCATCACGCCGGGAGACCGCTCCGACATCGTCGTCGCGTCCCTGGCCTCCGCCCTCTCCCCCGCCCTGCCCGTCCCCTCCGGGATGCTGCTGACGGGCGGCTTCGACACCGAGGGGCGGATCCGGGAGCTCACCGCCGCGGCGCCGTTCCCCGTGCTGACCACCGGGCTGGACACCTACCGGGCCGCCCGGGAGGTGTCCCGGACCCGGGGCACCCTCTCCGGGGCGCACCCGCGCAAGGTCGCGGCCGCGCTCGGCGAGTGGGCCCGGCGGGTGGACGGCGAGGAGCTCGTGAGCCGGCTCGACCTGCCGCGCCCGGCCAAGCGCACGCCCCTGCGCTTCCTCCACGAGCTGGTCGAGACCGCCCGGGCGGACCGGAAGAACATCGTGCTGCCCGAGGGCGAGGACCCCCGCGTCCTGCGGGCCGCGGAGATGATCCACCGCCGCAACTTCTGCGACCTCACGGTCCTGGGCGACCCCGGGCGGATCACGCAGCTGTGCCAGACGGAGGGCATCAACCTCGACTTCGCCGAGGACGGGCTGACCCTCGTGGACTTCGAGCACGACGAGGCGCTGCGCGAGAAGTACGCCGGGGAGTACGTGCGGCTGCGCGCCCACAAGGGCGTGCAGAAGGAGACCGCGCTGGAGCGGATGCTCGACGGCTCCTACTTCGGCACCATGATGGTGCAGTTGGGGGACGTGGACGGCATGGTCTCCGGCGCCGCGCACACCACCGCCAACACCATCCGCCCCGCCCTGGAGTTCGTGAAGACCTCGGAGGGCGCGAGGATCGTCTCCTCCGTGTTCTTCATGCTCCTCGAGGACCGGGTGCTGGTCTACGGCGACTGCGCCGTGAACCCCAACCCGGACGCGCAGCAGCTCGCGGACATCGCGCTCGCCTCCGCCCGCACCGCCCGCCAGTTCGGGGTGGAGCCCAAGGTGGCGATGCTGTCCTACTCGACCGGCGGGTCCGGCTCCGGCGAGGACGTGGACAAGGTCCGGGCGGCCACCGAGATCGTGCGCGGCGCGGACCCGGAGCTCGAGGTGGAGGGTCCCATCCAGTACGACGCCGCGGTGGACGCCTCGATCGCGGCCTCCAAGCTGCCCGGCTCCGCCGTGGCCGGCCGGGCGACCGTGTTCGTCTTCCCGGACCTCAACACCGGCAACAACACCTACAAGGCCGTCCAGCAGTCGGCCGGCGCCGTGGCCGTGGGCCCGGTGCTGCAGGGGCTGCGCAAGCCCGTCAACGACCTCTCGCGCGGGTGCACCGTGGACGACATCGTCAACACGGTCGCGATCACCGCGATCCAGGCGCAGGGCATGTGACCCACCGGCCCACCGCCACCACCGTCCCCGTCCCCACAGCCCCCGGGAGTCCTCCATGCTCGTGCTCGTCGTCAACTGCGGCTCGTCCTCGCTCAAGTACCAGGTCCGGGAGCTCGAGGCCGGCGAGGACGGCGGGACGGTGCTGGCCTCCGGGCTGATCGAGAACATCGGCAGCTCGCAGATCGAGGACCACACGCAGGCGCTCGAGCTGCTCGCGGAGCGCCTGGAGGCCGAGCTGGAGGGGCGCACGATCGACGCGGCGGGCCACCGCGTTGTCCACGGCGGCGAGCGCTTCTCCGCGCCGGTGCTCGCGACCAACGAGATCATCCGGGACATCGAGCGGCTGGTCCCGCTGGCGCCGCTGCACAACCCCGCCGCCGTCCTGGGCCTGCGGGCCGTGCAGAAGACGTGGCCGCGCCTGCCGCAGATCTGCGTGTTCGACACCGCGTTCCACCGCACGATGCCCGAGCACGTGTGGCGCTACGCCGTGCCGGAGGAGTTCTACGAGCGCTGGGGCATCCGCCGCTACGGGTTCCACGGCACGTCCCACGACTGGGTGACGGGACAGGCGGCGCAGTTCCTGGGCGTCCCGCGGGAGCGGTTCAGCTGCGTGGTGGCTCACCTGGGCAACGGCGCGTCGGTGACGGCGGTCAAGGACGGCGCCTCCTACGACACGTCGATGGGCTACACCCCGCTGGCGGGTCTCGTGATGGGCACCCGCACCGGGGACCTGGACCCCTCCGTGGTCACGGCCGTCCTGCGCCGCGACCCGGGGATGACCCCCGAGCGGCTCGACGCCGTGCTCAACAAGGAGTCCGGTCTGCGGGCGATCGCCGGCGACCACGACATGCGCGCCGTCCAGGAGGCCGCCGACCGCGGCGACGAGCGCGCCGAGCTGGCCCTGGAGATGGCCGCCCACCGCCTGGCGAAGTACGTGGGCGGCTACCACGTGGCCGTGGACGGCGCGCAGGCGCTGGTCTTCACGGCCGGAATCGGGGAGAACGCCTCGGCCTTCCGCACCCGCGTGTGCGGCCGGCTGGGCGCCCTCGGGGTCGTGCTCGACGACGACGCCAACGCCGCCCGCTCGCGGGAGGTCCGCCGGATCTCCGCCCCGGGCTCCGCGCTCGAGGTGCTCGTGGTGCCCACCGACGAGGAGCAGGCCATCGCGGCGGCGACGGCGGCCCTCGTCGCGGACGGGTCCCCCGCCGCCTGACCGGGCCCGGGCGGTACGCCGTCCGGGCGTCACGGTCCGCCGCACAGAGCGGGTCGACCCGCCGGGTGTTCGCGAAAGCGATCGCGGCGGATAGGTTCGGTGCGGGGTCCCGTCAGGGTCCCTGCCCCGTGTCCGTCCGCTGTGCCAGGAGGCGCCGACGATGTCCCAGCAGCCCTACGAGCCCCGGGGCCACGGCGGCCCGCCGCCGCCCGGCGCCGCCCCCTATGCGAAGGCCCGCCCGCCCCGGCCACCGGCGGGCGCCGACCTGCGGCTGCTGCTCCGGCTCACCGTGGCGTCCTTCGGGGTCGCGGTCCTCGGCGGCGCGGTGGGGTACCTGGCGGCGCCCGCACAGTATTCCGGCCTGCCCGCGAGCGCGGCGTTCGGGACGATCGTCCTCGTCATCTCGCTCCTGTTCGGCCTCGGGTTCACCGCCGGGCTCTACGCCCTGGTGTACTTCCCGCTGCGCGAGCAGCGGCAGTGGGCGTGGATCCTCGGCATCGTCCTCGCGTCCATGGCGCTCCTGACCACCCTGGTCAACGCCGTGCTGGTGCTCGCGGGCCCCTTCGACGCGTCGCTGGGCCTCGTGACGGGCGCGCTCAAGGCCGTCGTGGACGTGGCCTGGCTGGTGGTGGCCGCCCGCCCCGGCGTGCGGGCCGTGCTGCGCTGACCGCCCGCGCCGGGACGTCGGCGCCGTGACCGCCCCGCCCTCAGGGCAGGGTGCGGGCCAGCCGGCCCATGATGGCGGCCAGCCGGTCGGCGTCGTCGCCCTCGAGCGCACGGAGGAACAGCTCCTCGACGTCGCGGGCGTGGGCGGGCCGCAGGCGGCGGAAGGCGCGCAGCCCCTCGCCGGTGAGCTCGGCCTCGAGGCCGCGCGCGTCCTGGGCGCAGCGCCGGCGCCGCACCCAGCCGCGCTTCTCGAGCACGCCGACCTGGTAGCTGAGCCGGCTCGGGGAGAAGACCATCCGCTGGGCCAGCTCCCCCATCCGCAGCCGGTGGTCCTCCGCGTTGCGCAGCAGCAGGAGCACCTGGTAGTCCATGAGCGAGCAGCCGTGCTCCTTGAGCCGGGCCTCGATCTCGGTGGTCAGCCGGGCGGTGGTCTCGAAGAACAGCTGCCACACGTCCCAGGGACGGGCGGCGGCCTCCGGCTCGGTCGCCGGCCGGTCGGTCACTGGCCGGCCCGGGCGAGCAGGTCCGCGAAGTCGGGGACTGCCTCGAACCCGCCGCCCCGCTCGCGGCCGACCACGCCGGCCGGGACCTCGCCGTCCGCCCGCGCGGACGGCTCCCCGGCCGGCGCGTGCCGGTGCGCGAGCTGGTGCGCCAGCTGCGCACCGGCCCGCCGGACGCGCGACTCGAGGGAGACGCCGGCCCAGTCCTCGGTGGCCGCGTAGACCCCCAGGGGCAGCACCAGTGCCTTGAGGTGGGTGAACAGCGGGCGCATGGCGGTGTCGAGCATCAGGGAGTGGCGCGCGGTGCCCCCGGTCGCGGCGACCAGGACGGGCAGGTCCTCCAGCGCGGTCTCGTCGACGAGGTCGAAGAAGGACTTGAACAGCCCCGAGCAGGAGGCCTGGTAGGTCGGGGTGGCCGCGATGAGGGCGTCCGCACCGGTGACCGTCTCCAGCGCGGTCCGCAGATCCGGGCCGGGGAACCCGGTGAGCAGGTGGTCGGCGATGGCGTGGGCCAGCGGGCGCAGCTCCACGCGCTCGACCCGCACCGGCGCCCCGTCCAGGGCGTCGCGGGCGGCCTCGGCGAGCCGGTCGGCCAGCAGGGACGTGGAGGACGCGTCGGACATCCCCGCCGACACCACGGCCAGGGTGAGCGGGCGCGCCGCGCCGGGGCCCGGCGTCGTCGTCGTGGTGACGTTCCGGGGGCTCATCGGTGGGCCTTCTCCGCGGTCTGCGCGGCACGGGCCCGGCCGGCGGGCGAGTCCTCGGCGCCGCCGGGCACCGGGTCCTGGCCGGCGCGGTGGCGGGCCACCAGCGAGGCGTGGGTCGGGGCCTCCGGCACGTGGGCGGGCTTGAGCGCGGCGAACTCCCGGCGCAGCACCGGCACGACCTCCTCGCCGAGCAGGTCGAGCTGCTCCAGGACGGTCTTCAGCGGCAGGCCGGCGTGGTCCATCAGGAACAGCTGGCGCTGGTAGTCGCCCGCGTAGTCGCGGAACGCCAGCGTCTTCTCGATGACCTGCTGCGGGGAGCCCACGGTCAGCGGCGTCTGCTCCGTGAAGTCCTCCAGCGAGGGCCCGTGGCCGTAGACCGGGGCCCTGTCGAAGTAGGGGCGGAACTCCCGCACGGCGTCCTGGGAGTTCCGGCGCATGAACACCTGACCGCCCAGGCCCACGATCGCCTGGTCGGCGGAGCCGTGGCCGTAGTGCTCGTAGCGGGTCCGGTAGAACTCCACCATCCGCCGGGTGTGCTCGGCGGGCCAGAAGATGTTGTTGTGGAAGAACCCGTCGCCGTAGTAGGCGGCCTGCTCGGGGATCTCGGGGGAGCGGATGGACCCGTGCCACACGAAGGGGGCCACGCCGTCGAGCGGGCGCGGGGTCGAGGTGAAGCCCTGCAGGGAGCTGCGGAACCGGCCCTGCCAGTTCACCACGTCCTCCCGCCACAGCCGGTGGAGCAGGCTGTAGTGCTCGATCGCCAGGGGGATGCCCTGGCGGATGTCCTGGCCGAACCAGGGATAGACCGGGCCGGTGTTGCCGCGGCCCATGGTGAGGTCCACGCGGCCGTCGGTCAGGTGCTGCAGGTAGGCGTAGTCCTCCGCGATGCGCACCGGGTCGGTGGTGGTGATCAGGGTGGTGGCCGTGGACAGCTGGAGCCGCTCGGTCTGCGCCGCGATGCTCGCCAGCAGGACGGGCGGGTTGCCCGGGGCCACGAACGGCGGGTTGTGGTGCTGGCCCGTGGCGAAGACGTCCAGGCCCACCTCCTCCGCCTTCTTCGCGATCGTGACGGTCGCCTTGATCCGCTCGTGCTCGGTGGGGGTGCGCCCCGTGGTGGGGTCCTCGGTGACGTCCCCGATGGTGAAGATGCCGAACTGCATGTGGTCCTCCTGCTCCGCTGCGGCGTCCGTCCGGACGACCCGCCCTGTTCCTTCAAATTTGAACTACTACCGTCAAGCGGCGCCCGTCCCGGATTATTCCCGTCCCGCCCCGCCTAGGGTGGACGCATGCCCCTCCCCCACTTCCTCCCCGCCGGTGACGGCACCGTGGACCCGGGCGCCGTCGTCGCCGGCGAGCAGTACCGGATCAGCGTGCTGAGCCCCGGGCTGCTGCGCCTGGAGCACAGCCCCACCGGCCGCTTCGAGGACCGCCCGTCCGCGTTCGCCGTCGACCGCCGGTTCCCCGTGCCGGACTTCCAGGTGCGGCGCACGGCGTCCGGGATCGAGCTCCTGACCGAGCGGATCCACCTCAGCTACGACGAGCGGGCCTTCAGCCCGACGGGGCTGTCCGCGCAGATCCGCGGCGGCGTGACCAGCTATCACAGCGTGTGGCGCTACGGCACCCCCGTGCCCACCCTGGGCGGCACCGCCCGCACCCTGGACGAGGCCGACGGCCCGATCCCGCTCGAGCCGGGCATCACGTCCCGCGAGGGCTTCGGGGTGATCGACGACTCCGCCTCGGTGCTGCTCACGGACGACGGCTGGTACGCGCCGCGCACCGGCGAGGAGGGCGCCGTGGACCTCTACTTCTTCGGCTGGGGCCACGACCACCAGCAGGCGCTGCGCGACTTCTACGCCCTGTCCGGGCCGCAGCCCGTCCTGCCCCGCTGGGCGCTCGGCAACTGGTGGAGCCGCTACCACGCCTACGACGAGGCCGAGTACCGGCAGCTGGTCGACGAGTTCGACCGGCGCCGGCTGCCGTTCTCCGTGCTGGTGGTGGACATGGACTGGCACCTCACGGACGAGCACGTGGAGCGCCGGCATGGCTCGGGCTGGACGGGCTACACCTGGAACCGCGAGCTGTTCCCGGATCCCCGGGGCTTCCTCGCCTGGGCGCACGAGCGCGGCTACCGGGTCACGCTCAACCTGCACCCGGCCGACGGGGTGCGCTCCTTCGAGGACGCCCACCCCGCGATGCTCGAGGCCCTGGGGCGCGAACCGGGCTCGGAGGAGCCCGTGGCCTTCGACGTCACCGACCGGGACTTCGTGGCCGCGTACTTCGAGGTCCTGCACCGCGGCCTGGAGGCCGACGGCGTGGACTTCTGGTGGGTCGACTGGCAGTCCGGGCCGCACTCCCGGCTGCCGGGCGTGGACCCCCTGTGGGTGCTCAACCACTACCACTTCCTGGACTCGGGGGCGGACGGGTCCCGCCCGCTGACGCTCTCCCGCTACGCCGGGCCGGGCAGCCACCGCTACCCGGTCGGTTTCTCCGGCGACACCGTCATCTCCTGGGCCTCCCTGGCGTTCCAGCCGTACTTCACGGCCACGGCGGCGAACATCGGCTTCGGCTGGTGGAGCCACGACATCGGCGGGCACGTCTTCGGCGCCCGCGACGACGAGCTGGCCACCCGCTGGCTGCAGTTCGGAGTGTTCTCGCCGATCCTGCGCCTGCACTCGGGCGACAACGACTTCATCGCCAAGGAGCCGTGGCGCTACCGCTCCCCCTGCGCGGAGGTCATGGAGCGCGGCCTCCGCCTGCGGCACCGGCTGGTCCCCTATCTGCACACCGCGAACCGGGCCGCCGCCGTGGAGGGCGTCCCCCTGGTCCGGCCGCTGTACCACGAGCACCCGGAGGCGGAGCAGGCCTACCGGTACGGCCACCAGTACCTGTTCGGGGCCGAGCTGATGGTCGCGCCCGTCACCTCCCCCGCGGACCCAATGGTCACCCGCGCGGCGGTGCCGGTGTGGCTGCCGGAGGGGTCCTGGACGGACCTGTTCACGGGCACCGTCTACGACGGCGGGCGGGAGCTCGTGCTGCACCGCGGCCTCGACGACGTGCCCGTCCTGGCCCGGGCCGGCGCGATCGTGCCCCTCGCCGGGTCCGACGACGACGCCGCGCCGGGCTTCGGCAATCCCGCCGACCTGGAGGTCCTGGTGGTTGCCGGCGCCTCGCACCGCACTGTCCTGGACGAGGACGACGACAGCGGCGACGGCCGCGACGCGGGCCGCTGGGCGCGCACTCCGCTCGCCCTCGACGCCGCCGCCGGGGAGTTCACGCTCGGCCCGGCCCGGGGCAACCTCGGCTGCCTGCCGGCGGCGCGCACCTGGACCCTCACCTTCGTCGGCTTCGGGGAGGTGGCGGAGCTGACCGTGGCCGTGGACGGGCAGACCGTCCCGGTCCGTCCGGTCCGGCGCGGGGACGGCGTGCGCGGGCACCGCACCTCGGTCACCGTCGAGGGGGTCGAGCTCGGGGCGCGGGTCGTGGTGCGGTCGGCGGGACTGGGCACCGTGGCCGCCCAGGATCCCGCGGACCGCGTCTTCGACCTGCTCAACGACGCCCAGATCAGCTACGAGGTCAAGGGGCGGGTGCACGAGGCCGTGCGGCGCGACCCCGTGGGGGCGCTCGCGCAGGCACCCGCCCTGGGCGTCGAGGGACCGCTGCTCAGCGCGCTCACGGAGCTGGTGCTGGCGACGCGGACCTGACCCCGCGGCACCCGTTCCGGTTCCTCCGCACCGGAGCCGTGCCGCACGCAGCGGGGATCAGCACCCCGCCGCGGGCCCGTCCTCGTCCAGGCCGAGCTCCACGACCAGGATCGGCAGCCTCAGCCGTTGGGCGGTGAAGGACACCACCCGGGCGTGCGGGATGCCCTTCTCCCGGACGAAGCGGCACGCGACCAGCCCGTGGTCACGGTTCTGGCCGATCATCAGCAGCCAGTGCCTGCCGGCGGCGTCCAGCGCGTGCGCCTGGCGATCCAGGTCTCGTCCCGCCGGGTCCTCCTCGGTGCTGCGCCGGGCAAAGCGGGCCGCGTAGGCCCTCATGTCCGCCTCGGTGCGCAGCAGCCCGGCGGCGACCCGCCGGACGTCCTGGGTCCTCAGCTCGGGGGCGATCTGCTCCTCACGGATCTCGCCGGCACGGCCCTCGGACTCCTCGTCGTGGACCCGGTGCCCGGTGTGGATGATGCGCTCGATGCGACGCAGGCGCGCGTCGTCCTTGTGCAGCTCCTGGTAGTCGCTGATCAGCGACTCGATCTCGGCGTCCCAGCGGCTCTGCTCGGGCTCCGGGGGATCGTTGCCGTCGCGCTCCGGTCGTGATGGGGACAAACCGGCCTCCTGAGCGCTGGACACTGACGTTCCCACGTCAACGGTGACGCCCACAGGGCGTATTCCGCCACGGACGCTCCCCCGGCGAGCCGACCCCCGGGATACGTTCCACCGACCGCGAGCCGCAGCACCGCGGGTAGTGCCCCTGTTCCGGCGTGGGGCCGGGACCTCGGTCTGCCGCTGGTTCTGCACAGTAAGGGTATTCCGGGGTCGCCGATCGAGGGTGTGCTTCGGTGGACACCGTAGGCGTCCGGCGGGGTCAGCGCCGGTAGGTCCGGATCACCTGGGAGTCGTCCTTCCGCTCCCAGCCCGCCTCGGCCGCGGCCTGGTACTTCGCCTGGGCCGCGGTGAGCACCGGGGCGTCGAACCCGATCTCGTCGGCGATGTCCTTCACCAGGGTCGAGTCCTTCACGAAGATGCCGATGGTGCTGGTCACCTCGGCCTCCAGACCCTGCAGCATGCGCGGGCCACGATCGGAGAGCATCCAGGAGCCCCCGGCGCCGCCGGCGACCGCAGGGAGCACGTTCGCAGGGTCCAGGCCGAGCCCTTCCGCGAAGGCGAGCGCCTCGGCCGCGGCGACGATGTGGACGGAGCACAGCAGCTGGTTGACCGCCTTGTAGGCCTGGCCCTGGCCGATCTCCGTGCCGCAGTCGATGATCGTCCCCAGTGCTTCGAGGGCCGGCCGGACGTCGTCGATCGTCGTGGGGTCACCCGCGGCGAACAGACTGAGTTCCCCGGTGAGCGCACGGGCGACCCCTCCGGTGACGGGGACGTCGAGCACGCGCACACCAGGTGGGGCCGCGTCCGCGACCACGCGCACCGCGCGCGGTCCGACAGTGCTCATCACTACCAGGACGCTGCCGGACGGCATCTTCTGGAGCACGCCGGTCCCGCCCAGGGCGGCCGCCCGCAGCTGCTCCGGTGTGGCCACCATGCACACGACGATGTCGGCCGCGGCCGCGGATCCCGGTGTCTCTTCGGCGCGCAGTCCTCGTGCCGCCGCCTTCGTGCGCTGGTCGGCGAACGGGTCCACACCGGTGACGTCGAACCCCGCGGCCAGGAGCTGCTCGGCCATCGGCAGGCCGATGGCCCCGATGCCGATGAAAGTGATCCGGCGCGGTGGAACGGGTGACATGGGGTCTCCTGAGGATGTGAGGGGCGGGCGGTGCTCAGATGATGAGGTCGAGCAGCAGGCACACGGCGAGACCGATGACGGCGAAGGTCGACTGCGCGAGTGTGTAGATCTTGAACGTCCCCTTGGTCGTGAATCCGAGCATCTGCTTGAAGATCCAGAAGGTGTTGTCGGTGACGTGGGCGCCGAAGGCGGCGCCGGTCCCGGCGGCCAGCAGGATCAGGATCGGCGGGGCGTCGATGGAGCCCATGATCGGGGCGAGCAGGGTGGCGGCGGTGATCGCGGCCACCGACGCCGAGCCCTGGGCGATGCGCAGGACCGCGGCCACGGTCCAGGTGAGCAGCACCGGGATCGCGGCGTTCGCCTGGAACAGGGCTGCCATCATGTCACCGATGCCGACCTCCGTGATCACCTGGCCCAGGGAGCCGGCCACACCGGTGAACAGGAGGATCGAGCCGGAGGTCTGGGCACCACGGGTGAGCAGGTCGTCGATGCCGTCGCGGCTGACGGCGGGGATCGCCAGGACGATGCCGATGAGCAGGCCGATGAGCAGGGCGACGACGGGACTGCCGAGGAAGCCGAGGACGGCGATCTCCTGGCCCAAGATGCCGGTGACGGTGTCCAGGATGATGAGGAGGATCGGCATGATCACGGGGAGCATGGCGACGGGCAGCGGCATCTGACGGGTCGGGGTGGTCACGACCAGGCTGCCCGCCGAGCTGCCGGCGACCTCGGTGGTGCCGACGGTGGTGGCGCCCGTCTCGCGCTGGGCCTCGAGGCGGGCACGCTCCTCCTCGATCGACTCCCCGAAGATGGAGTCGTCGAAGCTGTGGTCCTGGTCCGTGGCCGGGTTGAAGATCTTCTGCATCAGCAGGTCGTGCACGAAGATGCTGGAGAAGATGAAGAAGATGCCCAGGGGGATGCCCCAGATCAGCATGGTGCCGATCTCGACCCCGAGAGGGCCGGCCACGGCGATCGCCGCGACGCCGGGGACCACGATCAACAGGCCGACCTCGAGGCCGATCGCCAGGGAGCCGGCCAGGGTCGCGATGCTCTTGCCGGTCCGCTTGGCGATGGCGCCGGCGATCGGGGCCAGGATCACGAGGGCGACGTCGAAGTAGATCGACGGGAAGATGATGCCCGAGGTGAGACCCAGCACGTACGGGGACCGCTTGGGCCCGACGAGTTTCAGCAGGCCGTCGACGACGCGTTGCATCGTGCCGGTCGCCGTCAACGTGGTGCCGATCATCACGCCGAAGCCGATGATCAGGCCCACCTCGGCCATCAGGGCGCCGAAACCGGTGTTGACGGCTGTCACGGAGGCTTCGAAGCCGAGCCCGGCAGCGACGCCCAGGTACAGCGCGCCGACGACGAGTGCGACGACAGGATTGATCTTGGCCCAGACGATCATCAGGACGATGCCGATGACCGCGATGGCGAGATGGACCAGAACGATCGTGTCCATGTCTTCTCCAATACGGGTAGCGCCGGGTGTGCCGGCAGACGGAAGGTTGTGGCAGGAGTCGGGCGGGTGGTCGCCCATCTGGGGCGACCGGACCTCAACGGGCGGTACCGACCCGGTGATCGAACGTCGTGCGCCCGGGTGCCCGCGCTGTGTTCCGGACGGTGCGGGGCGGAATACCACGGGGCACCGGCCCGGTCCCGTGGACGGGGATGAGCCCCCCTCCGGGGTCCGGCCGGATGCTGTACGCGCCGCACTCGCAGTTGACTGTTAACAGTCAACTGGTCGTATCGGGCAGTGTGTCACACGACACATGCAGGGCGCAATGGTGGGCCGGGAAAGTGGATCGCTGCGACGAGGCGGCGGTGATGCCGGCCCCAGGAGGGCCGTCCTTGCGGGCGGGCAGGCGCGGCAGGTCCACGACCAGGGCCCTGTGCCCGGCCGGAGCCCAGGGCACCGCGCGGGGTCTCGCCCGCACCGACGGGCAGTCCACCAGGGACTCAGGGGCGGACACCGCCGGCCCGGCAGCCTGGGCCACCGCCCTGAACCGGGGGCATCGCGGGCCCTCGGTGGACGGTCAGGCGGTCAAGCGCTCAGGAGCTCAGGCGCTCAGGCGACGAGGTTGGCGGCGGCCTCGTCCATGTGGTCGAGCATGTAGTCGGCAGCTGCCGCAGCGTCTCCGGTGGCGACGACGTCGACGATGGCGGTGTGCCGATCCACGCGCATGTTGCCCACCGCCCGCTCCATGCCGGCCCACATGAACGACATCCGGATCGAGCCTTCCAGCGCCTTCCAGGAGTGCAGCAGCATCGCGTTCCCCGTGAGCTGGCACAGGGTCCGGTGGAAGTTCAGGTCGGCCTCGATGCGCTCCTCCAGCGTGCGGTCGACGGCTTCGTCCATGGCCCGCACCGCCTCGCGCAGGGTGGCCACCGCCGCATCGCGGTTCTCCGCCTGGCTCAGCGCCCGCACCGCCAGGGACTCGAGGGCCGCCCGGACTGCGAAGATGTCGAGGATCTCCTTGGCGTTCAGGCTGCGCACGGACAGCCGGCCGCGGGCGCCGGCGGCAATGAGGCCTTCCTGCTGGAGCTGGCGCATGGCCTCGCGCAGGGTGCCACGGCTGATCTGCAACTGTTCGGACAGTTCCGTCTCCACCAAGTGGGTTCCCGGGGGCAGCTCTCCGGTGGTGATGGCACGGCGCAGTGCCGTCAGCGCCTGCTGGCGCAGGTTCACCTTGGCCAGTCCGGCCAGGGCCGCTGTCCGAGTAGTCATCGAGGCCGTCCTTCGTGAGCTGGGGGAGGTAATGGCTGCGGCACCGCGCCTCGGGCGCGAGGGCGTGTTCGCCATCCTCCGGGGATGGCGACAGAAGACTCGGGGCCTCCTCGCCCACCGAGCCAGCACCAGGGCCACTGGCAGGGACAACACCAGACTGGTCTGGGCTGGTCCGGCTGTGCCTCGATCATACGTGGCGGTTAACCGTTGACGGCGTGCTGCCCTCGGGGTGGTGACCGGAGGCGGCCCGTGAGCTTCTCCCTCCGCAGCCAGCCCCGGGGCGTCTTGCGGCGGACAACGTGACGTGCTTCACTGTTAACAGTCAACCGCAGAGGTCCGGTCTCGAACTCACCGCGATCCCGCCGGTTGGATAGCCCCGATCCGGGCAGAAGGGCCCCGTCAGTGCCGAACGGCGTAGCGGAGGCAGGTCCCTGCCATCTCCCCACGACTCATCACTCGCCCACACACCCCACATCACCCGAGGTGAAGCTCATGGCAACAACCACCGAACCGGCCCCGGCCGAGACCGAGCGTCTGCAGCGGATCAAGGAGGCGGCTTTCCGCATCCGGACCAACGCGCTGATCCAGGGCGAGGTCCAGGGGCAGGGCTACATCGGTCAGGCCCTGGACATCGCCGACGTGCTGGCGGTGCTCTACGCCGACCAGCTCCACCTGCGTCCCGAGGAACCGCAGTGGGAGGGACGCGACCGCTGCCTGCTCTCGATCGGCCACTACGCCATCGCCCTCTACGCCGCCCTGGCCGAGGCGAAGTTCCTGCCGCTAGAGGAGCTGGAGACCTACGCGACCGACGACTCCCGGCTGCCGATGTCGGCGATGGCCTCCTACACCCCCGGGGTCGAGATCTCCGGCGGGTCCCTGGGCCACGGCCTGGTCGTCGCCAACGGCGTGGCCCTGGGGCTCAAGCGCAAGAACAACCCGGCGTTCGTCTACAACATCCTCTCCGACGGGGAGCTCAACGAGGGCTCCACCTGGGAGGCCGCCGCCGTGGCCGCCCACCACGAACTGGACAACCTGATCGCGATCGTGGACTTCAACGACCAGCAGGCCGACGGCAAGAGCCAGGACATGCTGGGCATGGAGCCGATCGAGGGGAAGTTCGAGGCCTTCGGCTGGATCACCCGCAGGGTCGACGGTAACGACGTCGCCGCCGTGCTCACCGCCCTGGAGGAGCTGCGGAGCATCGAGGCGAACCAGCCGCGGTGCCTGATCGCGAACACCAAGCTCGGCAAGGGCGTGGACTTCCTGGAGAACCGCGAGAAGCTGCACTTCATGACCGTCGCCGCCGACGAGTGGCAGAAGGCCCACGACCGACTGAAGGAGTCGTCCCAGGCATGAACACCACCCCGAACACCCCTGCTCCCACGAGCACCACGCCGAAGAAGCGGCTCACCTCGGACGCGATGAGCGCCTCCCTGGCCCGGGAGGGACAGCGGACCACCGCCGCTCCCCTGGGCCACGCCCTGGTGGAGCTGGCCGAGCGCGACGAGCGGATCGTGGGCCTGTCGGCGGATCTGGCCAAGTACACCGACCTGCACATCCTGCGCGACGCGATGCCCGAGCGGTTCTACCAGGTCGGCATGGCCGAACAGGCCCTGCTCGGGGCCGCCGCCGGTCTGGCCATGGAGGGCTTCGTCCCGTTCGCCTCCACCTACTCGGTCTTCGCCACCCGCCGGGCCTACGACTTCCTGTGCCTGGACATCGCCGAGGCGAACCTCAACGTGAACATGGTCTGCGCCCTGCCCGGGCTCACCACCGGCTACGGACCCTCCCACCAGGCCACCGAGGACGTCGCGATCCTGCGCGGAATGCCGAACCTCACGATCGTGGATCCCTGCGACGCGGTGGACATCGAGCAGGCCGTCGCACAGCTGGCGGCCCACGACGGGCCCACCTACATGCGCATCCTGCGCGGGAAGGTCCCGCGGGTGCTCGACGAGTACGACTACACCTTCGAGCTCGGCAAGGCCAAGCTGATCCGCGACGGGGCCGAGGTCCTGCTGATCTCCACCGGACTGATGACCGAGCGGGCCCTGGAGGCCGCCCGGGCCCTGGAGGCCGACAAGGTCGACGTGGCGGTGCTGCACGTGCCCACCCTCAAGCCCCTCGACGAGGCCACCATCCTGGCCGAGCTCGGCAAGGACCGGCTGGTGCTCACCTGCGAGAACCACACCGTCATCGGCGGGCTCTTCGACGCCGTGGCCCACACGGCGGTCCGCGACGGGGTGCTCCGGCAGATCACCCCGATCGGGCTGCCCGACGAGTTCCTCGACGCCGGCGCCCTGCCCACCCTCAACGACCGCTACGGGGTCTCCACGGCCAAGATCGCCGAGAAGGTCAGGACCCTGCTCCACCCCCGCCACACCGAACGCGTGGACTGAGCGCGGCAGAGAGCGCACGACAGCGGGGAGGGCCTGACGGAGAACTTCTCCGTCAGGCCCTCCCCGCTGTCGTCACCACACCGTCGTCGCGGTTCGGCCCGGCCGATCCTGGGCGACTCATCGGGCGCGCACAGGACGCCCCGTCCTCCAGAGGCTGTACTCGCAGACAGGGACCAGCGTCCGCTCGCGCAAGGGACCGTCCAGGACCCACAGCACGCCCAGCCGGGGGCAGACCACGTCGACCACTCCGTGGAAGTGCACCGTGTCCCAGCGCCGGATCTCCACGACGTCGCCGGCGCGGAGGTCGGTCAGGTCGTGGACCTGTGCCCCCGTCGGCCCCGGGATGCGGGGCCGCCCAGCGGGGAGAGAACGAGCCGAACTGTGCATGGGATCTCCTGGAAGAGGATGCCGCCGCCTCCCCACGGGTGCGGGGAGGCGGCGGCTGCGAACGGATCGACTGCTCAGTGCATGTGGCTTCCGCCGTTGATGTCGAGGGTCACCCCGGTCAGGTAGGAGGAGTCCTCGGAGGCGAGGAAAGTGATCGAGGCGGCGATCTCCTCGGTGGTGGCGGTGCGCCCGACCGGGATGCCCGCCGCGATGGCGGCCTCCTGCTCGTCGGTGCTGCCCACCCGGATGTTGGTGTCGACCGCACCGGGAGTCACCGCGTTGACCGTGACACCGGTCGGGCCCAGCTCGCGGGCCAGCGCCTTGGTGAAGCCGAGGATGGCGGCCTTGGCCGCGGAGTAGGGCACCTTGCCGAAGACGCCGCCGCCACGCTGGGCGGACACGGAGGACATGTTCACGATCCGGCCCCAGCCCTGCTCGATCATCTCGGGCAGGAACGCCTTGGTCACCAGGTAGGTTCCGGTGGCGTTGACGTCCATGACCTTGTGCCACAGCTCGAGCGTGGTCTCCAGGAACGGGACCGGGGAGGTGATGCCGGCGATGTTGACGACGGCGCCGACCGGCGGCAGGGTGCCGGCGGCGACCTCGGCGGCCACGGCGTCGCGGGCGGCGGTCACGGAGGTTTCGTCCGCGACGTCGACCGCGTGCCCGAAGGCGGGCACCCCGTGCTCCTGGCCGATGTCCTGGGCGACCCGGGCCGACTTCTCGGCGTCGAGGTCCAGGATCACCACCCCCCATCCTTCACGGGCGAAACGGCGGGCGGTGGTGACTCCGATGCCCTTCTCGGAGGTGGCTCCGGTGATGAGGGCGGTGCGCTGGGTGGTGGTCATGGTGCTCCTTGGGTCGCATGGTGGTGGTGGGTGGACAGTTCTTGCAGCAGGGATCAGATGTACTCGGCGGCCACCTGCTCCACCGCGGTGCCGTCCAGCACGTAGGGGACGTGATGACAGGCCCCGGGCAGAGCACTCAGATCGATCTCCTGGAAGCCGATCTCACGGATGGTGCGCAGAGCCTCGGGCAGCGGCTGGTGCCGGAAGCTGAGGGAGGAGCAGCTCAGTCGGGAGGAGAACATGCAGTGCGGATCCTTGCTGCAGGCCGTCAGACGGTTGTGCTGCAGATCACGTTACTGCAACTAATTGTTGACAGTCAACACATAGACTTCATGGTGTGTTTCGGCACCCCGAACCGGAGGCGCATGCTGGACCTGCCCAGGCAGCCGAGAGCACAGCACGGACAGCGACCACCACATCCGCGCCGAATGCCCAACCCGTCCCGCTGCGAGGCCCACGCCTGCAGGGACCGCAGCTCCTAGGATCCTGAACCCATGACCCCACCACAGCCCTCCGCGGTCCCGGCCCTCTCGTCGAGCTGCGGCGTCACGCGCTCAGCAGACCCGGACACCGTCATGCACGTCGTCGTCCTCCCCGGAGGCGGGTACGCCGCTCATGCCGACAACGAGGCAGAACCGGTCGCCGAGTGGCTCGGGCAGCTCGGCCTCCCAGCGAGCGTGTTCCGCTACCCGGTGCACACCAGGCACCCAGCTCCGCTGGAAGCGGTGCGGGCCGAGATTAGCCGGCTCAGAAAGAGCGGCGCTGAGCGGATCGCCCTGCTGGGGTCCTCTGCCGGTGGACACCTGGCCGGTCAGGCCGCCCTGACCGCCTCGCCGTCGGGTCCCGAGCGGGTCGACGCGGTGATCCTCTGCTACCCGGTGGTGTCCATGGAACTCGACACCGACAGGGGCAGCCAACGGGAACTCCTGGGCACCGACCCCAGCGCCGAGGCACGGGCCACCACATCCCTGGACCGTCTGGTGACCGCGGCGGCCCCGCCGTTCTTCGTCTGGCACACCGCCGACGACCCATCGGTGCCGGTGCAGCACTCGTATCTCCTGGCCCAGGCGCTGGCACGCGCGGGCGTATCCCACGCCCTGCACGTCTTCCCGGAAGGAGCGCACGGCCTCGGGCTGGCCGAGGGCACCGGCGAGCCGGAGGCCTGGACGGCGCTGTGCGCCTCCTGGCTGTCCGCACTGGGCTGGCTGACAGAGCCGGGAAAGCGCCGCACCATGGACGCCTGAGCGCCTGTCCGGCGGACCGCTCCGGTCCCAGAGCCCGAGGGGGCCCAGCTGGTTGATGCCCGCGGAACACTGACTCCTGATCGCCGCAGGGGCATTGATCGACAGAGTCCGGGCAGCACGAGCAGCGGCGGGACCGGAGGCCGTCCCTGTGCTTCCGCGCCACGGGAGGCCGGAGCGTCATGGTGCTTCTCCTGCTCGTGCCCGCGGTGCCCGATCGACCCGGGGCGCCGCTGCGGGAACCGATCGGAGGATCACCCCAGCACCGCGGCCACGGCCACGGCCAGGGCCAGGGCGAGGGCGAGGGCCACGAAACCGAGGATCGGTCCGAGGATCTCAGGCCCGTGAAGGTCGCCCCGGCCCGCAGCTGCAGGACCGTCTGAGCGATGATCAGCGGCGCCAGCAGGATCTCCGGAACCAGCAGGGACACCGCGATCAGGTGCGCCTGCGGGTCACGGCGCAGGATCAGCACCCCGGCCCGGACGGTGGCCGGGGTGATCACCGCCAGATCCAGGGCCTCGGTGAACTCGGTGGAGTACGGGCCCCGCCCCTCCGGGGTCACCCCGGAGAGCGCGACCGCCACCAGCGGGGCCCCAGACCTCCACCAGCACCACAGTGCTGGCGAACATCGGCGCCGCCGGTCCCCGCCGGCGCGTGCCGATCGGGAACAACCGGGCCGCGTCCTGTCGGAAGAACGCCGCGAAGACCAGCACGAAGGCGTACAGAGCCGCAGAGAAGAGCACCACGTAGAGCAGGATCAGCTCGTTGTAGGCGATCGCCCCCAGCGCGCATCGGGTCACATGCCGTCGGCAACCGCTTGCGCGTCCAGCTCCTGGGCGATCTGCCGGGCCCAGGCCTCGATCGCCGACCAGTCACGATAGTCACCGAAGTGACCGCCGAAGGCTCGGAACGCGACACCCACCCCGCGGGGCAGCTGCTCGGGCCGGCACACGCCCGAGAACACCCGATGACCACGCGGCTGCACATCCTCGCGCAGGGCCGCCGCGATGCGCCGGTCCTGGGCGGTGCGCGCCATCCGGCGCAGCGGCCGGGGCAGCCCATCGGACATCCCCACGCTGAACAACCGCACCGGCCGCTGTGACAAGGCCGCGGCGTGGCGGCGGACGAGGTCAACGGCCTCCGGCTTCCAGGACTGATGGTGGACCGCGCTGCCCAGCACCACCGCGTCGAAGCCGGCGACGTCGCCCACCTCCCCCACCGCGATCACCTCCACGGTGGCCTCCGCCCGCTCCAGCACGGCAGCGACCCGGCGGGCGATCCCGGCGGTGGATCCCTGCCAGCTCGCATGACCGACCAGAATTCGCATTCGACATCTCCTCTGATCGGTCTCAGCCCAGGAAGAGAGCAGCCCAGCAGGGAGTACGTGACGGTCCCCGCGCCCAGGTGACAACCTGACCCCCGGCAAGGCCAGCGGGTGGCGGGGCTACGACGGTGGAGGCGCACACCCTAGATCGGCCCTGAACTCTGCGGACAACGGGACTCGCGCCAGACGGTCTGTCGGTTCCGGTCGTCCTGCACCCGTGGAGTTTGAGACCATCAAGCACGGCCTCGTAGCGGCCTGAGAACGATCGCCCCCGAGAGTCAGCCGCACTCGGGGCAGTCCCGGCCATGTTGCACCACTCAATTGATGGGAGTCGAACAATGGGAGACGACAGGACAGTTCTGGAGGCCTCCACGGATGTGTTCCGTGCTCACGGAATGACCACGATCTTTGGCAACCCGGGATCCAACGAGCTGCCCTTCCTGGCCGGGCTGGGCGAGGACTTCGACTTCGTGCTGGGACTGCACGAGCAGGTGGTGGTGGGCATGGCCGAGGGCTATTCTCGCGCCACCGGCAAGCCGGTCCTCGTGAACCTGCACGCCGCGTCCGGAACCGGCAACGCCATGGGCGCATTGACCAACGCCCGGTATGCTCACGTGCCGCTGGTGCTGCTGGCGGGGCAGCAGGTCCGACGCACGGTCGGGCAGGAAGCCATGCTCGCCAACATGGAGGCGGGAATGCTGACCTACCCGCTGACCAAGTACGCGCACGAACCCCTGTCCGCCGCTGATGTGCCACGCACGCTGTCCCAGGCCGTGCTCGAGGCCACCACCCATCCACAAGGCCCTGTCTACGTCTCGGTCCCACTGGACGACTGGAACGAACCGGCCCTTCCCGATGACGCCCTGCTCGTCGAACGCTCGGTGACCACAGCGGGGACGCTGCCCGACCAGATCGCCCGTGAACTGATCGCCGCCGTCGACGACGCACAGAGCCCCGCACTGGTGCTGGGACCCCAGGTCGACGCAGCCGCCGTCGCGGATCCCGCGGTTTTCCATGCCGTGGTCCAGCTGGCCGAGCACGCCGATGCGGCGGTGTACGTGGCCCCGTCACCGTCGCGTGCCCCGTTTCCCACCACCCACCCCAACTTCGGCGGCGTCATGGTCCCGGGGATCGAGTCGGTGCGCCGTCGGCTGTCCGGGCACGACGCGGTGCTCGTGCTCGGCGCACCGGTGTTCCGGTACCACCGGTGGGAGCCCGGAGACTACCTCGAACCGGGCACGCAGGTGTGGCAGGTGACACAGGACCCGGCCGAGGCCACCCGCGCACCCTTCGGCCGGGCGGTCATCGCCGACGTTGCCGACGCCATCACCGTGCTGGCCCAGGGCGTGCGGGATCGCGGTGCTCGGCGTCCGGAGCGCCGGCTGCCCGCGGCGAGGACCTCCCCGGAAGGGATGACGGGAACAGAGATCCTGGAGGTTCTGAACCAGCACGTCGACGACCGCGTGGTCTACGTCAATGAAACCACCACCCTCGACCTGGAATATCTCGAGCGGGTCGCGATCGACCGACCGGGCGGGTATCACTTCCCGGCATCCGGCGGTCTCGGCTTCGGTCTGCCGGCCGCCGTCGGGATCTCCCTTGCCGTGCCGGAGGCGACTGTCGTGGCCACTGTCGGCGACGGGTCCGCCAACTACGGCATCACCGCGCTGTACACGGCGGCGCAGCAGGGCACCCGCACCGTGTTCGTGATCGTCAACAACTCCGGATACGGCGCACTGGCCGGGTTCGCCCAACGCATGGGCGTGCCTGACGTGCCGGGCCTGGTCCTGGGAGAGATCGATTTCGTCTCTCTCGCCCAGGGGTACGGGGTGCGCGCCACCCGCACCACCACGCGGGAGGAGTTCGAGCGCGCCTACCAGGACGCTCTGCAGGCGGACGGCCCTGCACTCATCGACGCCCGGGTGGTGTGAGACCTGACGGCTCGGGGCGAGACCACGAGTGAAGGGAGCAGGGCGGCGCAGGCGGGCGCACCGGACGGGTCCGGGCGCCGAGCTGCGGGCACCGCGTCGGTTCTGTGGTCCTGACGCAGGGGGCTTCCTCCCTGTTCAGCACCCGTCCGGTCCACTCGGGTCCACTCGGGTCAGCCCGGGCCCGGTCTGCCGGCGAGGAGCTCCACCCCCAGGGCGCGCTGGTGGGTCCTCGCCCCTGGCGGGCGCGAAGCCCGCCCCGAGGCCGGGGTCCCTACCTCCTGGAACCACTCATCTGACGGGGCCGGGTCGGCGCCGGGCGCTTGTCGAACACCGTGCTCCCGATCTCCTGCTCGGCCTGGTTGTTGATGGACAGGTCGATCCTGGAGCGGTCCCGGACCAGACTGACGGCGATCAGTGCCACCGCGCACATCCCGATCAGGTAGACGGCGATGGCGGGCGTGCCACCGGTGGCGTCGAGCAGGGCCTGGGCGATCATCGGCGCGAAGGCGCCACCGAGGATGGCGCCGATCGCGTAGGAGATCGACACGCCGGAGAACCGGATGGATGCCGGGAACAGCTCGGAGTACAGGGAGGCCTGGGGGCCGTAGGTCAGGCCCGTACCGATGCAGATGAGGCCCAGTCCGACGTACAGCTTGACGAGGGAGCCCGAGTCGATGAGCAGGAACAGCGGCCAGATGGTGAGGATCAACCAGGCGTAGCCGATCTGGTAGGTGAGCTTGCGCCCGATGTAGTCGGAGATGATCCCGGCCGCCAGCGTGGAGATCAGCCATACGGTGGCGGCGAAGGTCATGGCCACCAGCACGTCGGTCCGGGAGAGCCCGACGGCGTCGGACGTGGCGTAGGCGGGGATGAACCCGCCGGTGGACATGTAGCCCACGGCGTTGTTGCCCACGAAGATCAGGGCCGCGAGGGCCACGAGGTGCCAGTACTTGCGGAACAGCTCCACGATCGGGACGCTCGCCTGCTCCTTCTTCTCGGCGATCTCCTGGAAGACGGGGGACTCGTCCACGGCGATGCGGACGAAGTAGCCGATCGCGATGAGGACGACAGAGGCGATGAACGGGACACGCCAGCCCCACTCGAGGAACTGGTCCCCCGGGGAGATCACCCCGGTCATCAACGCGGTGACGGCGGTGGCCAGCAACAGGCCCAGGGGCACGCCCAACTGGGGCATGGAACCGGCCAGACCACGGCGCTCGGCCGGCGCGTGCTCCACGGCCATCAGGGCCGCCCCGCCCCATTCGCCGCCGGCGGAGATGCCCTGGATGATGCGCAGGAGAAACAGCAGCACCGGGGCGATCACCCCGGCGGACTGATAGGTGGGCAGCAGGCCGATCAGGGTGGTGGCCCCGCCCATCATGATCAGAGTGGTCATGAGGATGACTCGGCGACCCAGCTTGTCGCCGTAGTGCCCTGCCAGGAAGGCACCCAGCGGGCGGAACAGGAAGGAGATGCCGACCGAGGCGAAGGACAGCAGCAGTCCGGCGGATTCCCCGGCGGGTTCGAAGAACAGCTGGGAGAACACCAGGCCGGCCATGGTGGCGTAGATGAAGAAGTCGTACCACTCGACGGTGGTGCCGATGAGCGTGGCAGCGGCGACGCGGCGCTGGTTGGCCCGAGCCGAGTGTCGGGATTCGGTCATGGTTACCTCGGAGGCGTTGATGGTGGGGAGCGTGGTTGCGGGTGGCCGGGACCGGTCAGCGGCTGAAGATCGGCGTCAGGAACTCCGACAGCTTGGAGGTCGCGGTCAGCGGCAGCACGTGGGCGACGTACTGGTCCGGGCGGACCACGACGACCACGCCATCCCTGCTCAGGCCGCGGGCCTCGTAGATGTCGTCCTCCGGGTCCGTGCCCCACACCTTGTTCAGGTTGGAGATCTGGAACTTGCCGACCTTCGGGCGGAACACGGACGGAACCTTCATCAGCTCCACCCCCTCGTGCGGCTGCTGGTAGACCACGTTGAGGTCGAACAGGGCGTCGAGGTCCTGGCCTCCCGGAGTGAACCGGCGCACCGGTGACTCCGCGGAGTCCATCCACTCGGCCCAGGCCCGCAGCTTCGAGTCCTCCGCGGACGACACGGCGGCGTCGGCGAAGGCGTAGATCCGCCACCGACCGTCGGCGGTGTGCTGGTGGCCCAGGAACTTCGGGTTGGTGTCCGAGACGCGCTTGACCGGGTGGGCCTTGAAGCGCTTGCCCAGGGGGAAACCTGTGGCGAGGTCCTGGTGGGTCGCCTCGCCCACGAGGAGCCCGGCCGGGTACTCCGTCATGAAGCCCGCCGGGAATTCGGCGGTCTTCTGGTAGAAGTCCTCCAGCGCGGACGCGCTCTCCAGCTCCTCCGGCTTGGCGGCCATCATGGAGGACCATTCCCGGTCGAAGTCGATGAGGTTCTGGGCCACCGGCTGGCGCTCGGCCGAGTAGGTGGACAGCAGCGACTCCGGGCTCAATCCGGTCAGGACGTGGCCCAGCTTCCAGCCCAGGTTGAACGCGTCCTGGATGGAGACGTTCATGCCCTGGCCGGCCTTGGCCGAGTGGGTGTGGCAGGCATCGCCGGCGATGAAGACCCGCGGGCTGCGCTGTCCCTCCTCCTCGGTGGGGACGTCGTCGAAGCGGTCCGTCACCCGGTGGCCGACCTCGTAGACGCTCCACCACGCCACGTCCTTCACGTCCACGGTGTAGGGCGTGACGATCTGGTTGGCCTGGGCGACGATCGACTCGATCGGGGTCCTGCGGACGGCGCCGGCGTCGTCCGGGTCGACCTCGCCCAGGTCCACGTACATGCGGAACAGGAAGCCGCCCTCGCGCGGGATGTGCAGGATCGAGCCGTGCTTGGACTGGATGGCGCACTTGGTGCGGATGTCCGGGAAGTCGGTCTCGGCCAGGACGTCCATGACACCCCACGCGTGGTAGGACACGGCACCCACGTGCTGGGCACCGATGTCCCGGCGGACCTTCGAGTGCGCGCCGTCGCCCCCCAGGACGTACTTGGTGCGCACGACGCGCTCCTCGCCCTGGCTCACGCCGCCCTCAGGCTGGTCGCCGGTGCGCTTCAGGGTGACGGCGACCGGGTACTCCCCCTCGCCGACCTCGAGCTTGACGAACTCCCAGCCGAAGTACGGTTCGGTCCGGGACGGGGCGTTCTTCGCGAAGCGGGCGAAGTAGTCCAGCACGCGCGCCTGGTTGACGATCAGGTGCGGGAACTCGCTGACACCCGTGGGGTCGTCCACGGCCCGTGCGGTCCGGACGATGTGCTCCGGGTTCGCGGGGTCCGGCTTCCAGAAGTTCATCTCGCTCAGGTGGAAAGCCTCGGCGGTGATCTCCTGGGCGAAGCCGAAGGCCTGGAACGTCTCGACGCTGCGGGCCTGGATGCCGTCGGCCTGACCGATCTCCAGCCGGTAGGGGCGGCGGTCGACGAGGCAGGTCATGACCTCCGGGAAGCTCGCCAGCTGGGCGGTGGCGGTCATGCCGGCGGGGCCCGCGCCGACCACGAGCACGTCCATGGTCTCGGGCAGCTCCGGGGAACGGTCGATGCCCACACCGGCGGCGGGCTGGACACGGGGGTCCGTGGATACGTACCCGTGGTGGTGGAACAACATGGGGTCTCCTAATGCGGGGAGGTGGTTCTGCGGTCTGATCGGTCTACTCGGTCGGCGCGGCGGTGCCGCACCAGGTGTCGGCGAGGGTCTCGGTGGCCCGTGCCAGGAGCGCGACGTCGGCCCCGACGTTCACGAAGTCGGCCCCGGCCGCCACGTAGTCGCGGGCCCGGTCGGCGGCGAAGGCGTTGACACCGACGAACTTCCCGGCCGCCTTGACCTGGTCGATCACGGTCTTCACGGCCGCGACCACGTCCGGGTGGTCCTGGCGGCCGAGCAGGCCCATGGAGGCGGCCAGGTCGGAGGGACCGATGAAGATGCCGTCGATGCCGTCCACCGCGGCGATCTGCCGGGCGTTCTCGACGGCGGCCGCCGACTCGACCTGGACGACCAGCGTGACCAGGTCGGCGGCTCGGTTCAGATAGTCCGGGATCCGGTTCCATCTCGCCGAGCGGGCCAGTGCGGAGCCGACGCCCCGGACCCCGTGCGGCGGGTAGTGCATGGCACGCACCGCCGCCTCGGCGTCCGCGGCGCTGTCCACCATCGGGATGACGAGGGACTGGGCGCCCAGGTCGAGGTACTGCTTGACCAGCACGGCGTCGAGGGCGGGCACGCGCACCACGGGGACGACCGGGTAGCCGGCCATGGCCCGCAGCTGGGACTGGACGGTCTCCAGCCCCAGCGGCGCGTGTTCGCCGTCGAGCAGGAGGTAGTCCAGACCTGCGGACGCACAGATCTCGGTGCTGGACGGGTCACCGGAGCTGATGAACATCCCGGCGGCGGGACGGCCGTTCCGGCCGGCGCGCGCCGACGTCGTGAACAGGTCCTTGAGGCTGGGCTGCGGCTCTAGGCGAATCGGCATGTGATGGTCCCTAACTCTCCGTAGTCGGCGTACACGGTGTCCCCGGCGTAGACCCACATGGGGCGGGTGAAGGACCCGGCGAGGATGATCTCCCCGGCCTCCAGCCGGTCCCCGTGGCCGGCGATCCGGTTCGCCAGCCAGTGCACCCCGTTGGCCGGGTGGTTGAGCACCCCGGAGGCCACCCCGGTCTCGATGATCTCCTGGTTGCGCCACAGCGCCCCGGCGACCCAGCGCAGGTCGACGGCGTCCGGGGCGACCGGGCGGCCCCCGATCACCATGGAGCCGAGCGCGGCGTTGTCCGAGATGGTGTCCGTGATGGTCCGGCCCTCCATCTCGATGCGCGAGTCCAGCACCTCCAGGGCCGGCACCACGTACTCGGTGGCGCGCAGCACGTCGAAGAGGTTCACGCCGGGGCCGGCGAGGTCCTCCTTCAGGACGAAGGCCAGCTCCATCTCGATGCGTGGGTGGGTGTACCTCGCCCACTCGTAGACGTGGCCGGACTCGACCACCTGGTCGTCGAAGATCACCCCGTAGTCCGGCTCGTCGATGCCGGTGGCGTCCTGCATGGCCTTGGAGGTCAGCCCGATCTTGTGCCCGGCCTTGGTGCGGCCGGCCTCCTCCTGCCGCTGCGCCCAGATCCTCTGCACCGCGTAGGAGTCCTCGATCTCCATCTGCGGGTACCTCTGCGTCAGCCGCGGCACCGGCGTGCGGTCCAGTCCCGCCCGGTGCAGCTCATCGGCGATCTTCACATGGGTCTCGTGGTCCAGCATCGTCCCGGTCCCCCGCTCAGAGCTGGTTTCCGAGCTTGAAGCCCTTGGCGGCCTCGCCCTTGTAGGTGCCGTGCTCGTCGCCCTCGCGGGTGTAGGAGAACCCGTCGGCGCCGATGGTCACCTCCATCTCGGAGCTCTCGGTGCGCTTCACGACCTCCTGCGGGTTGCCGTCCAGGTCCAGGACCAGGGAGGCCTCGGTGTACCAGGACGGGACCACCGGGTTGCCCCAGAAGTCACGGCGCTGGTTGTCGTGCACGTCCCAGGTGACGACCGGGTTGTCCGGGTCGCCGGTGTAGTAGTCCTGGGTGTAGATCTCGATCCGGTGGCCGTCCGGGTCGAGGATGTACAGGTAGAACGCGTTCGAGACGCCGTGGCGGCCGGGTCCGCGCTCGATGCGGTCGGAGATGCGCAGGGCGCCCATCTTGTCGCAGATCGCCAGGATGTTGTGCTTCTCGTGGGTGGCGAAGGCCACGTGGTGCATGCGCGGGCCGTCGCCACCGGTCATGGCGGTGTCGTGCACGGTCGGCTTGCGGCGCATCCAGGCGGCGTAGGTGGTGCCCTCGTCGTCCTGGATGTCTTCGGTGACGCGGAAGCCCAGGTCCTGCATGTACGCCACGGCGCGCGGCACGTCCGGGGTGACCTGGTTGAAGTGGTCCAGGCGGACCAGCGCGCCCGGGGTGTACAGGTCGTAGCGCCAGGCCAGCCGCTCGACGTGCTCGACGTCGTGGAAGAACTCGTATGGGAAGCCCAGCGGGTCCTCGACGCGCACCGAGTCGCCGATGCCCTTGGTGAAGCCCTCCGTGCGGCGCTCCACGCGGCAGCCGAGTTCCTCGTAGAAGGCCACGGCCTTGTCCAGGTCCTCGGGGCTGCGCACGCGGTAGGAGAAGGCGGCGACGGCGGCCACCGGGCCCTTCCGGAGCACGAGGTTGTGGTGGATGAACTCCTCCAGGGACCGCAGGTAGACGGCGTTCTCGTCCTCCTCGGTCACGGTCAGCCCCAGCACGCCCACGTAGAACTCCCGCGAACGCTTCAGATCGGTGACGACGAGCTCCATGTAGGCGCAGCGCAGGATGTCCGGCGCGGGGGCCTGCGGGGTCGGGACCGGGTTGTCGGAGTGGATCGGGGCTTCCTGCGAGACGTAGAAGCCGGAGGACGTCATCGTCCGGTCGTCGAGGTGGGTCATGGCTGTCCTTGCTCTGGTCAGGGTGAGGGGTGACGGTCGGGATGTCGGGCGGGCGACGCCGTGGCTCAGGCGTCGCCGGTCCGGGCGGATGCGGCGACCTCGTCCTTGCCGAAGACGGGGTTGTGCACCTCGCCGAGGTTGATGTGCACGGCCTGCTGGTCGGTGTAGAAGTCGATCGACCGGTAGCCGCCCTCGTGACCCAGCCCCGAGGCCTTCACGCCGCCGAACGGAGTGCGCAGGTCGCGGACGTTGTTGGAGTTCAGCCACACCATGCCGGCCTCGACGTTCTGGGCGAAGTTGTGGGACCGCTTCAGGTCGTTCGTCCAGATGTAGGCGGCGAGGCCGTACTTGGTGTTGTTGGCCAGCGCCAGGGCCTCCTCGTCCGTGTCGAAGGGGGTGATCGCCACGACGGGACCGAAGATCTCCTCCTGGAAGATCCGGGCGTCCGGGGCGACGTCGGCGAAGACGGTCGGCCGGATGAAGTTGCCCTCGGGGAACTCCTCCGGACGGCCGCCGCCGGCGGTGAGGCGGGCCTCCTGCTTGCCGATCTCCACGTAGGACATGACCTTCTCGAAGTGCTCGGGGTGCACCAGGGCGCCGACCTCGGTGGCCTCCTCGTGCGGCAGACCGACCTTCACGCGCTCGGCCTGGGCGGAGTAGCGCTCCACGAACTCGTCGTAGATGCCGCGCTGGACCAGGATGCGCGAGCCCGCGGTGCAGCGTTCGCCGTTGAGGGAGAAGACCCCGAAGATCGTCGCATCGATCGCGGTGTCCAGGTCGGCGTCGTCGAAGACGACGGCGGGGGACTTGCCGCCCAGCTCCATGGACAGGCCCTTGAGGAACGGCGCGGCGTTGCCGAAGATGATCTGGCCGGTGCGGGACTCGCCGGTGAAGGAGATCAGCGGGACGTCCGGGTGCTTGACCAGGGAGTCGCCGGCGAAGCCCTCCTCGCCGTAGCCGTGGACGATGTTGAACACACCGGCCGGCAGGCCGGCCTCCTCGAAGATGCCCGGCCACAGGGAGGCGGACAGCGGGGTGAACTCCGCCGGCTTGAGCACCACGGTGTTGCCGGTGGCCAGCGCCGGTCCCAGCTTCCAGGACTCCAGCATGAACGGGGTGTTCCACGGGGTGATGAGCCCCGCCACGCCGATCGGCTTGCGGTTCACGTAGTTGGCCTGGCGGCCCGGGACCTTGAACGCGTCGTCGTGCTGGGCGACGATCAGGTCGGCGAAGAAGCGGAAGTTCTCGGCGGCGCGCTGAGCCTGGCCGAGCGCCTGCTTGATCGGCAGGCCGGTGTCGAAGCACTCCATCTCGGCCAGGTCCTGGCCGCGGGTCTCCACGATGTCGGCGATCTTGTGCAGCACCCGGGAGCGTTCGCGCGGGAGCATGCTGGGCCACGGTCCGTTCTCGAAGGCGTCCTTGGCGGCGGCGACGGCGGCGTCGATGTCGGCGACCTTGCCGGAGGCGGCCTTGATGTAGGACTGGTTGGTGACCGGGTCCAGCACGTCGAAGGTGTCGCCGTCGATCGAGTCGACGTGCCGGCCGTTGATGTAGTGCTGGATCTTCTCCGGCAGGTTGGCCGGAACCCAGCGCCGTGCGTTGTCGGGGGTGGTCTCGGTGCTCATGGTGTGTCCTTTCGGCGTGCAGCGTCTTGAGGTGTGGTCCGTGAGGCCAGGTAGGCGTCGAGCGTGTTGAGGCGGTGCTGCCTCGCGGCGGTCTCGACGACGTCGAAGGGGGCGCCCGCTGCGATGAGGTCCAGCAGGTGGTCGTGTTCGTCCACGGAGGCACGGGCCCGGCCGGGGACGTAGGCGAAGGTGGACGAGCGCAGGGCGGCCAGCCGGTTCCAGCCGCGGTGCACCAGGTCGAGGATGTGTGCGTTCTGGTGGTGCTCGTAGAGCGTGGAGTGGAACTGTTTGTTCAGCGAGGTGAACTGCACCGGATCGAACTCGTCCAGCACTCGGCGCATCTGGTCGTTGATCTCGCGGGCCCGTTGCAGCTCGGCTTCGGTGATCAGCGGCGCGCACTGGGCGGTGGAGAATCCCTCGACCAGCGCCAGGGTCTCCATGGTGTTCTGGTACTCCACGGGGTCGATGCCCACCACGGTGGCACCGACATTGCGCTGATAGGCCACGAGGCCGTCCTGTTGAAGCCTCCGCACGGCCTCGCGCACCGGCACCACGGACATCCCGAGCTCGGCGGCCAACTGAGCCAGCACCAGGCGGCTGCCCGGGGCGAAGCGGCCCTGCTGGACACCCCCGAGGATGGCCTGGTAGGCCTCCTCCGACTTGGACTGGAGGACCTCGGTGCTCACGGAGCGTCCTGGCCGGCGCGCAGTTGCTGGTACTCCTGGTACTTGCGCTTCCATTCGGCGTTGGGCGGGAACAGTCCGTCCACCGGGTGTCCTTCGGCCACCCGGTCGTACACCCAGGCGTCCTGTTGTTCCTGCTCCCACGCGTCGGCGATCACCTCGGCCAACAGCTGCGGGGGGACGACCACGACGCCGTCGTCGTCGCCGATGACGATGTCGCCCGGCTGGACGGTGGTCCCGCCGCACGCCACCGTTCCGCCGACCTCCCAGGGGATGTGGCGGCGGCCGAGCACGGCCGGGTGGGCGCCGTTGGAGTAGACCTGGATGCCGACCTCCGCGACAGCGGCACTGTCCCGCACGCCGCCGTCGGTGATCACCGCGTTGGCACCACGCACCTTGGCGCGCAGGGCGAGGACGTCGCCGAGGGTGCCGGTCCCCTTCTCACCGCGGGCCTCCATGACCACCACGTCGTCCGGCTGCACCGTGTCCATGGCGCGCTTCTGGGCGTTGAACCCGCCGCCGAAGGCCTTGAACAGGTCCTCCCGGTTGGGCACGTAGCGCAGGGTCGCGGCGTAGCCGAGGATGCGTCGGCCGGGATGGGTGGGCCGCACGCCGTCGATCGTGGCGTTGTCGATCCCTCGCTTGCGCAGCTGCGCGGTGATGGTGGCCACGGCCGTCCCGTTGATCTTCGCCCTGAGCTCGTCGGTGAGCAGGCTGCGGTCGGGGGCCGGGGAGGCGGGCACGTAGTGGTACGGGTCGGCCTCCGCTGCGGTCGGCGGCAGTCCGGCGGCCTCGCGCGAACCCCAGGCCTCCTCCCGCTGGGTGTCGTCCACCTGCGGGCCGTGCCCGTAGGGCGCCATCGGCGCCTCGCCGGCCACCACGCGGGTGACCAGCCGTCCGCTGGAGGGAGCACCGGGCGCCTCGGGCGCGTCCACCTCGACCTCGACGACGTCGCCCGGCTGGGCCACAGAGGATCCGGCCGGGGTGCCCGTCAGGATGACGTCGCCCTCCTCCAGCGTCATGAGCTGGGACAGGTCCGCCACGAGCTGGCCGAAGGGGAAGACCAGCGCCTCGGTGGTGTCGTCCTGGACGAGGTCCCCGTTGACCCAGGTCCGGATGCGCAGCGCGGCCGGATCGAGCCCGGCGGCCGGGATGACCTCGGGGCCCAGCGGGGTGTAGCCGTCCCCGGACTTGTTCTTGACGTTGGAGCCCTTGTCGGCGTGGCGCAGGTCGTACAGGCCCCAGTCGTTGGCGGCGGTGACGCCGGAGACCTTGGACCAGCCCTCCTCCGGGCGCACCCGGCGGCACGTCTGACCGATGACCAGGGCGATCTCACCCTCGTAGGCCAGCAGCTCGGTGCCGGCCGGGCGCTCGATCGTGGCGCCGGTCCGGGCGAGGGAGGTTCCGGCCTTGAGGAAGTAGCCGGGGAACTGCGGGGAGCGGCCCCGCTGAGCGATGCGGGAGGGGTAGTTCAGGTGCAGGGCGATGACCTTCCCGGGTCGGTTCGCCCGATCGGTGAAGTCAACGGGCCCGGTGCTCCCGGGAGGAGCCGGTGTCGTCTCTGCCATGCCGTCCTGCCTTCGTGGTCTTCGGAGGTGGCCCGGGTCCAGCACCCTCAACGGTGTGGCCCAGGTCTCTTGATGAACATCGTATATGATACGAAGTGAATTGCGCCACCCCCTTCCACGACTCATGTGGCGTCCATGCGCGTGTGACGCTGCGGACGTGGGAGGCGAAGTGCCGATGCAGCCTGGGGTGGAGGTCACGGCGGCAGCGCGCATCACCACGGCCCCGGACCGGCCGTGGCGGGGACAGCGAGCAGGGCGGTCGTGGCCACGCCCAGCAGGTACTGCGTGGCGCCGATCAGCCCCGAGGCCACCCCGATCACGCCCAGCCGGGGGTGTCGAGCCGTGCGGCCGGCCGGTGGGCGAGCAGCGTGCACATCCCCGGCGGCACCCGACCGACCGTGCCGTTCAGGACCCCTTGGGGCGACGACGGCGCAGTCGGGTGGCCGCCAGGCCCCCCGCGACCAGCTCGAGCACGATGACCAGCATCATGGTGCTGTGATCAGCTCCGCCCGCGGACGCGGCCACAGGATCCGCCCCGGGACCTCCCCCTCCACGATGCGCATGCTGATGAGCTCCACCTGCGGCACCTGCCATGAGCGGGATCATCAGGACGTGGAGCAGTGCCATGGCGACGGCCATGACCATGGCCATGCGCACAGGAGCCACCGCCAGCGGCCGGCGCATCAGGCCCACCACGCAGAACGCACACAGCACGGCCATGGCGGCCATGACCAGCGACCAGCCGGCACCGTGTCCCCCGCCCACCGCCATCCATCCGTGCGCCGCTGCCGAGCCGGCGACGGACAGCACGAGACAGCCGTGCAGCAGCCCGACCGCGACGGGCACAGGTGGCGTTGCGCCCCGTCCTGGCGAACCCGCAGGAGCAGGTCGCCGCGCCTCAGTGGCGGACATCGCCGGCTGCCCGGTGAGCCGGGACCGCTGCGGCGGCCTCGTCGACGGTCCGGCCGGAACCGACTCCGGTGAAGACCTCGGGCCGGCGGCGCCGGAGGTACTCACCCCACACGAGGCCGGCCGCCCCGGTGGCCAGGATGATTCCAGGCATCACCACCGCCAGCGGACTGGGGCCTTCGGCGCCGATGAGGACGTCGAAGTTCACCAGGACGAGAACGAAGACCGTGCCGAGGCCGGTGGCCGAGAGCACCGGGGCGATCCAGCGCACCCAGGCCGAGTGCCCACCGGGATCACGGCGGAAGTGGCCGATGACGGCCGCGGAGGTGACGGCAAGGAGGAAGATCAGCCCGAAGGCCCCGGCATTGGTGAGCCAGGTGAAGAGCGTGAGCACCGGGAACAACGGGCCCAGTTCCAAGCCCTGGCCGGCGATCGCGAAGACGACCACCAGGACCACCGCGAAGGCGCTCTGGGTCAGGGAGCCGGCCACCGGAGCGTGGTTGCGAGCGCCCACCGCGCCCAGCCAGGACGGCAGCACGCTCTCACGGCCCAGGGAGAAGAAGTAGCGGGCCACGGCGTTGTGGAAGGCGATGAGCGCGGCCAGCAGGCTGGTGATGAACAGGACCTGGGCGATGTCGGTCAGCAGCACCCCCCCGTGCTGGGCGAGGAGGACGAACACGAGGTCGGGCCCGTGCTCCTGGGAGGCCGCGACGATCTGGCCGGGGCCCACGCCGACAGCCAGGGCCCAGGCGGAAACGGCGTAGAACACGGAGATGATCGCCACGGCAGTGAAGGTGGCCCTCGGCACGGAGCGTGCGGGGTCCTTCACCTCCTCGCTGTAGATGGCGCCGGACTCGAAGCCCATGAATGCGGCGACCCCGAAGGCCAGGACCGCGCCGATGCCGTAGGTGAACAGTTCGGTGGGCATCAGCGGCTGGGCGCTGATGCCCTCCGGGGCCACGGCCAGGCAGAGCACGTCGACCACGATCACCACCAGGAATTCCAGGGCGACCAGCACGGCGATCACCTTGGCCGAGAGGTCCACTCGGCTGATGCCGAGCAGGCCCACCACCACGAGTCCTGCCAGGGCGGAGGTCCACCACGGCACCCCGATGCCCAGGCGCGCTTCGAGGAAGGAGGACAGGGCGAACCCGAAGAGCCCGTAGATGCCGATCTGCATGGCGTTGTAGCTGATCAGCGCCAGCCAGGAGGCGCCGATGCCCTGGCGCCGGCCCAGTCCGTCGGCGATGTAGGCGTAGAAGGCGCCGGCGTTGGTGATCCGGGCGGACATCGCCCCGTAGCCCACGGCGAACAGTGCCAGCAGCACCCCGAGCAGGACGTAGCCCAGGGGCACCCCCAGCAGCCCGGCGACGGCGTAGGTGGAGGTCACCCCGCCGGCCAGGACGGTCAGGGGTGCTGAGGCCGCGATGATGAGGAAGACCAGGGAGGGAACGGTCAGCGTCCGGCGGTCCAGTCCCCCGCCGGCATCGAGGTGGCCGTGGGACGGGGGACCACCGGGGGTGGGCCGGTTGTCGGACGGTGTGGTGCTGGTGCTCATGGTTCAGCCCTCGCAGCGGCAGTCGTGGGTGGGGTGGTCGCCGGTGCCGGTGATCGCGTGGGCGCTCTCGACCGCCGGGACCGCGTCGGCGTGGCCGACCTCGGTGCCGCAGCAGCGTCCGCCGGCGGTGGACCAGTCCGGCAGGTCCAGCGCCGGGTTGCGGTCCAGGAAGCCGTAGGGCTTGAACCAGAAGCCGTAGTAGTCCACCGGCATGATCGGCCAGTCCTCGGTGCGCGGGATGTGGGTGGGCCCGAAGGTGTGCCACAGCACCACGTCCGTGTCGACCAGGTCCCGGTCCTGCTTCACCCAGTCCCCGAGGCCCCCGCCGGCGTGCTGGTTGGGGAAGTCCCCGGCCGGGAACCGCTCCTCGGCGTCGAAGGCGGTGACCCACAGGTGGTGGGTGGCGAACTCGGCCCGCTTCCGGGCCGAGGAGCCTTCCGCGGCCAGCAGCCGCGGGCCCGGCATGGGGATCAGGTGGTAGGCGGTGGGCTCGCCGACGTGGTTGCGCCGGTGGGGATTGGTGACGAACCACTTCCGCCCGGTCTCCGTGTTCGCGTCCCGGACGCCCTCGGACTCGCGGGTCACGTCGGTGCGCGACCACGTGAAGGCGTTGCCGTACGGGTTGTCGTCGCCCATGGGCAGGGGCACGAGGTTCTCCTCCTGCACCGAGTTCTCCGTGCCGTCGACGGCGACGTCGAGCCGGGCGCAGAAGATGTGCTGGTGCACCGGGGCCTGGATGCCGGGGGCGATCTCGGCCGAGTGGCGGTTGGGCTGCCCGGGCAGGCAGGCGCCGGCGAACACGATGCCGGTGGCCTTGGCCTCCACCTGGATGGAGCCGTCGAGGTAGAAGTACCAGAAGAAGCCGTACTCGTAGTTGCCGATCGTGGCGAAGTAGCTGATCACCAGCCGGCGGGAGCGGCGCACCTGCGGGGCCTCCCCGGGCTCGGTGTGCTTCCAGAGGATCCCGTAGTCCTCCTCGTGCATGCACACCGCGTGCGGGATCTCCATGGGGTGGCCCTCGTCGTCGGCCACGAACGCGTCGAAGTACTGGATCACACCCAGGCAGTCACAGCCGAGCTTCAGGGAGTTGGCGTTCTTGCCGAGCAGGTACTCCCCGGCGTCGAAGTAGCTGATCCAGAAGCGGGTGCTCGTGGTGTCCCCGTAGGGCACCACCATCTCCGGCACGGAGCCGCGGTAGAGCACGGAGCGGTCCTCGGCCTGCTCCCCGGTGTCGTCGCGGAAGGTGACCTGGTTGAGCACCAGGCCCTCCTGGGCGTTGAACCCGATGCGCAGCTTCCAGTTCTCCCAGGTGACATGGGTGCCCTCCACCTGGAAGGACGGGCCCTCCGGCTGGACGATGTCCAAGGGCTTCAGCGTCGTGCGCGCGGGGCCGACGTGCTCGGGGGTGTAGTTGGCGTCGGCCATGGGCACCGGCACGTCGCCCTCGTCCTCCAGGCGGAGGACCTCGCCGGCTGTGAGGTCGACGTGGGCGATGAGCCCCTCGACCGGGTGGCCCCACGGGTTGTCACCCTCGAAGCGGCGGTGGAAGGTCAGGGAGCGGATCACCCGCTTGCCGGTCTCGTCCTCTCGCGGGAAGAATCCCGGGGCCAGCGGCGAGACGAACGTGTGGGTGGTGTCCTCGATGCCGCGCCGGGCCATGGCCGCCTGCCAGCGCGGGTCCGCCTTGACGATCGCCGCGGCCCGGTCGTACTCCTCGAACAAGTACTGGGCCTGGCCGTAGGGGTGCTCCCCGGTGGGCAGGGTCTCGAGCGAGCGGACCTCTCCCGCGGTCACGGACACCACGGCCCGGCGCGTGCGGCCGGTGTCGGTGTCCAGCAGAGTGATGTCGAGCGAGCGGTCGAACGCGTCGTCGCCCTCGACGTGGCGCAGGACCACGGACTTCGACGGCTCCACCGGCAGCACCCGGGGGAACCGGGTGCTCGGGAGCAGCAGGCCGGCCTTCTCCAGCACGGCGCGGGCGGCCGAGATCTCGGCAGGTGTCAGCAGGTCCAAGGGGTGCGTGACGCCCAGTGCTGACGGGCGGAGGGTGTGGGTGGTGTCGCTCATGGCAGTTCTCCAGGTGTGACGGAGCGGACCGGGGTTCCGGCGGAAACGGTATTTCCACCCATGGTGACGTGCATTACATCGCTTGTCCTTGGGCCGGAGGGGTTCGTTCCCGGGATGGCGGTCGGCGTGCACGGAGAGTCAAGAACGGCGGTCTCCGACACCGTGGCCACCGCGGCTGCCCCTCCCTGCCGCGGTGTCCGCCACCCTCCGATGTCGATCACGGTCGTGCACGCAACGTCAAGAGCCTCGGCACTCGCGTCCTGCCCGGAGGGGTGCGACGACCAGCACAGTGAGGGAAGGACGCGGAGAAGTCCGACTCCGACAGCACCCGGACTCCGCAGTCACCCACGCACCGGCCTGACAACGAGGAGACGCACCGTGACCGCTGACTCCCCTGCCCAGCCCACCTGCTCGAGCGCGGCGGACCTCCTGGCGGCGGTCGAGTCGGCCGAAGGCGGGCGCCCGACCATGGCCCCCGCCGCGACCTGCTCAACACCGCCGCCGACGCGGTCGAGGCCAGCGCGGAGGCCCTGGCCGAGCTGCACCACCGCCCCCTCGGCGTGGTCGGAACGATCGGGCCGTGGAACTGGCCGATGATGATCGGCATCGAGGGCCTCAAGCACCTCGGCACCCCCAGGTCCTCCACGGCTGAGCGACGCCCTGCCCGCGGGCGGACGGGTCAAGCCGCCAGTGCGCGCGTCCGGGCCTGCGAGGGCGTCATGCCGTAGGCGGCCCTGAACACCCGGGAGAAGTGTGCGCCGTCGGTGAAGCCCCACCGGGCCGCGACTCGAGCGACCGGCACACCGGCGCTGAGGGGGTCCTCCAGCGCCCGGCGGCACCGTTCCAGGCGACGCGTGCGGATCCAGGCCGAGACGGTGGTGCCCTCTTCATGGAACACCTGGTGCAGGCGTCGCACGGAGATGTAGTGGGCCCGGGCGATCATCGACGGGTCCAGTTCAGGGTCCGCCAGGTGCGCCTCGATGTAGTCGTGCACGGTGGCGCGCAGCCGATCCTCTTCGTCCAAGGAGACGGAGACCTGGCCGTCCAGCTCTCGGTTGAAGGACGTGGTGAGCAGGTCCAGAGCAGAATTGCCCATGCGCTGGCCGGTCATGCCCGTCAGTTCGCCCATGTGGTCGGCCAAGGACGAGAGGAAAGACCCCACCATGCGGTGGACGGGATCCTCCGGTCCGAGCCGGCAGGCCCGTATATGGGTCACCGCGTTGGGGGGCAGATCCAGAGAAGCGTGGTCGAACATCAGCACCAGCACCCGCGCGTCGTCGGGGAACTCCAGACGGTAGGGCGCAGAGGTGTCGTAGAGGGCCATGTCCCCGACTCCCAGCACCGCGGTGCCGTCCCCCTGTTCCACGATTCCACGCCCCTCCAGCTGCACCCCGACCTTGAATCGGCCCGCTCCGAGGTCACCAGGCGCCGCGGGAGTCCGTTCGACGACGTGAGGGCTGAAGCGCAAGTGGGTGACGTGCACCTTCCCGGCCTCGCGTGCCGTCATGTCACCCCGGAAGGTGCGGGGGGATGTCGTCGTGCAGGTCAGGGGCACGAAGGATCGGGAGGAAAGCCGCGTCCAGTCGTGGATCGACGTGACCAGGGCCGGAGCCGTGGGAGCACTGGCGGGAGTACGCGATGTCGACACCATGTGACACCCTTCCCATCCTTCGTCAATGCGCATGACGTGTCGACCGTCACACTGGAAGTGCATTCTAGTTCACTCCACCGGAGACACGTGGCTCCCCCTGCAACGGAGGACGCCTCACGGCCCGGCAGGACCGGATGACGTTGACGGTGGAAGTGCCTTCGCCGGAGTTCCGCCGCAGGCGGTCTTCCGACCCGCTGCTCGGGAACTGACGGCCCCCCGACACCTGACC
>NZ_BAAGPL010000019.1:580205-596816 GCF_054784195.1 Kocuria himachalensis
GGGTCCTGCAGAGTTTCCCCAGGCTCTGTCCCGGGTGACGGTGGCCGCGGTGCAAGAGGAACAGGGCCGATCATCTGCAGCTCGAGCAGCCGGTCGTCCGGCCCTCGGATCGCCCTGGACAGGACGGCAGATGCGCTCGGACCAGCTCGCCGGCAGCCGGCGATCCACCGGATCCCTTGAGTATTGCTCGTCCTCTGCGGACCCGAGAGACTGTGGCGAGACCAGGAAACGGGGGGGGCAGGGTGTCTGATCGGGATCGTGATCTGCCGTGGACGGCGTTGCCGCCGTCACTCACTCCACTGCTGGTGGGGCACGTGCCCGTCTTCACGGAGGAGTTGCTGGCGGCGGTGCACCGGGACGTCCCGGTCTATGCCACGTCGCTGGACGGACCGTTGCGGCCGGAGATCCAGCACGGGGTCGAGTCCGCCCTGACCCGCTTCCTGGACCTGGCCGCCTCCGAGCAACCGGCCCTGCGCAATGAGGACTGGCTCGTCTATGAGCTGCTCGGCCGAGCCGAGGTCCATCAGGGCCGGCCCATGGACGCGCTGTTCGCCGCCTACCGCTCCGCGGCCCGCACCACCTTGCGGTCGATGTCGGGGGTCGCCATGGAAGCCGGGGCCGAGGCCTCGGTGCTGATCGTTCTGGCGGAGTCGGTGTTCGCCTACATCGAGGAGCTCTCCGCCGCCAGCGCCCAGGGCTACGCCCTGGAGCAGTCCGAGCGGGCCGGTGAACAGGACCGGCTGCTGGACACGGTGGCGGAGATGCTGATCCGCGGCCACGCCGAGGAGGACGCCGTGCGGGCGGCCGTGCTCGCGGCCGGCTGGGCCCTGCCCGAGCGGGTGGTGGTGGTCACCTTGGCCACGGACCGGCGCACGGGGCTGCGATCCCGCCTGGGCGCCCACGCCCTGCTCACGTCCCGCCCCGGTGACATCATCGCCATCGTGCCCGAGCCCTCCTCGCCGACAGCGCGCCAGAAGCTGGGGCGTGTCCTCGCCGGGCGCAACGCGGTGGTGGGTCCGGGGCGGGCCTGGCAGTCCGCGCCTGACTCCCTGCGCCTGGCCGTGATGGCCCGGGACCTGCTGCAGCACGACCCTGACGACGAGGGGCCGCTGTGGGTCACCGAACACCTCACCCAGCTGCTCCTGCTCAGTGACCACAGCATGGTCGAGGACCTGGCCGCCCAACGGCTGGCCCCGCTCGAACAGCTGCGCCCCGCCCAGCGGGAGCGGCTGGGGGCGACCCTGTTGTCCTGGCTCAAGCACCACGGGCACCGCGCCGCGATGGCCGCCGATCTGCTTATCCACGAACAGACGGTTGGCTACCGGGTCAACCAGCTGCGCGACGTGTTCGGGGAAGCACTCAACGACCCGCAGACCCGGTTCGAGCTCGAGCTCGTCCTGCGCGCCCGGCCCCACCAGAACCCTTCCTGAGCGACGATCACCGAGATGCCCGGACTCCACAGCGCAGGGTCGGAACCTTCCATGTGCTGTCCTGGGTCCCATGCTGTGGTGGTCGGCGCCTGGGGCGGGTCACTGTCCGGGGGTGTCGCCGTCCTCGGTCTCGTGCAGAGCGCTGGGGTCGGTGTCCTGGGCCGAGTCAGTCAGGTCGTAGGTGTAGGGGGCGTGCAGAACGGGTCCGTGGTCGATGATCTCGTTGACCGCATGGGCCAAGGTGTCCCGCTGGATTTCCGGCAGGGTCAGGGAGTGGTGGAGGTAGGCCTCGACCTCCAGCTCCCCGACGTCCCCGCCGATGCTGAAGAAGTGCATCCAGACCTCGTGCAGGTCCAGGCCGGCGTGGTCCATGGCGCGGCGCAGCAGGCGGGCTTGCTCCCGCCCCTGGGCGTCCTCGTCCATGTGGGCCACCTACATGGCCGGGTCCGCGGCGCGAGCCACGAGGTCGCGGGCGATCTCGGCCACCGGCCGACGTTGAGTGCGCGAGGCCGTCATCAACCGGCCGCGGGCGACGTCGTGGTCCCAGCCGTGACGTTCCATCAGCATCCCGGTCGCGGTCTCCACCGCCTTGCGATCAGCCAGGGCTGCCTGCAGCCCGGCGGAGAGCCGGCGTGGGGCCTCGGGGTCCTGGGCGATCCCCAACAGGGTGGCCGCGGCCCCGGCCAGCAGCACCAGACGTCGTTCGTCCTCGGCCGTGAACTTGTCGATGCTGGTGCTGTAGACCTTCAACGCCCCGATCGCGGTGCCCTTGAACACCATCGGGGCGCTCAGCGCCGAGCGGATCCCCAGCCCGGACGCGGCCGCACACCATTGCGCCCAGCGGGACTCGGTTCCGGTGTCGTCGACGCGCTGCACGGCGGTGGCCGCCCAGGCGGACACGCACGGACCCTCGCCCAGCTCGTACTGCAGGGCATCGGCGGCGGCCGCGATCCGGTCGGTGGTGGCGGTGGAGGTGCGGTGGCCGGCCTCGTCCATCAACGAGGCCCCGGCACCCACGGCCGAGTGCACGAAGCCCAGGGCCACTTCGGCCAACTGCTCCACCGCCGCGGTCGCGTCCTGAACACTGAGCAGCATGCCTTGGATCCGGGCGAAGACCGTGGTCAGATCATCCACCGAAGCCTCAGGGGTCCTCGCTGATGCATCTCGGTCCATCATCGTCACCGCCATGTCGTCGTCATCACCGGCCGACCCGTTGGATCTACCCCGCATTGACGGAATGCCGACGGTCCGCTCCAGCCTTGCACACCAGCCTACGCCGCCACACGTCAACGGGACCCGGTGATCTCGACGCGATCCCTCCTCGCTCCTCATGAGCCCCGGGTGCAGCACCGTACCGGTGACACCTGCCCGGACCGGGGCGCACCCATGGCAGTTCCGCGGCCGAGTGACTGACGTGTGAGGCACGGTCAAGCCATCGGCCTCGCCTCATGCCCGCGCCGAAGGATGTCCGGATGGATTCCCCGTGTGTCCCGTGACGGGTTCAGTGGTGGCTCGATGAGCTGAACCGCTCGACCGTCTCCCTTGAGCCCGCGGCCACTGCTGTCAGCGAGCAGTCCCCACCGCCTGCTCGGCAGATCCCTCCGCCTGCCCGCCGGTGATGAGGGCCGCGGCGCGCTCGGCGATCATCGCGGTGGGCGCGTTGGTGTTGCCGCTGGGCACCCGGGGCATGATCGAGGCGTCCACCACTCGCAGACCGTCGAGGCCGTGCACACGCAGGTCCTCGGGGGAGACCACTGCGTCGGGGCCGGTGCCCATCCGGCAGGTCCCGACCTGGTGGTGGTAGGTGGTGACGAACTTGTTGATGTAGGCGATCTCCTCGTCCTCGGTGCGCACCTCCGGGCCGGGGTAGAGCTCCACGGCGCCCCAGTCCTCCGCGAGGGGCCGCGTGCGGACCATCTCGCGGGCCTGGTGGAAGGAGGCCAGCAGCGCCTCGCGGTCGCGCGGGTCCTCGAAGATGTGCGGGTCCAGCTCCACGGGGTCGGATGCACCCGATCCGGTGAGCCGCAGCGTGCCCCGGGAGTAGGGGCGGACCAGCCCGGAGTGCAGGGTGAAGGCGTTCATCGGACCGGCCATCTGCTCGTCGTACATCGGGACCGAGAAGTGGATCGGCTGGGTGTCGGGCACGTCGAGGTCGGGACGGGAGCGCCAGAACAGGTGGGTCTGGGTGACGGACCAGTCGGACTCGGGGTGCTCGATCGTGCGTCCCGTGGCCTCGGCGATGACCGGGGCCAGCAGATGGTCGTGGAGATTCTCCCCGACCCCGGGCAGGTCATGGACCACCGGGACCCCGACCTCGGACAGGTGCCCGGCGGGACCGATGCCCGAGCGCAGCAGGATCTTGGGCGAGTCGAGCGCTCCGGCGCACAGGATCACCTCGTCCGCGCGGATCTCCTCGGGCGTGCCGTCCGGGTCGCCGAGAGGCACGACGGCCACGCCGACCGCGCGGCCGTCCTCGAGCAGGACCTTGTGGACGAGCACACCGGTGCGCAGTGTCAGGCGCGGGTCCTCCGCCACGGACTTCACGTACGCCATCCAGGTGTTGAAGCGCTTCCCGTCCCGGACGTTGACCTGCTGCTGGGAGACGCCGTCGAGCGTGCCGGCGTTGTAGTCCTCGTTGTGGGCCACGCCCACCTGCTCGGCGGCCTCGATGATCGACTCGAAGATCGGGTTGAGCGGGTAGTCCTGCACCACGGGCACCAGGCCCTCGGTGCCGCGGCTCTCGTCCGGCACCGCGCCGGCAGGCGGGACGTAGGTCTCCAGCGCCGTGAACCACGGCAGCACGTCGGCCCAGGACCACCCGGGGCACCCGTCGGCGGCCCAGGCGTCGTAGTCCTGGGCCGCTCCGCGCACCCAGATGGTGGCGTTGAGGGCGTGGGAGCCCCCGAGCACCCGGCCGCGAGGCCAGTGGATCACCCGGCCGTCGGCGTGGCGCTGGGGCACGGTGAAGTAGTCCCAGTCCTCTGCGGAGTGCCACAGCTCGCCCAGGCGGGACACGGAGTGGATGGCGGGATTGCGGTCATGGTCGCCGGCCTCGAGAAGGGTCACCTCGTGGCCGGCGTCGAGGAGGCGGCGGGTCAGGATGCTGCCGGCGGTGCCGGCGCCCACGACGATGTAGGTCTTGGTCGATGTGCTCATGGGATCAGTGTGACGGCGGCCACACGTGTGCGGCTTGTCCGGGTGCGCAGACCCCTTGACCATGAGCGCGGCCGTGGCGGCGGAGATCCCGCACTCTGCGTCAAGAACCGTGCCCTCACGGACAAGGCGCCCCGGTGTGGTGTGCGTCACGATGGGAGCAGCATCGACCCGTTCCACCGAAGGAGCCCACCGTGACCACGACGACGACCACCCCGACGACGCCCTCCCCCGCTCCCGCGCTCACCTACGACGAGCTGCTCGCGGCGATCACCGCTCCCGACGGCCGGGAGATCCTCGACCCGGCCACCGGGGAGCTGGTCGGCCGTGTCCACGAGTCCACCGTCGAGGATCTGGAGCAGGCGTTGGCCCGGGCCCGGGCAAAGCAGCCCGAGTGGGCCGCGGTCCCGGACGCCGAGCGGTCGGCACTGTTGCTGCGGGCCGCCGACGCCGTCGAGGCGAACGCCGCCGCCCTGGCCGAGCTGCTCTCGCGCGAGCAGGGCAAGCCGGTGCAGAACGGGCCCAACGCCCTGTTCGAGGTCGGCGGCGCGGTCGCCTGGCTGCGCGCCACGGCGTCGCTGCCCCTGGAGCCCGAGACGCTCTTCGACGACGAGTCCGGGAAGGCGGTCCTCAGCTACGAGCCCATCGGGGTCGTCGGGTCCATCAGCCCCTGGAACTGGCCGATGATGATCTCCGTCTGGCAGATCGCCCCGGCCCTGCGCATGGGCAACACCGTGGTGGCCAAGCCCTCCGAGTACACTCCGCTCTCCGTCCTGGGGCTGGCGCACGTCCTCAACCAGGTCCTGCCCGAGGACCTGCTCACCGTGGTGGCGGGCGGTCGGGAGGTCGGCGAGGCGCTGTCCCAGCACGCCGGGGTGGACAAGCTGATGTTCACCGGCTCCACGGCCACCGGCAAGGCCATCATGCGCTCGGCCGCGGACTCCCTCACCCGCCTGACGCTGGAGCTCGGCGGCAACGACGCCGGCATCGTGCTGCCGGACGCGGACCCGCAGGCCATCGCCGAGGGGCTGTTCTGGGGAGCGTTCATCAACACGGGCCAGACCTGCGCCGCGCTCAAGCGTCTCTATGTCCACGAGGACGTCTACGACGCCGTGTGCGAGGCCCTCACCGAGGTCGCCGCGGCCATGCCGATGGGCGAGGGACGGGACGAGAAGAACGTGCTCGGCCCGCTGCAGAACAAGGCCCAGTACGAGATCGTGTCCGATCTCGTGGAGCAGGCCAGGGCAGGCGGGGGCCGGGTGCTGCTCGGCGGTGATCCGGTCGAGGAGCAGCCGGGGTACTTCTATCCGGCGACGCTCGTGGCCGATCTCGACGACGACAACGCCCTCGTGGTCGAGGAGCAGTTCGGGCCCGCGCTGCCGATCGTGAAGTACTCCACCGTGGACGAGGCCGTCCACATGGCCAACCGCCTGGACGTGGGCCTCGGCGCCTCGGTGTGGGGCTCGGACCTCGAGGGGGCGCGCGAGGTCGCCGCCCGGATCCAGGCCGGCACCGTGTGGATCAACAAGCACGGCGCCGTGGACCCGCGCATGCCCTTCGGCGGGATCAAGAGCTCCGGGCAGGGAGTGGAGTTCGGCGTGGAGGGCCTCAAGGCGCTCGGGGTGCCGAAGGTCATCTCCTCCTGACCTGGGCACGTCGACAAGCCACCCGCACCCCGCGATGATGTAGGTCACAGACCGACGAGCGGAGGGAAGGGGTCCGGGTGGTGGCAGCAGGAGTGGTGGAGCGGGGCACGCCCGGTCCGGCACGTCCTGTGCTCGCCACCTCGGCGACCGATTTCGCCCGCCTGGCCTCCGAGGTGTTCGTGCCGCTGGAGGTGGACACGACCGAGCGCGTCACCTTCCGCGCACAGCTGGACCACCGCCCGACCGGCCACGTGGAGATCAGCCACATCCACGCCACCCGGCACGTCGTCGAGCACGACCTGTCGCCCGCCGCAACCGGCGGCTCGGTGAAGTTCGGTCTCCAGCTCGGCGGCACGTGCGTGGTCGAGCAGGACGGCCGGAGTGCCCTGCTGGCGCCGGGGGACATGGTCGTCTACGACACGGACCGCCCCTACCGGCTCGACTTCCCCCGGGAGGCCCGGCTCCTGGTGCTCATGCTTCCCGGCACGGGCCTCGAGCTGTCCCCGAGCGCAGTGAGGTCCGTGACCGCGACCCGCTTCCGCGGGGACGAGGGCGTCGGCGCGCTGGCCGCGGACTTCCTGGGCGGGCTCTCCGACCGGATGCACGTGCTGAGCGGCCGCTCCGCCGCTCGGCTGGGGCGCTCCGCGGTGGACCTCGTGGGAACAGTTCTCACGGAGCGGGCCGAGGAAATGGCCGGGGCCGGGGCCGCGGACGCCACGACCGGGGGGCACGAGGCCCTGCGCGCCGTGGCGCGGGCCTTCGTCGAGGACCACCTCGCCGACCCGCAGCTCGGTCCGCCCATGATCGCCGCCCACCTGTTCCTCTCGGTCCGGCGCCTGCACGAGATCTTCCAGGGCGAGGAGTACACCCTCTCGGCCTGGATCCGGCATCGGCGCCTCGAGCAGTGCCGGCGGACCCTGCTGGACCCGGGCCACGACCACCGCCCGGTCTCCCGCGTCGGGGCGGCGTGGGGCTTCCCCGACGCCGCGCACTTCTCCCGGCTGTTCAAGCAGGAGTTCGGAGTGTCCCCTGCGCAGTTCAGGATTGCGACGCGCGGCTGATCACGGATGGGGCAGAGGGTTGCTCAGGGGCCCGAGAAAGTGTGTCCAGGGCTTTCGTCGAGCGGCCCGGCAGCCATGACAGTGAACCCCTCCAGCCCACCGAGGGGCTGCGGCCACGTCTCTCCCGCTCAGATCCAGCACCCGCAATCCCACGATCCTCCCCCGCAACTGTTCGGCAGAGGCCAGCATGTTGTGGGTCGACCGACGATGCCGGCACAGCAACCCCTACCGCAACGTCGCTCTCGCGGAGAGTGGCCGGTAGCCGGCCTTATGTAAGACAATCGTTTTTGGGCCCCTCGCTCGCCGACTGCCAAGGGGTCGACCAGCAACTGTGTAGCCGCACCTTTGGACCTTGGATACGCCCGCGCGGCGGGCAAGCCGCATCAGATGTCACCCATTCGTGCGGCAGTGCCTATCGTGCCTGATGGTAGGTGGTGGTCCGTTCAATGGCATATCGAAGAACAATTCCTCAGATGCCTCTTACTGCTGGAGCGGCGTATCCGTACTGCCTAGTGCTGTTCCTCGGGTGCACCCGGTAGGCAGGGCAGGCGGCTGGTGGCGACCACGCTCAGGGCCACCAGCAGGATGAGCACCGACACCCCGAGGGCGTACATGCCCACGGCGTGGTAGCCGCCCACCAGGCGGGGGTCGAGGAAGAAGTAGGGGTACCAGCCCACCATGCGGCCCCGGATGAGGGTGTACAGCGCCCACAGGGCGGGGAAGATCATCGCCACCCAGGCCGTGGACCACCGCAGCCGGTGCCGGTAGGGGCCCAGCAGGAAGTCGGCCACCGCGTAGACGGGCAGCACAAAGTGCAGGACCTTCGAGGACAGCGGGACCAGGAACAGGTGGCCGAACAGCTCGGCGTTGGCCAACAGCAGGCCGAAGACGGTTCCGGAGACCACCATGTAGGTGGTGGCCACGGCGCGGAACACGGTCAGCCACACCGGCTCTGCCCCGTTGACCGTGGTGTGGAGCATCGCCAGCAGCACGGCCAGGATCAACAGGAAGGTGCTGTGGATGGTGAAGTAGCTGAACAGGTTGATACCCCGGCACGTGCCGGTGACCAGGGCGCAGTCCGCCCGGGCAGTCACAGCCCACACGGCGACGACCAGGGCCACCACCCGCACCGCGAGGACGAAGAACCGCACGGTGTCCCCTTCCTCGACCCACCCGGGAGCGACCACTACCACGGGAACCCGCTGCGCTCACCTCGGAGGAACGCCTGCCATCTTTTTCCCGCCCCAGGTTAGGGGGTAGACCGAGGCCATCATGACCTCTGTGCGCTGGTCGGGTCCACCACAGGCGTACGTGGCGGGCGCCTACAGTGGGAGCACCCCAGGTCGATGACGGGAGGGGAAGCGATGCCGGAGCCTGCACCCACTCGAGAATCTCTCGGTGTCTCTCGTGCCCGCCTCCGCGGGTGGGTCGTGGTGCCCGCGGTGCTGTGCACGGTCCTGGCCGGCTGCACCGGCCCCACGCCCCCAGGCCCGGAGGGCCCCGGCGGCTCGGGTTCGCCGAGCCCGGACAGCACCTCGCCTGCACCGGTGCACGGCCCGTGGGGCGCGTACGTGGACCAGGAGGGAGCGTGTGCGGGGGTGGCCGGTGATGTGGTGACGCTGTCCCTGCTCCCCTCCAGCCTGCCGGTGAGCCGACGTGTGTCGGACGTCCAGCAGGTCGAGAACGAGGTGGAGGCCATGCTCGAGGCCGCCCCGCCGGCGGTGGCCTCCCCCTACGCCCGTATCCAGCTGGCGGTCGACTCCTACGGCGAGGACCTCGCCGTCGACGCCTCACCCATGGCCACCCCAGTCCCCACACCTGTCGAAGAACCACGGTTCGATGACCTCGCCGTTCAGGAAGCACTCGAGCAGATCCGGATGTGGCTGTCCGACACGTGCCAGAACCGCCGCTGAGCTGCAGCTGGGCCGGGGCGGCCAACCGGTCCAGGTCCGCGGTGACGAGGTAGCCCACCGCCTCAGCTCTCAGGACGAGACGCCCAGAGGGGTGACCTGCGCCAGGAAGAGGTTCTCGGTCATGCACGGACGCGTGGGGCCGGAACTACCATGAGCCCCTTACGACCTGGTCTCAGGAAGTAGGAGCTCTCATGCCTGCGTTTCCACCGTTGCCCTCGCGATCTTGGCCGGATCCGGATGCTCACTGGGACCGTTCTGATGGCGATCGTGCTGTTCTTCCTCCTCAAGGACGGTCCGCTGCTGTGGAGCTTCGTGCTGCGGTGGTTCACCGGCGTACAGCGCGCCAAGGTCGCGGAGTCCGCTGCAGCCGGTGATCATGGGCCACGCCCTGAGTCTGCACGCCCTGGTGGTGCCGCTCTCCCTGTCGGTCGGCGCCCTGCTCGGCGGGGTGGCCGGAGCCGTGCTGGCGGTCCCCCCGACCGCGGTGTCGTGGGCGGTCCTGCAGGTCGGGATCACCCGCTACCAGCAGGGCCGGGACCCCGTTCTCGGAACCGACCCGGCCTCCGGGCACGGGGTCTCTGAGCGCGCCGGCCGACGGCACCGCCGCCAGTACCGACGGATGCGGCAACAAAGCCCTTCTCCCGCACCCCCTCCGGCCAGCGCCCAGGACTCCCCGGCCTTTAAGGAAGCAGAAGATTCCTCTCGGTTGCCTACCGATCCCTTGTACGCCCCCGGCCAGCTGTCTGGACATCCCCTGGAATTCTCCTCTCAGGGTCGTCATGCGTCATACCGTGGAGAGACAGGGCCGGTTTCGAGCCCACACCCGTTGCCCGGTCCCGCACCACCTAGCCGAAGGCACACCCGCCGTCGGCGGCGCCGCGACCCACCAGGAACGATGATGATCTCCGACCACGACCACCGGCCCCGCAGGGCCGTCATCGCCGCAGCAGTTGCCGTGGCCGCGCTGGGGCTCTCCGCCTGCGGTGGGCCGACCACTCCACCGCCGGGTGCGCCCGTGGTGCAGCTGCTGGACCCCGAGGCGATACCCACCGGGCCCTACGCCGGGCCCTACGACCAGGCCTTCGCCGAGGACCTCGAGCACTACGCCGAGCAGGAAGTGGTGCTGCGCGCCCAGGTCGGGACCGTCGTCAGCCCCGTGGCCTTCACCATCACCACCCCCGAGCCTTCCGAGGCGGACTCCGGCGAGGACACCGGTGACGGTGGGGTGGCCGCACCGTTGCTGGTGGTGGACTTCGACGACACCTCCCCCACCCTGCGCCCCGGTGACCGGGTCGAGATCACCGGCACGGTCCATGCGGCCTACAACGTCCCCGACACCGAAGAGAACCTCGGGGCCCCACCCGGGCCGGAGGTGCTGGCCTCCTACGACGGCCAGCCCTTCCTCAACGCCACCTCCGTACAGACCGAAGACCCGCAGGCCACGACGCCGGCCACGACGCCGGCCCCCTGACAAGACTGAGATCACGACGCCGGGGCCCGACCGGTCCGGCCGCCGTCGCCGCCCCGCACGACCACGGAAGAAGAGGATCACCATGGACATCACGACCCGTCCCCTCGCCATCGGTGCCGCCGCACTGTTGGCGGCCGCCACCATGACCGGGTGCACCAGTGAGACCGAGCTGACCCAGGCCGACCAGTCCGATGTCCCCACCGAGGAACTCATCGGGGACACCATGACCCTGAGCAACGAGGTCCAGGAGGTCCTCGCCCACGGCATCATCACCATCGGCGCCGAGGACACCGTGATCATGGCCGACCAGCTCCCCGAGGGCCTGGGCCTCGGCGACGACGTGGAGGTCACCGGCACCGTGGCGAAGCGCGACGTCTTCACCATCGACGATCTCGAAGCCCTCCAGCAGGTCACCGACGAGGAAACCGCCCAGTACTTCGTCGACCGCGGCGAAGAACTCATTCTCACCGACGCCACCGTCACCCGCACCGACTGACCCGCGGTGACCGCCACAGAGCAGCTGCCGCCGCCGATCGGTCGAGAATGCCCACAGATCGGAGGAGCATCATGAGCACCATCGCCCGGCGGACCACGAGCCTCACCCCAGTGGCGCTGTGCCTGGCCGCAGGCGTCCTGGCCGGCTGCGGCGCAACGCCATCCCCCGAACCCGGTCCCGGGACCGCTGAAAACAGCTCCACCGCACCGACCAGCGCGTCCCCATCAGCCACGGCCCCCGCTCCGGGCGCCGGAACCGAGTCACCCACCGGATATGTCGGGGCCTATGACGATGCCTTCCACGCCGAGCTGTCCTCCTACACCGGCCAACAGGTGAGCCTCACCGGGGAAGTCGGCGACCTGATCCGCTCCCGTTCCGCCTACGAGCTCGTCAGCCCCACCACCCCGGATCTGGACCCCCTGCTCATCAGCGCCGCCTACGCGGTCCCGGACCTGCAGGTCGGCGACACCGTCACGGTGACCGGCACCCTGCGCGAGGGTCTCGAACCGCCCGTGGTGGAGGAGGCTGTGGACGGGGACGAGGAGGCCGGCTTCTACGACCAGCACCTCGGGCAGCCCTACCTGGACGAGGCGCAGGTGGAGATCCTGAACTCTCCAGGTCAATGATCCCCTGAGCCGCCACCACCTGAGATCGAGCTGCTCCGGGCATCACCGGGACCCCGGTGCACGCCGCTGCGCCTGTCGCCTCATCGAGTCCTGGGACCACCGGAGGAGCTGACGGGTGGAGAACCCGTACCCGTCCTGATCCCTACCCCGAGGAGCGGACCCCGAGGCGGAGTCATCGACCGGTGCGAGATGACGAGACCTCTGATCCGGGTCCGGCGCCTGCGGTGCGGAAGCGTTTGGCCCACCACACCACCAGCGCCCCGGCCACGACGGAACCTGCCATGCCGGCGAGGATGTCGATCACGGTGTCGGTGTAGCCCACGATCATGCCCTCAGGATCGAGCTGTTCGACCGCCCACTCGTAGTACTCCCAGACCACCGCCGCCGTCGTCCCGGTGGTGCCCACCGACACGATCGGGGCCCACGAACGGGTCCGCAACGACGGGTCCCGGGCATCGGGCAGCAGGCGAGCCTGGACCAGCAGGAAATAGCACACCGCCGCCAGACTGCCCGGGGTCAAGAAGTGCACCAGCGAATCCACCTCCCCCGGCGCCCGGTACCAGTGCTGGACCAAACCCCACATCGCCAGCAGGATCAGCACAGCGAAAGCGGCCGCGAAACCGACCGGCACTTTCGCCCTGCGCGCCAGCAGCATGAGCCCGGCCACCACCGCGAACCGCAGCACCGCCTCCCACCGCCCGCCCACCCCCATGGCCACCGCGCTGAGCACCACGGCAACCACCGCGGCGAGGAAGATCCCCGAACTCACCCTGGTCCTCGTGGTCATGATGTGCGCTCCCGACCGTGGCATTGACCCGCTCGTGCCTCCGGTGTCCCTGGACCGGTTCGTCCATCACCGGACAGGCCCGAGAACCACCGTGCAGGACACCGCTGTGAGCCCGCCCGGAAACAGCACATCGAGCCGGACGCCCGAAGAACTCATGCCGGCCGTCCGGCCCCGAGTGCCATCACGAGCCCGTCACAGGTTCCGGTGCAGGTCCCCACAGGTTCCGACGTGTCCTCCTCCAGCTTCCCCCGTATTGTGCTACTGCCGCCGGGGAAGCCCCGCAGAATCCTGCATCCTCCCTTGTCGCGGCAGTCCCCGGACGCCCACGGTGGAAGAACGGGCCCAGACCGCTCAACAGCAACTTCCCAGGACCCGCCCCTCAGCCCCAGGAGGACCACCGAGATCACCCATCATCGGCACACGACTCGTACGGCCGCCGCGGCCCTGGTCGCCGCCGCAGGGCTCGGTCTGGCCGGGTGCGGCACCGAGGAACCCGAAACCGGCACCGACGTCGAAGACGTCACCGAGGGCGAAGTCCTGGAGTCCTCCCCGGCCCCGGAGAACACCCCGACCACCGTGGACCCGCTGCTGGTGCTCTACAACATGGATCGGATCGACATCGAGGAAGGCCAGGTCGTGGAGGTCTCCGGCACGGTCCAGCAGGCCTTCGACCTGCCCACCGTCGAGGACGAGCTCTACCAGGACTACGACCAGCAGCCCTACCTCGAAGCCACTGACGTGCAGCTGATCCCGGACGAGTAGGTCCCCGGCAATCCCCACCGCGGACCCCAGGCCCACTACGGCCTCAAGGGGTACCGATCCCGGTGGCGGACACCGAGAACACACGGCCACCTGTCAGCACGAAGAAGCACCCCAGAGGCCTGTCCGGGCGTGCTGGTGCATCCAGGCCGGTCGGATCCATGGAGCAATCGGAAGGAGTACCTGATGCGACTCGCAGACAAGATCAAGGCCGCCGTGGACCAGACCGCCGGGTCCGCCAAGGCGAAGATCGGCGCCGTCATCCATGATCCCGCCCTGCAGGCCGAAGGGCACGCACAGAACGCCGTGGGTCATGCCAAGCAGTCCGACGGTGACCCCGGGAGCCTCGAGGACAGGGCCCGGGAGATCGCCGACCGAGCCGGGTAGATCGGCGCGGGCGACCTGGCCCCACCGACTGCAGGAAGATGCCGGCCCGACCTTCACCTCCCGCCCGACACGATCCAGCCAGACATTCCGCTCACCAGGGGGTGCTCAAGGGTCGGTTGACTCCTGACCTCTGAGGATCTGCGCCGTCCTCGGTGGAAGGACGAGCACCATGTCCCAGCCCTACCCCGTCGAGTTCCGCCGTGATGTCGTGGCGGTCGCTCGAAAGCATGAAGCGCCGCTGGCCCAGATCGCGAAGGACTTCGGGATCAGCGAAGCGACGTTGCACAGCTGGTTGCGCAAGGCCGACGTCGAGGACGGGATCACCCCCGGCACCACGGATGCCGAGGCCGCCGAGATCCGGGCCCTGAAGAAGCGCATGCGCCTGCTCGAGCAGGAGAACGAGGTGATGCGCCGGGCCGCGGCGTATCCGTCACAGGCGAATCTGGCGAACAACGGCCTGGTCGGGTCGATGGGCCGGGCGGGGCCCTGTGGCGACAACGCCGCGATGGAGTCGTTCTGCTCCCTGCTGCAGAACAACGTCCTGGACACCCGGCACTGGGTCAACCGCGAGGATCTGCGCCAGGCGCTCGCGACCTGGATCGAACGGACCTACCACCGCCGTCGCCGGAGACAACGACGCCTCGGCAAGCTCACTCCGGTCGAGTACGAGACGATCACGAAACCGGCCGTCGATCTGGCGGCCTAACCCCACGAGTCAACGAAACCGTCAGCACCCCCGCTCGGTCGCCAGGCAGCCTGGAGTGGCTGCCTGCGGTGTGCTGAGGGGTCGTTCCATACCAGCAGGTCCGGCCGCCGGGACCCATGGCCACCCGTCAGCACGTCATAGGAATGAGCACTCAGCCGGTGACGAGGCCGTGACGCACGAACGCGTTCCACACCCCGTCCTCGCGCACACTGGTCGTCGTCTCATCGGCCAGTGCCTTCAGCTCCGGGGCCGCGTTGCCCATCGCGATGCCCGTCCCGCACACCTGGAACATCTCCACGTCGTTCCAGCTGTCGCCGATGCCGATCGCCATCGACCGGTCAAAGCCCAGGTGGTCGAGCACCGTCTCGATGGCCGAGCCCTTGGTGGTGCCACCCATCCCGACCTCACCGTTGGACCCTCCGGGCAGCGGCATGCTGCCGGGCACGATGTGGAACTGGTCGCCGAGCTCGTCCTGGGCCCGTGAGACCGTATCGACCGCCTCTCCCAGGAACACTGCTTTCGCGACACCGTCGAGGTCGATCTCGGTGAGATCCCGAGCCCGCGGGCTGCCCTGAGGCGCGGTCTGCGGCTCGTCCGGCTCACCGCGGGCGCTCTCCCAACGGCGCAGCATCGCGTCGAACTCCCTCTGCACCTGCGGGGAGGCGTGCACGGCGGCATCGGTCTGCAGGAAGAAGAGCAGACCGCGGTCCTGGAAATAGGTGATGAGCCGCTGCACCGCCTCACGCGGCATGGTCGCGGCCACGACGGTCTCAGCACCGCTGGTGGCATAGGCGCCGCCGTTGGTGACCGCGCCATCGAAGCCGATGGCGCTCACCTCACGGGGGATCGCCCCGGCCGCGCGCCCGGTACACAGGTACACGAGGTGCCCCGCCGCGCGCGCCCCCCGGATCGCCGCCACGGTCGAAGCCGCGACGGCCTTGCCGTGGTCGAGGATCGTCCCGTCGACGTCGAGGAAGGCGATGCGGGGGAATGTCACGGGGTGCTCCTTCACGCCACCGGAGGGGACGGGGGTGGTGGCCCCGCCATCATATTCGGCGCCACGGGCGGCCCTGTGGCAACGTGGTCGGCCACAGCCAGGACGCGAGTGCTGACCACGGAGGAGTGACACCTGATCGTGCGTCAGTCCCGCGCACCCGCGGCTTGGTGTCCGTTGAGCCGCCACATGCGAAGTGGTGGTTGCTCGTGCATCTGAGCGAAGAGCAACCGGCGGCCCGGACATAGGAGATGCACTGATCGAGCGGGGCCGTCAACGCGCAACTGCCGCCCTCTTCGACGTCGTCGACTGCTGTCCCGCGCGCCAGTTGGCAGGAGCTGCGTCGCGCACCTCATGAAGACGTGGGATACCTCTCCGCGGACGCTCCCGCCAGGGATCGGGCGGTAGGACACAGCTCGCGGATGGGGCAAGGCATCGAGGTGCGTTGCGTAGGCTTATTGCCGTGGCCGCGGAACAAACCTCCTCTGTCGTGCTGGTCGCCGTCGATGACACCGTCCTGGCGCAGCTCGTTCAGGCCGCGACCACAGACGCTCTGGCCGACGAGGTGACTCCGCCGCTGACGGCCGGCCGAGCATGGACAGCAGACCGAGTCGCATGGCTGCGTGAATTCCACCGTGTCCGTCGCGCCGGACTGGCCGGGCCGACCGGAGAGGCAACCTGGGCCGTGGTCGTCGACGAGCTGATCGTGGGTTCGGTGCGCCTCAAGCACACTGATGAGCATGGCGTCCTGGACATGGGCATCTGGCTGACTCGTGGCGCCCGTGGTCGCGGCGTTGGACGAGCAGCCACAGCCGCGGCTCTGCGTCAGGCCGCTTCACTCGGGGCGTCTGGAGTGCGGGCAGACACCACCGTCACCAACACGGGCGCCATGGCCGTGCTACGCCGCCTCGGCTTCCACCTCACGCTGTCCGACGACTGTCAGGACGTCCGGGCACTGCTCCTCCTCGATCCCGAGGGGACTGCTGCCTGCGAAGTGACATCTGAGCCATCTTGATGACCAACAAGACTGATCAGGTGAAGTGGTGGGAACCGAAGCAACCCTGGGCTCCGCTGCCGGTGGGTCAACGATGAGCTGCCCGCTCGGCTGTGAAAGGGCGGCCATGTCCTCGGCCATCGGGTGTCGGACGCCCATGAGAATTCTTCTCCTGCCGTACCCGAGCT
>NZ_BAAGPL010000019.1:596884-601439 GCF_054784195.1 Kocuria himachalensis
CGTCACCTTCATGGACGCCGGCTCAGACGGTGGGGGTGGCGAGGGTGCTGGTGCACCAGCCGAAGAGCGCGCCAGGGGCTGTGGTGAGCATGCCGTGCAACAGGTCGGGCCCGATCTGGGCCCGCGTCCAGTCCAGGATGTTGGCGCAGGTGTGCTGCTCGCAACGGGTGTGCGGCGAGTCGCTGCCGAACACCAGGCGGCGACCGGCTCCGCGTTCGAGCAGGGCCGCGAGGATCGCCTCGGCCTGACCGGTCGGGGAGCGGTAGTGCCCGGAGACCTTGACCCATACGTACTCCCGAGCAGACAGCCCCAATACGGCCCGAGCGGCGTCGGGTGCTCGGCGCGGCAGGCCGCGGTGGACTCCAGCCCGTTCTCCGCCGGCGGAGCCCCGGCCGTGGCCGACACCGCAGAACACCAACGGGACAAGACCTTCCGCGGGCTGCTCGCCTGGGGCATGTCCATGGTCATCGCCGCACCGCTGCTCGCCTGGCTGGCCTTCGTCGTCCTCTGACCCCGGAGGATCCACTCCCCGGCACGGGGCCGCGTCGCCAACGCAGACGCCGCGGCCCCGTGCTTTTGGTGGCCAGACGGTGGGCACCTCCCCCACCCATCGCCGATCGAGCGTGGTGACGCCCGCAAGGGAACCCCTGCTGCAACGCCGTTCTCGTGGAAGGTGTCCGGTAGCCGGCCATAGGCAAAGCCGGAGGGTCCGAGCTGCACTGGCACCCGTTGTCCGCGGTTCACCCCGCGCTGCCCGGTCCCTGCGTGTCGAGCCGGCTTGTGGTGAACCACTGAACTCGGCCCCTTCGCCGACATGCAGGGGACCCGCACGAAGAAGAATCGCCCAGGCCACCACGTGCTTCTCGAAAGACCTCTTCAATGAGCCATTGTCCGTATCACTAGTACGTACTAGTGTGATGGCCGACACGCTGCTCCCTCTGCTTCGTCCTGTCGACACGCACACCCAGAAATGGAAGGAACCACCTATGAAGCTCGGACTTATCACTGACTCCGTCAGCCATCTGCCGTTCGAACAAGCCCTGGACCTGGCCCAGACCCTTGGGTTGAGCTCCGTCGAAGTGGCAACCGGCAACTGGTCCGAGAGTCCCCATGCCGATCTGCCCGTCCTGGTCTCCTCGGCCCAGGCCCGAGCCGAGTTCACCGGGATGATCGCCGACCGCGGCCTGAGTCTCAGTGCGCTGACCGCCAACGGCAATCAGTTGCACCCCGTCAGCGGCCCCGATCAGGACCGGGTGGTCCGCGACACCATCAGTGTGGCCAGTGAGTTGGGCGTGCCCACCGTCGTGCTGATGTCGGGGCTTCCCGGAGCTCGCGGTGACGCGGCCCCGAACTGGATCACCACCTCCTGGCCGCCGGAGAACCTGGGGGTTCTGGACTATCAGTGGAACGAGGTCGCGCTTCCCTACTGGAGGGGTCTGGCTGCCTTCGCCCGGGACAAGGGCGTCCGGCTGGCCGTGGAGGCCTGCGGCGGTCAGCTGGTTCACAACGTCTCGACCCTGTTGCGGCTCATCGACGCCGTCGGTGACGACGTTGTCGGCGCCAACTTCGACCCCTCCCACTTGATGTGGATGGGTGCTGACATCCCCGCCGTCATCCAGGCGCTGGGCTCCTCGATCATTCATGTTCATGCCAAGGACATCCGCATCAACAAGCCCGTCGTCTCCCGGGACGGGCTGCTGGATACGGTGCCGATGGACCAGGCGGCCGGCAGGGCCTGGAACTACGTCACCCTGGGGCTGGGACATCCGGACGGGGCCGCCTTCTGGGCCGACTTCGTCTACCACCTTCGCTCGGTGGGCTATGACGGAACGCTCAATATCGAGCACGAGGACACCCTGGTCAACTCCATCGAAGGAGTCACCCGAGCGGCCAACATGCTCCAGCAGGTCGTCCTGGTCGAGGCCCCCGACTGGCAGCCGGCCAGCATCTGAACCAAGGGACTGCCGCACGATCCGGTGTCGCCTGATCGTGCGGCAGACCCAACCACCACTCATCACCGCCTGACTTCCAGACCCCGCAGGGTCCGGGAGTCGTGGGGCAGGTCACCCTGACCTGCACCACGGTTCCGGCGGATCGAGCTCTGGGGGTCAGGACTGGTGGGCGTCGACCGGCTTGGAGACCTGGTAGATCGCTCCGGTGGTGACGTCTTCCTCGAGGTCTTCGAGGGAGCGGGCCCGGGTCTCGGGGACCTGGGTGGCGACGAAGATCAGGGCCACCACGCCGATGCCGGCGAAGAGGAAGAACGTACCCGAGATCCCGATCGTGCCCACCAGGGTCGGGAAGTACAGGGCCAGGAAGCCGTTCATGGTCCAGCCGAAGAACACCGAGATGCCGATGCCCAGTCCGCGCATGTGCAGCGGGAAGATCTCCGCCAGCCACACCCAGACGGCGACGTTCAAAAACGTCTGCATCGAGAGCACGAAGGCGACCACGAGGACCAGGATCACGATCGGGCGGGCCGGGTTGCCCGCGGGAAGCAGATTGCCGGCGATCCCGATCAGCAGGTGGCAGGTCGTGGTCAACGACAATCCGATGATGAAGGTCCTGCGCCGGTCGAGCCGGTCCATGTTGTACAGGGCGATGATTCCGCCGATCACGGCCACGACACCGAAGGCGATGTTGGCGAGCACGGCCTGCTGCTCGGTCATCCCGGACTCCTCCAGGATGCGGGTGCCGTAGTACATGACGGAGTTGATGCCGGTCAGCTGCTGGGTCATGGACACCCCGATGCCGACCAGGATGATCCGTCGCAGCCACTTGTTCGCCAGGACCGTTTTCAGCCCAACCTGGTGCGTCTCGACCTCCAGGGCGGCGATGCGCTCGATCTCCTGCAGCTCGGCTTTCGCGCGATCGGCCGGGCGAACCGTCTCGAGCACTGCCAGGGCGTCGTCGTACCGGCCCTTCTCGGTGAGCCAGCGAGGGGATTCGGGCATGCGCAGCATCCCGATGAACAGGGCGATCGCCGGCAGCGCGGACACGGCGAACATGATGCGCCACACGCCCTCCACGACGTCGCCGAGGGTGACGGCGATGATCGCGTTCATCACGAACGCGGACAGCTGTCCGAACACGATCGCCAACTCGTTGCGACCGGTGATCGACCCGTGGATCTCGTAGGGGGCGAGCTCGGCCAGGTACACCGGCACCACCGTGGAGGCCCCACCGACGGCCAGACCGATCATGATCCGCCCACAGACCAGGACGGTGAACCCCGTCAGGGAGAACGTTCCCGGCTCCGGAGACGCCGGGGAGAAGACCACCAGCAGGGTGCCGACGAAGAACAGCACCGCCAGCAGGATGATCGTTCTGCGCCGGCCCCAGGCATCCGAGACCCGGCCCCAGACCAGGGCTCCCACCGCCGCCGCGAAGATGAGCGAACTGACCACCACGCCCAGCTGGAGCAGGTTCAAGCCCAGGTCCTGTGCCATCGGCCCCTCGGCGCCGTTGGTCACCCCCGTGTCGTACCCGAACAGCAGCCCGCCCAGGCAGGCCACGACCGAGATCAGCCCGAGCCGCTTCCGATGCGGCCCACTGGTCAACGGTGGAAGGGCGAGCCGGCTGTCGCCCGGAGAGTGGTGAGACATGTGAACTCCCTGATTGAGGACCTGATGCAACAGGTGTGGATCGCGGACAGCACCGGTCCGGTGATGGGGTGTTCGTCATGTCGGCTTCGCGGTTCGGCCGAGGCGGCAGAACGCCGCGCGGTGCTGTGGCGGGTGCAGGTGGGGTGCGGTGCGGTCGTCCGGGTCATCAGGCGGTGACTCCGGTGGGTGGCCGCCCCGAGGGGCGTGGAGCGACCGTCGGCCAACCTCTGCTACACCGTGGTGGGCGCATGAGGGCGCGCCCACTGATGGGGAGAGGTGACGTAGGTGCCGACTCGTCGTGTGCGGAGCACCAGCCCGGCATCGGCCAGGCGCTGCAGGGCGCTGCGCACGGTGACGCGGCCGACATGCAATCGGGCCGCCAGCTCGATCTCGTTGTCGAGCCTGGTGCCGGGCGCCAGAGCCCCGCTGCGGATAGCACCCTCCAGGGCCAGAGCGAGCTGGTGATAGAGGGGAACCGGGGAGTTCCTGTCGATCGGCAGGGACAAGGGTGCGGTCATCAGGACTTCCGGAAGATGCGTGCGGGGCGGTCTGGGAACATGTCGTGCGGTCACGGAGATCTCCTTCCACGGCAGGGTGGCTGCGCTCAGTGCACTGCTTCAGCTCGCCTCTGCGTTTGTGTTGCCGATCACACTAGTACGTACTAGTGTTTCTGCCAAGGGCTTGTCAGGACATGTTGAGGACATCGTTCGTGGGCATCCCCGTCCGCGCTCCAACCCTGACGTGAAGGAGAATCCCGTGTCTGAGCACCGCACCTTGAACATCGGTCTGATCGGCGCCGGCCGGATCGGCTCCAGCCATGCCGAACTGATCACCCGCACCGTGCCCGACGCCCGGCTGGTCGCGATCGCCGATCCGGTCGAGGGCGCCGCCGCCCGCCTGGCCGAGTCGCTGGGGGTGGACACCGCCTACACGGACATCACCGAGCTGCT
>NZ_BAAGPL010000020.1:0-55268 GCF_054784195.1 Kocuria himachalensis
TAGGTGCAGCGCAGATTGCACTTGTCGATCACCGACAGGCGCAGATCGGTGGCCCGGCGGCCGTGCCGGTCGGCCAGTCCCGCCTCCCGGGGCGCACCGCTGGGGCCCGGCCCCGCACCACGGATCCGCGGAAGACCCAGGGAAACGCTCATGTCACCGCCTCGGTGGTCGCGTCCGGCTCGCACGGTGTTCCGCGCGCCGGGATGGTCCGCCCAGTGTAATCAGTCACCGGCATGCCGAAAATGCCACGCGCGCCGCCCGGCGTCATGCCGGCTCCGGCGGGGCCTGCGCGTCCAGCCGCTCGAGGGCCCCCGTCCACCGGGCCTCGCGCTCGGCGGGCGACTGCTCCCACCACGGCGTGCCGCGCTCGCCCAGGCCCAGCTTCGCGAGCCCCACCCGGTCCCGCACGGCCCGCAGCTCCTCGTCCGTGCCGTCCCGCCGCACCGTGCGGACGGCCGCGCGGGCCCGGCCCAGGTGGGACGTCAGCCGGGCCGCCACGTCCGTGGGCAGCCCGGGGTCCTGGCGGCGCCACCGCCGGCCGTCCACCACGATCCACCGGCCGTCCGGCGTGTGCTCCACATCCCGTCGCGTCATGGCTCCGATCCTGCCAGGACGAGCCCGTCCCGGCACCTACGCTGGAGGGATGAGCAGGCACGCGCAGCACCCGGTCCGCAGCGTCGACGAGCACCGCCGCGCGGTCACGGACGCCCTGCGGGGCCGCCGCGCCCGGACGGAGACCGTGCCCCTGGCGGCCGCGCCGGGCCGGGTCCTGGCCGCGGACCTGGTGGCGCCCCTGAGCCTGCAGCCCTTCGACAACTCCCAGATGGACGGCTTCGCGATCCGTGCCGCCGACAGCCGGGTTGCGGCGGGGGAGGACGGGCGCGCACCGTTCGTCGTCGTCGCCCCCGTGCCCGCCGGCCACGTCCCCGGCCCGCTGGCTCCCGGGGAGGCGGCCCCCGTCATGACCGGCGCGCCGCTGCCGCCCGGCGCGGACGCGGTGGTGCCCGTCGAGGAGTCGCTGCCGGGGGGCTTCCCGAGGCCGGGGACGCGCCTGCGGCTCCCGGCGGGCCAGCCGGCCGGGCGGTTCGTCCGCCGCGCGGGGGAGGACGTCGTCGCGGGGGAGACCGCGCTGGTCGCGGGGCAGCGGCTCACCCCCGCCCGGATCGGACTCGCGGCCGCTCTGGGCTGCGCGGAGCTGACCGTGCGCGCCCGGCCCCGGGCCGTGCTCTACACGACGGGCGACGAGGTCGTGGCGCCCGGCGCCCCGCGCGGCCCCGCCCAGATCTTCGACGCGAACGCGGCGATCCTGTGCGCCCAGCTCGCGGAGGCGGGCGTGGAGGTGCTCGGCGCCCACCTGGTCTCCGACGACGCCGGCGCCTTCGCGGCACGGCTGGCCGAGGACGCGCGGCAGCGGCCCGACTTCTTCGTCTCCTCGGGCGGGGTCAGCGAGGGCGCCTACGAGGTCGTCCGGCAGGTGCTGGAGCCCCAGGGCGAGTTCGTGCACGTCGCGATGCAGCCCGGCGGGCCGCAGGGTCTCGCCACGTCCGGCGGCGTGCCCTTCGTCTGCCTGCCCGGCAACCCCGTCAGCACCCTGGTGTCCTTCGAGATGTTCCTCCGTCCCGCCCTGACCGAGACCGTGGGAGCCCCGGCGCCGCGGGCCCGCCGCACGGGGCCTCTGGCGGAGGCCGTCCGGCCGCTGCCCGGCAGGACGCAGGTGCGCCGGGTCGTCTGGGACGGCGCCACGGTGCGGATGGCGGGCGGGGCGGGCTCCCACCTGCTGGCCGCGGCGGCCCGGGCCAACGCCCTCGCGCTCGTGCCGGCGGGCGGGGCGGAGCTGCCGGCGGGGACCCCGGTGGAGCTGCTGCTGCTCGACTGATCCGCTGCCCGGCTGATCCGCCGCCCCACCGACCTGGTGCCCCACCGACCTGGAGCCCGACCGGACCGCTGCGGCCCTGCCCCGCTGCCGGGCGGGGCGCCTCCGGCCGGACCCGGGCGTGCGGCGGCGGTGTCGCCGCCCCTCGTTAGACTGGTCTGCGGCCCCACCCGGACGATCGCACAGAACAGGTCCCCATGACGTCCCTGCTCGCCCCGCTGCTCCTCGCCGCCACCGCCGTGATCCAGGCGCTCGGCCGCTACGAGTACCACCAGAACGGCATCACCGTGGTGGGCCAGATGCTGTTCCCGATCTTCTTCGCCGTCCTGGCGCTCTTCCTCGCCCGACGCGGCGAGCGGGGCTCCTTCGGCACGGCGCACCTGGGGCTGCTCGTGGCCGGGGCCGTCCTGTTCGTGCTCACCCTGGTCGGCCGGAACGGCACCGTCCCCCAGCTCTACCCCTCCGTGTGGATCTACTACGCGGCGTTCGCGCTGCTGGCGGTGCAGGCGGCGCTGCGCATCGCGGGGACCCCCCGGCGCCGGCGCGGAGGCGCGCCGTCCGAGGACCCCTCCCCGCGGGGCTGAGCCGCTACGGGGCGGTCGCGGCTCCGCCGACGCGCTCGAGCACCAGTCCCGCCAGCTCCTCGGCCCGGGTCTCCGGCAGCCAGTGGCCGGCGTCCAGCTCCACGAACCGGTAGGGCCCCCGCACGTGCTCGGCCGTGAGCTCCGCGGCCTGCCGGCCCAGGGCGAGGTCCCGGGTGCCCCAGGCGTACGTGGTCGGGACGTCGACCGGTCCGGTGCGCAGCCGGGACAGCGGCAGGGCGCGGTACCAGTTCAGGGCCCCGGTGAGCGCGCCGGGCTCCCGCATCCGGGCCGCGTAGCGGGCGGCCTCCGCGGCGGGCAGGCCGGAGCGGCGCAGGAGGTCCTCGAGGCGCGGGCCGAGCAGCGCCTCCGGGAGCCGGGGCAGCTGGAAGGCCCCGACATAGGCCGAGCGCAGTGCCTGCGGCGAGCGGGTCAGGGAGCGTGCGAGCGCCCGGGGGTGCGGGACCGAGGCCACGGTGAGGGACGCCGTCCGCTCCGGCCGGTGGGCCGCGAGAGCCCACGCCACGATCCCGCCCCAGTCGTGGCCGACGACGTGCGCCCGCTCCAGCCCGGCGGCGTCCAGCAGCGCCACGGCGTCCTGGACGAGCAGCTCGAGCCGGTAGGCGCGGCGCCCCCGGGGCCTGGCCCCGGGGGCGTAGCCCCGCTGGTCGGGCACGAGCGTGCGCAGCCCGGCGCGCTGCAGCACGGGCGCGACCCGGGACCAGCTCGTGCCGTCCTGCGGGAAGCCGTGCAGCAGCAGCACGGGCTCCCCGTCCGGGGGCCCGTCGTCGCGCACGTCGAGGCGGAGGTCGCCGCGGAGGTCGAGTCGCAGATCGCCGGCGGGGCGGTGGGTCGGTCGGTCCATCCGGCCAGGCTGGTCCCGGTTCCCGGCGCTGTCCGGGCGGAAGGCCCCTCCGGGGAGCGGCGTCGACCCGGCGTTCACTCGTCCGGGGCGCGCCGCGCCTCCGACAACGGGGTGCGCCACACCCCCGGGTCCGTGACGGGGAACCGGCGGCCGGTCACGAGGGCCGGCACGACCCGGACGAAGACGCCCTTCCGTCCCGCCTGCCACGGGAACAGCGGCAGGTCGAGGGTCTCCGTCAGCTCCTGGACCTGCTGGATGCGCTCGGCGCGGCCCTTGAGCACCACGCTCCACGCCTTCGCGCCGGCCTCGTCGTACCCGTCGATCTCCACCGCCACCGGGACGTCGGTCAGGGCCCCGGCGAGCTTCGTCCCCTCGGCGGAGCGGAAGACGAGGGTCCCGTGGTCCACCACGAAGTTGATCGGGAAGATGTCCGGGTGGTCCTCCACCCACACGGCGAGGCGGCCGACGCCCGCGTCCCGGAGCAGCTCCCAGCACCTGTTGACCGCCAGCTCCTCCACGTCGCGGCCGTGCGTGTCCGTCATCGTGTCCTCCGTCATCGTGTCCTCCGTCGGGGTCCCGGCCTGCGGCCGCGTCCTGCTGGTGGGGCCTGCTCGGCCGACTACTCGAAGTCGGCGAGCCACAGGTCCGGGCCGAACACCTCGTACTGGATGTCCCGGGGCGGGAGGCCGCGGGCGATGAGCGCGCTGCGCACGGCCTGCATGAAGGGGAGGGGGCCGCACAGGTAGTACTGCGCTTCGTGCGGCAGCTCGACGGCGCGCAGGTCCATGAACCCCTCGTACTCGTTCGCGGCGCGCTCGCCGGACGCCCGGGGCTGCTCGAACCAGGCCTTCAGGGAGCCGTCCTCCAGGGCCGCGAGGTCCTCCTCGATCTGCCCGCGCAGCGCGAACGTCTCCGGAGAGGCGTCCGCGTGCAGGAACTTCACCGTGCGCTGGGAGCCGTCCTTCACCAGGTGCGAGAGCATGCCCGCCATCGGCGTGACGCCGATGCCCGCGCTGGCCAGCACCAGCGGCCGGTCCGAGTACTCCAGGACCACGTCGCCGGAGGGCACCGACAGCAACACCTCGTCACCCACCTGCACCGTGTCGTGCAGGAGGGTCGACATCTCGCCGGGCGGGGTGCCGTTGCCGCGCACCCGCTTCACCGCGAAGCGCCGGTGCTGGCCGTCGTCGGCGCGGGTCAGGCTGTACTGCCGGGGCTGCTGCACCCCGTCGGGCATCTCCATCCGGAGGGTCACGTACTGGCCGGGCAGGGACCGCTTCACCTCCCGCTCGTCGACGCGCTCCACCACGAAGGTCGTGACGTCCTCCGTCTCCGGGATCTTCTCCACCACCCGCCAGGTCCGCCACACGGTCTCGGGGGACAGCCGGACCGCCTCGTAGAGGCCGCGCTCCTGGTTGATGAGCACGTTGGCCATCAGCCAGTAGACCTCGTCCCAGGCCGCGGCGACCTCCGAGGTCACGGCGTCGCCCAGGACGTCCACGATGGCCCACATGAGGTTGTCGTGCACGATCTGGTACTGGTCCGGGTGCAGCCCCAGGGACACGTGCTTGTGCGCGATGCGGGAGAGCAGGTGGTCCGGGAGCTCGGTGGGCCTGTTCACCAGGTAGCCGGCGAAGGCGGCCACGGAGCCGGCCAGTGCCTGCTGCTGACGGCCGTCCGCCTGGTTGCCGCGGTTGAACAGCCCGTCCAGCAGCTCAGGGTGCTCGCCGAACATGTGCGCGTAGAAGCGCCGGGCGATCTCCTGGATGTTCTCCCCGACCGCGGGCAGCGTGGCCTTGACGACGGGGTACGAGGTGTCTGACAGCACGGTGGCTCCTTCGCGAGTGCCGGCTGCGTCGGCGGCGCTCTGGTCGCGTTCCGTCAAGCTAGCACCGCCCCCGGCGCGGGACCAGACGTGACGCGGCGGTGCACGGCCCGGGTGGGCCAGAATGGGAGGGACGCACCGACCGGGAGATCCGAAGGGGACCGAACCGACATGACCGAGCAGCAGCAGAGCCTCACGCACGTCCGGGCGGACGGGTCCGCGCACATGGTGGACGTCTCGGACAAGGCCGTGACCACCCGGGAGGCCACCGCGACGGCCACGCTGCGCACCCGCCCCGACGTCGTCGAGCAGGTCTTCGCCGCGGACCTCCCCAAGGGGGACGCCCTGCCGGTGGCCCGGGTGGCGGGGATCATGGCGGCCAAGAAGACCCCGGAGCTCGTCCCGCTGTGCCACCCCCTGCCGATCAGCAAGGTGACCGTGGACTTCGAGAGGCTGGCGGACGGCGTGCGGGTCACCGCGACGGTGCGGACCCGGGGGGTGACCGGCGTGGAGATGGAGGCGCTGACCGCGGCGTCGGTGGCCGCCCTGACGCTCTACGACATGATCAAGGCCGTGGACAAGCTCGCCGAGATCGACCGGGTCAGGGTGCTCGCGAAGTCCGGCGGCAAGTCCGGGGACTGGGCGCGGACCGACGGGGACACCGCGTGAGGAGCGCCGCCGTCATCGTCGCCTCCACCCGCGCCGCCGCCGGGGTCTACCAGGATCGCAGCGGGCGGATCGCCGCCGACTGGTTCGGCTCCCACGGCTTCGAGGTCGAGGGCCCGTTCGTGGTGGCCGACGGCGAGGACGTGCGCGCCGAGCTCGAGCGCCTGCTCGTGGTCCGGGCACCCGAGGACCGTCCCCGGGTGATCGTGACCAGCGGGGGGACCGGACTCGCTCCCGACGACCTCACGCCCGAGGTCACCCGGCCCTTCCTGGACCGCGAGCTGCCCGGCATCATGGAGGCACTGTGGGCGGAGGGCCGGAGGACCACGCCCCTGGCGGTGCTCAGCCGCGGGCACGCCGGGGTCAGCGGCGCCACGTTCGTGGTCAACCTCCCCGGCTCCACCGGCGGGGTCTGGGACGGGTTGAAGGTGCTCGAGCCGCTCCTCGACCACGTCTGCGACCAGCTCGAGGGCCACCGCGACCGCGGGCACGACGGCCCCCACCACGACCCCCGACCCCACGAGGAGACCGACCGATGAGCACTCCCGGACCCATCCGGGCGGAGACCGCCGTGCTCGGCGCCTTCGTCACCGAGGAGCCCCTTGACCACGCCCGGGCCGTCGCGGCGGTGCAGGACGAGCGCACCGGCGCCGTGGTGTCGTTCAGCGGGGTCATCCGCGACCACGACGGCGGCCGCCCCGTCACCAGCCTCGACTACACCTGCCACCCCGGCGCGGACCGGGCCATCCAGGACGTGGCCCGCCGGGTCGCCGAGGAGTTCCCCGGGGTGCGGATCTGGGCCGCCCACCGGATCGGCCACCTGGAGATCGGGGACTCCGCCCTGGAGGCGGCCGTGGCCGCCGCCCACCGCAAGCTCGCGTTCGCCGCCTGCGACGCGCTCGTGGACAGGATCAAGACCGAGGTGCCCGTCTGGAAGGAGCAGCGGTTCGCGGACGGCTCCACCGAGTGGGTCGGACTGGACGCCTGAGCGCCGTGGACCTGCCCCCGCTCGTCGAGCCCGCCGCGGAGCTCACCGACGCCGAGCTGCGCCGCTACGCCCGCCACCTGACCGTCCCCGAGATCGGCGAGGAGGGCCAGCGGCGGCTCAAGAACGCCCGGGTGCTGTGCGTGGGCGCGGGCGGTCTCGGCTCCCCGGCTCTGCTCTACCTCGCCGCCGCGGGCATCGGGACCCTCGGGATCGTCGACGACGACGTCGTGGACGCCTCCAACCTGCAGCGCCAGGTGATCCACGGCGGGACGACGCTGGGCGCGCCCAAGACCGCCTCGGCCGCCGCGCGGATCGCCGACCTCAACCCGCTGGTGCGCGTCGTGGAGCACCGCGAGCGGCTCACCGCGGGCAGCGCGGAGGAGATGCTGGCCGGCTACGACCTCGTGCTGGACGGCACGGACAACTTCGAGACCCGCTACCTCGTCTCCGACGCGTGCGAGCTGGCGGGCCTTCCGCACGTGTGGGGCTCGATCCTGCGCTTCGACGGCCAGTACTCGGTGTTCTGGGGCGCGCACGGACCCACCTACCGCGACCTCTACCCCGTGCCCCCGGCCCCGGGCACGGTGCCCAACTGCGCCGAGGCCGGCGTGCTCGGCGTGCTGCCGGGCCTGCTGGGCACCGCCATGGCGGTCGAGGCCGTCAAGCTGGTCATCGGGATCGGCACCACGATGCTCGGCCGGGTCGCCACCTACGACGCCCTCTCGGCGCGCTGGTGGGAGATCCCGCTGTCGCCCGCGCCGGGCCGCCCGCCCGTGACGGCTCTGACGGCGGCCGACGACGGTGCTCCCGCCTGCTCGGCGCCGGGAAGCGTCCCGGTGCCGGGGAGCGTGCCGACGGTGACGGCTCCGGAGCTCGCGGAGCTGCTGGCGGCGCGGGAGCGCGGCGCCGCGGACTTCGAGCTCGTCGACGTCCGGGAGCCCTACGAGGCCCGGCTCGCGGCGATCCCCGGCGCACGGCTGGTCCCGCTGGGCCAGTTCGAGTCCGGGGAGGCCCTCGCCCTGATCGCCCCGGGCCGCCGGGTGCTGCTGCACTGCAAGGCCGGGGCGCGCTCCGAGCGGGCCCTGCACCTGCTGCGGGCCGCCGGTCACCCCGACGTCGCGCACCTCGAGGGCGGGGTGCTGGCGTGGATCGAGCAGGTGGACCCGTCCCAGCAGCCCTACTGATCGACCGGCGCGGCCGCTGCCGTGCGCCTCCGAGACTACGCGCGGAGCGGACAGTCCTGGCCACGGGCCGGTCCCGTCTGCCTACGGTGGGGTCGTACCGTTTCGACGAAAGGAACCGCCCATGTCCGAGAACAGCATTTCCGCCAGCCGGGTCATCGACGCCCCCGCAGACGCCATCTTCGACGTCCTCAGCCTCCCCTCGCGCCACCAGCAGATCGACGGCTCCGGCACGGTCGTCTCCGGCGACGACCAGCGCATCCAGAAGGTCGGCCAGGTGTTCGTGATGAACATGAACGGCGAGCACATGGGCGGCGACTACGTCATGGAGAACACCGTCTCCGGCTACGACGAGAACAAGCTCCTCGCCTGGAAGCCCAAGCCACAGGGCGCGGAGCTCGAGGGCTGGGAGTGGATCTGGGAGCTCGAGCCCCAGGGCCCCGGCGCCACGCTGGTCACCGAGACCTACTCGTGGGAGCACGCGAGCCCGGAGGCCAGGAAGGCCGTGTCCTTCCCGCTCTTCGAGGAGGGCGCCCTGGAGCACTCCCTCGAGCGGCTCGCGGCGGCCGTCTCCGAGAAGTGAGCGCCTGAGCCGCCGAGGCGGCACGGAGCCCGGTCACCCGGGGTGACCGGGCTCCGTCGTGCCCGTGGTCACTGCTGACGGCGGGCGGCGCGGACGGAGGCCGCCGCGGGATCGACCCACAGGATCTCCCACTGATGGCCGTCGGGGTCCCGGAAGCAGCGCGAGCGCAGGAAGCCGTAGTCCTGGGAGTCGCCCTCGGTCCCGCCGGCGCGGACGGCGCGGTCCACGATGGGGTCGATCTCGTCGGGGGAGTCGACGCACAGCGCGTTGACGACGGAGGCGTCGGACGGGGTGCCGGGCCTGCCGGGACCCACCAGGCGCAGGTGGCGGTCCTCGCTCAGGACCATGACGTGCTCGTCCTCGCGGATCTCGACGGTCCCGGCGCCGGTGCCCTCGAACGCGGGGTGCAGAGGCCAGCCGAGGCGGGAGTAGAACCGTTTCGACCTCTCCAGGTCCGAGACGGGAAGGGTGATGAAGTCTGTCGGTGCCATGGTGCTCCCCTTCGTGGTGCGGCGGGACCCGCCCTCAGCATGGCCCCGGACGGGCGGGGCCGCAACGGTGTGACGGGATCCCCGCCCGCATGTCAGGACGGACTCGGAACGGCATCGGAACGGCATCGGTGCGGGGTCGGAATGGGTTCGGGCGCCCCGGGGTTGGAACGGGCATGCGAGTCATCGGAGTCGAGTCGTTCGGAGGGCCCGAGGTCCTCGCCGTCCACGAGGTGCCGGACCCCCACCCCGGCCCCGGAGAGGTGCGGATCCGGGTCAGGGCGGCCGCCGTCAGCCCCACGGACACCCTGCTGCGCGCCGGCGGTCAGCCGGTGGAGCACCTGCGGCCGCCGTACGTGCCGGGGATGGACGCGGCCGGGGTCGTCGACGAGGTCGGGGAGGGCAGCGCCTGGCGCGTGGGGGAGGCGGTCATGGCCATCGCCCTGCCGCGCGGGGAGCACGGAGGCGCCTACGCGGAGCTCCTGGTCGCCCCCGACGACTCGATCGCCCGCCTCCCGGCGGACACGGACTTCGCCACGGCCGCCACGCTGCCCATGAACGGGCTCACGGCCCTGCAGGTCCTCGAGGTGCTGGACCTGCAGCCCGAGCAGACCCTGGCCGTCACCGGGGCCGCCGGGACGCTGGGCAACTACGTGGTGGAGCTCGCCAAGCACGAGGGCCTCACCGTGATCGCGGACGCCGCGGAGCAGGATCTGGAACTCGTGGACAGCCTCGGCGCCGACCACGTGGTGGCCCGCGGGGACGACGTCGCCGAGCGGATCCGGGAGTTCTTCCCCGACGGCGTCGACGCCCTCGTGGACGCCGCCGTGCTGAACGAGAAGGCGGCCGCCGCCGTCCGGGACGGCGGCGGGTTCGCGACCGTGCGGCGCTGGACGGGGGACCCGGGCCGGGGGATCACCGTGCACCGGATCAGCGTGCCCCAGGAGTACCACTCGGGCGAGAAGCTGGACCGGCTGCGCCGGTACGTGGAGGACGGGGTGCTCTCCCTGCGCGTGGCCGCCGTCCTGCCCGCCGCGGACGCCGCCGAGGCGCACCGCCGGCTCGAGGCCGGGGGCGTACGGGGGCGGCTCGTCCTCGAGTTCTGACCCGCACGGGTCCTAGAAGTGCGAGCGGTACTGGTGGTCGATGCCGACCTGGTCCACCTTCCGGTGGAAGCGCATCCCGGCCAGGCCGCCGAGGATGGCCGCGAGCAGCGGGATCAGGACGGCGATCACCAGGGCGATGATGCCGCCCGTGGTCAGGGTGCCCTCGCCGATCGGGATCCGGGGGAAGCTGTTGAGCTCGCGCAGCACGTTGAACTGCTCGCCCGCGACCGCGCCCAGGACCGCCAGGACGATCGCGATGAGGATCGCCCAGATCCACACGGCCACTCCCTGCTTGGCGCCGTCGAACCGTGCCATGCGCCCGGCCACGTAGCCCCCGGCGAAGTAGGCGACGAAGAGGACCAGGGCGAGGGCGATGCCGCTGACGAGGCCCACGGTGCCGGCGTCCTGCGCCACCTGTTCCGCGATCTCGCCCGGATCCGTGCTGGTCGCCACACCCACGCCCGCGCCGATCGCGGCGAGCAGGGCGGTGAGCAGCACGGCGATGCCCGTGGCGGTCATCCAGCCGAAGAACGCGGAGCCGAACTTGACGCCCCCGAACTCCCGCTTCTCCGCGGCGACCACCTCCTGCCGCCGCCCCCGCGGGGTGGAGGGGGCCGGGCGGCCCGCCCCGGGCTCCCGGGACTCCTCCGGGACGGTCGATCCTGACGGGTCCTGGTGTGCCATGGTGCTCTCCTCCGTCGCGGACCATCAGCTTGCTGAATATCTTCCTCTCCCCGGCCGCCGTCCGCAATGGCTCCGGTCGCCGAGCTCGGGGTGTGCGCCACGTCACCGCCGGGAATAGGCTGATGCCTCCGGGCCGCTCCGCACAGCGGTCAGCGCACGGCACGGAGGAAAGGCCATGATCATGGGAAGCACTTCCGACTTCAGTCCCCGCACAGCCGTGGTGACCGGCTCCGACTCCGGCATCGGGCGCGCGACCGCCGTGGCGCTCGCGGCCGCGGGCATGGACGTGGGCATCACCTGGCACCGGGACGAGGAGGGCGCCGAACGGACGGCGGAGGAGGTCCGGTCCTACGGCCGCCGGGCGGTGGTGGCGCGGCTGGACACCACGGAACTGGAGAGCTGCGGCGCCGTCGTCGACGGCCTCGTGGAAGAGCTCGGCGGGCTGGACGTGTTCGTGAACAACTCGGGCACGGGGGCGAACGTCCCGTTCCTGGAGACGTCCCTGGGCACGTGGCGCAAGGTGCTGGCCACCGATCTCGACGGCGCGTTCCTGTGCCTCCAGGCGGCGGCGCGGCAGATGGTGGCCGCAGGCCGGGGCGGCCGGCTGATCGCCGTCACGAGCGTCCACGAGCACGTGCCACGGGTCGGCTCGAGCGCCTACGACGCCGCGAAGCACGGCCTCGGCGGGCTCGTGAAGACCATCGCGCTCGAGCTGGGGGAGCACGGGATCACCGCGAACTCGGTGGCGCCGGGGGAGATCGCCACCCCCATGACGGGGCAGGAGGACGAGAACCCGCGGGCCACCCACCGTCCCGGCGTGCCGCTGGGCCGGCCCGGGGACGCCCGCGAGGTCGCCTCGGTCATCGCGTTCCTCGCGTCCCCGGCCTCCGCCTACGTCACCGGAGCGTCCTGGGTCGTGGACGGCGGCATGGTGCAGATGGGGCCGCAGGCGGGCTCCCACCTGACGAGCGACGAGTGGCGGAAGGGCTAGCCCGTTCCCGCGCCGCCCCGCTCCTCGGTGCAGGGGCACGATCGGCTGGGCCGGTTCACCCCGCGGCAGGCCGGAAAACGCACTCGTCAGTGGCTGAGCCGGAAGGAGATATCTACTCTGGACGGAGGTCGAGCAGACGGCCGTGCAACTGATGGCATGCGACGAAGGATGCTCTCGTGGACCACAAGCTCTCCGTGCTCGTCCAGGTCGACCTGGACGGCGCCTACCTGCGCCTGGTCGTCACCGGGTGCCTGACCGAGGCCAATCAGCACGTCCTGTATCCGCTGGTGCGCCGGGCCCGGACGCTGATCCCCCCGGTGACCGTCAGCGTCGATCTCACCGCCGCGGGTCATGTCGAGGCGATCGCGGTGGACCTGCTGCGCTGGGCGATGGACCACGACGAGTCCCTGGAGGGATGCAGCCCGGTGGAACTGCTGGTCCCCGACGCCCTGCCCGCCCACCGGCCCGCCGAGCCATCCGTCGTGCGCCACCTGGAGGCCTCGGGGTGGGGCGGATGACCGGGCTGGGGCGGATGACCGGGGCCGCCGGTCGACCCCGCGCCTGAGGGGCCCACGGACCGGGACGGTGCCGGGCGGGCTTAGAGTGGGGGCCGCAGCCTGCGTCTGCTCCTGCCCGCACCGACCCGAGAACTGAGGCCCTGGTGAGCGTTGCGTCCACCGCAGCCGCGTCCCGCACCGGACGCTCGACGGCGCTGACCGGACTGGCGTGGCTGCTGCTGGTGGGCGTGCTGCTGCGGTCGGTCTGGCTGGTCCTCGACGGCAGCACCGACCTGGACGTCTACCGGCTCGGCGGCATGGCCGTGGTGGACCGGCACGGGTTCGACGACGAGCTCTACGGGCCCGGGCTCAGCCCGCACGACGACGGCGGACTGCCGTTCACCTACCCGCTGTTCGCGGCGCTGCTGTTCGTGCCGCTCGCCTACCTGCCCGAGTGGCTCACCGAGCTCGCCCTGGGGCTCACCACGATCGGCCTCGCCGCGGTCCTCTCGGCCGTGCTCCTGCGCTACGCCGCCGCCCGCGGCCGGCCGCTGCCCCTGCAGGCCCTGCTGGGCCCGGCCACCGCCGTGGCCGCGGGCACCGCCGTGCTGCTGTGGTCGGGACCCTGGATGCGCAACGTGGGTCTCGGGCAGATCAACGCGCTGCTCCTCGCCCTCGTGCTCTACGACCTGCTGCGCACCCGCGACGACACCCTCCTGGGCAGGGTCCCCCGCGGGTTCTGGATCGGGCTGGCCGCCGGCATCAAGCTGACGCCCCTGGCGTTCGGGCTGGGGTTCCTCGTGCGCGGGCAGCTGCAGCCGATCCTCACGATGGGCCTCACGTTCGCCGCGACCGTGCTGATCGGCTTCCTGGCGCTGCCGCGGGACGCGGTCGTGTTCTGGACCGAGGACGTGGTCAGCGACGAACGCGTCGGCAGCACCGCGTACGTCGACAACACCTCGCTGCAGGGGGTGCTGCTCCATCTCGGCGTCCCCGGGGAGGTGGAACCCCTGCTGCGCTGGGCCCTGGTCCTCGCCATGGTCGTCGGCGTCGCGCTGCTGATCCGGGTCCTGGCCGCCCGCGGGATGACCCTCTCCGTGGTGGCGGTCAGCGCCCTCGTCATGCTCTACATGTCCCCGGTCACCTGGTCCCACCACCACCTGTGGTGGGGCCTCGTGCTCACGGCGCTGTGGGTCGAGGCGTGGCCGGCGTTCCTCCGGGACGGCCCGCGCCGGCTCGCCCTGGTGCTGGGCGGGGTCGCCCTCGTGGGCCTGTACGTGGGGCCGATCCGCTGGGACGCGTGGCTGCGGCCCCTGGGGGTCCCCGGGCCGGCCATCGACCTCGTGGCCGCGCTGTCCTATCTCGCGCTGTTCCTGCTCCTGGCCCTGTGGACGGGCACCGGGCTGCGGGCCGGGACCCGGGACGCAGGCGGCGCGGGTCTTGCCTGAGCCCGGCGCCTGGACCGGCTACGACCGCGGCAGCCGGGGCTATCGCCGGGTGCTGCTGGCCCTGCTGTGCGCCGGCGTGGCGACGTTCGCGCAGCTCTACTCCGTGCAGGGCGTGCTGCCGCTCATGGCCACGGACCTCGGGATCGACGCCGCGGAGGCGTCCCTGGGCGTCTCCGCGGCGACCTTCGGCCTCGCCGTGGGCGTTTTGCCGTGGTCCGTGGTCTCCGACCGGTGGGGCCGGCTGCGGACCATGGTGATGGCCGTCGGGTCCGCCACGGCCCTGGGGCTCGTCATGCCCCTGGCGCCGAGCTTCGAGGCCGTGGTGGCGCTGCGCTTCGCGGAGGGCGTCGCCCTGGGCGGGATCCCCGCCGTGGCCATGGCCTACCTCGCGGAGGAGCTCGACCGCCGGCACGCCGCCGTGGCCGCCGGCACCTACGTGGCGGGCACCAGTCTGGGCGGTCTCGCCGGGCGCATCATCGCCGCTCCCGTGGGCGACGCGTTCGGCTGGCGGACCGGCACGATCACCGTGAGCGTGCTCGCCGCGCTCGCGGCCGTGGTCTTCGTGCTGATCGCCCCGCGCCAGCGCGGGTTCGTGCGCCAGACCGTCCGGCTCGCCGGGCCGGCCGGCCTGCTGGGGCGGCTGCGCGCCAATCTCGCGGACCCCGGTCTGTGGGTGCTCTACCTGCAGGGCTTCCTGCTCATGGGCGGGTTCGTGGCGATCTACAACTACCTGGGTTTCCACCTCGGCGAGGAGCCGTTCGGGGTGTCCCAGACCGTGGTGAGCCTCCTGTTCCTCGCCTACCTCTCGGGCACCTGGTCCTCCGGGACCGCCGGGCGGATCGCGGCGGCCCACGGGCGCCGGGTGGTGCTGGCGAGCAGCGGGATCGTCATGCTCGCCGGGCTGCTGGCCACGCTCATCCCGTCGATCCCCGTGATCGTGGTGGGCCTGCTGCTCTTCACCGCCGGCTTCTTCGCCGCGCACGCGGTGGCCTCCGGGTGGGTGCCGGTGCGCTCCCGCACCGGCAAGGCGCAGGCCTCGTCCCTCTACACGCTCTTCTACTACGCCGGTTCGTCCGTGCTGGGCACGGCCGGCGGTGTCTTCTACACGGCCACCGGATGGGCGGGGGCGGTGGGTTTCGTGGCGGCCCTCGTGGTCCTCGCCGTGCTCCTAGTGCTCCTGGTCCTGCGGGCGCCCGAGCCCGCCTGAGCGCTCCCCGCCCGGGGGAGGAGGCTCAGTCCTCGGTGCCGCCCCACTGCAGGGGGAGCACCTCGAAGGAGCTCGCGAGCGGCACCCCGAGCCGCTCGCCGACGGCGGCGGCGTTGCCCCGCAGGAAGGCGTCCGGGTCGAAGTCGGTCCAGCCGAGGCCCTCGAGGTAGGCGCGGTGGGCGCGCAGGGACTCCACGCCGGCGTCGAAGGTCTCCGTGACGTCCGCCGCGTGCCGGGCGTCGGGCGAGGCCGCCGCCCAGACCGCCAGCACGTCGGGCCACGGCTGCAGGCCCGCCTCGAGCTGCTCCGGGAAGATCCACCGGTTGCCGGCGTCCCGCACGGCGTCCAGGGTGGCCCGGCCCGTGGCGATGTGGTCCGCCTGGTTGAGGTTGGTGGCGTTGTCCCAGGTGTCGCGGAAGTTGTTGGTGATCACCACGTCCGGGCGGTGCCGGCGGACCACCTCCGCGAGCCGCCGTCGCAGCGCCACCCCGTACTCGAGCACCCCGTCCGGCAGGTGCAGGAACTCCACCTGCGCCACGCCCACGATCCGGCACGACTCCCGCTGCTCCGCCTCCCGCAGCGGGCCACACTGCTGCGGCTCGAGTCCGTCGATGCCGGCCTCCCCGCTGGTGACGAGGCAGTAGACCACGTCCTTGCCCTGTCCGGTCCAGCGGGCCACGGCCGCGGCGGCGCCGAACTCCATGTCGTCCGGGTGCGCGACCACCACGAGGGCGCGCTGCCAGTTCTCGTCGACGTGCGTGAGCGGAGTCTCAGTCATGGACCCCATCATGGACCCGACCCCGGGTCCCGGCAACGACGGCCACGCCGATGTCGCGGGGCCGTCGGGCCGATGTCGCCGGGCCGGGAGGACGAGCAGGCTCCGCAGCGGTGGTGGAGCGGCTCAGCGGCCGGGGGCGGCGGAGGCCACGACCGGGAGCGTCTCCGTCCGCGCCTCGCCCGGGAACACCGGCTCCGCGTCCTCGTCGGTGGTCCCGTCCGTGATCCCGTCCGTGACCTCGTCCGTGGGCCGGCCGCGGTCCCGGACCGCGCCCACGAGCTGCCACAGCGCGTAGCCGAACAGGGCCGCGGCGACCAGCACGACACCGCCGCGCTTCTGCTCAGCGTCCAGGAGCGTGGCGGCGTAGCCGGCCCAGGGCACGTGGTACTTGACCAGGCCGCGCAGCTGGACGGCGGTGACCGCGTCCGCGTCCGCGGCGGCGTTGGCGTCGCCCTGCGTCGTGAAGCTGCGCCGCCCCTCGCCGTCGACCGCGACGCCCACGATCCGGTGGGTCACGAGGGTCGGGTCGTCCGGACGGGGCATGAACGTCACGACGTCCCCGGTGCTCAACCCCGCGGCGTCGTCCTCGCCCTCGAGGGGCGCGACGACGACCTGGCTGCCGGTCGGGACGGTCGGCTCCATCGAACCGGAGAGCACCGTCAGAGGCACCCAGCCCAGCGCGAGCGGGACGACGACGACGGCGAGCAGCAGCGCGGCCACCGCGGCCAGTGCGAGCACGAGCATCGGGTGGAGGGTCCTGCGGAGCACGGTGGTCATGACGGGAGTCCTTCACAGTTGATGTGGCCGCTCTTGCCGGGGGCCTTGATCGTCCACGCATAGATGCTGTCCACGGGGGTGGTGCCTTCGTCGGCGAACACGGCACGGATGAGGACCTGGTAGTCCCGGCTGGACGAATGGTTCGCGCCCAGGAGCTCGGCGGCAGTGATCCGGGCCTCCCGTGCGGTGGACGTTGGCACGGCCTTCACCAGCGTGGATGCCCCCGTGGTGCCCACGGGCCGCACGCGGACCTGCCACTCCGTGACGGCCGGGACGCCGGGGCCGCCGTCCCAGGACCACCGGAGCAGTGCGGCGCCGTTGTCCGCACCGCACTGCGCGGCGTCCTGCACCACCGGGAGGACAGGAGCGGTCACGGGCGGTTGCTCCACGGGCGGCAGCTCCACCCTGAACGGCACCGTCCAGGAGCGGGTCGCCGACCAGGTGCCGTCCCCGAGGGAGACGGCCTCCACCTCCGTGACGACCTGCAGCACCTGCCCGTCCAGCGGGCGCAGCGCGTCCTGGGCCACGGCGTCGGTCGAGACGGCCAGGCACATCCTCGCGGGCCGGTCCCGTTCCAGGGGCGCCCGGGTCTCCCCGAGGACGGCCACCGGGGCGGTCCCGCCCGGCGCGACGGCGGTCCACCGCGCCGGGGACGGTGCGGCGCCGCAGTCCGCGCCGGTGCGGTAGGCGAAGCGCATGCCCTCCGGCGGCGCCACGGACCCCCCGGCGGAGTCGACCAGGGAGACGTGGAGCGGCCGGTACCGGACACCGAACCCAGAGGTGTTGGTCAGGGTCGCCGAGCTCTCGACGCCGCCGACCTCGAATCCGACCCGGCCCGTGGTCATGGCGGGCACGTGCGCCTGACCGGTGGCGGACCAGCGTGCGTGGGTCCCGCCGTTCGGGGTCGTGAGGACGATGACGGCCAGCAGGACGAGGACGCCGAGCACGTAGGCCATGGGGGTGCGGAACTGGCTCAAGGGAACTCCTGGGGGGATCAGTTCTGGGTGAGGGCGACCGTGAGGGGGCCCGGCTCGACGGTCCTGCCCTGGGCGGAGGGGTCCGGGGAGACCTCGTAGGAGACGGTGACGTCGTAGGCGCCGCCGTCGTGGGCCGCGGTCACGGCCCAGGAGGACGGGCCGGGGGACAGCGGCAGCGCGCCGGAGACCGGCACCAGCTCCATGCGGGGGACGACCGCGCTGCCGGCCGGCACGCCGGGGTCGACCGTGAGGGCCGCGGTGAGGTTCGTGCCCTCGACGTCGAGGACCGCGCGGGTCGTGACGACGAGGGTGTCGCCGGGGGCCAGCGCGGACAGGGCGTCCGCCGCTCCGGCGAGGTCGGTGCTCTCGCGCCGGACGGCGCCGGTCGCGGGATCGAGGTCGGTGTGGTGGAGGGTCGCCCGCGCGGGCTCCAGCGCCACGTCGAGGGCGCCGGTGCTGACGGCCCGCGTCTCGAGCGGTGCCGTGTCGGACCAGCGGGCGGCCGTCCCGAGACCGTTGCCGAGCAGCGTCAGGGCCAGGAGCGAGGCCGCGGCGGCGGCGAGGGCGCGGCCGGCGGTCGAGGGGCGGGGAGTGCGCGTCATGGGAGCCTCTGGGGGATGAGACGGGGTGAGAGGGGCGGAGCGCCCCGGTGCGGCGTCGCCGCCGCACCGGGGTCCTCCGGGGCCGGTCGGCCCCGGGCGGTCACTGCTGGGCGAGGACGAGCTTGGTGCCGCTCAGCGACTTGGACACGTTCTCGCCGTCGCTGCCGGTGGTCCTGTCCGCGTGCCAGGTGAACGTGGCGACGGCCGTCACGACGTCCCCGTTGTCCTCCGCGGTGATCGGGTAAGAGTCCTCGGCCGACTTGTCGCCACTGGTCAGGGTGACGTCGTAGGACACGTAGCCGGCCCGTTCGAGAGCGTCGATCTCCTGCTGCAGCTGTGCCGGAAGCTGCAGCTCCAGGGTCCCCTCCAGGTTGTCGCCCTTCGCGATCACCGTGGTGGAGGCGTGGAGTTCGATGGTGTCGCCGGGGACGATCTGGTAGTTGGCCGGCCGGATCGTGTTCCCGGCGCCGTCCTTCCACGAGGCGGTGGTGTTCGCCATGGAGAGCTCGCCGGCCGTGATGATGTCCTGCGAGGCGATGGCCTTCTCCTCGGACCACTTCGAGAAGGTGCCGCCGCCGGCGGCGAGGAGGCCCACGGCCACGGCGCCGGCCAGGACGGCCTTGCCGGCGCGCCGGTTCTTGCCGCCCTGCACGGGGGACTCGGACAGGGGGGTCTGCGATGCAGTGTTCATGGTTCCGCCTTCGAGCGAGAGAGGGGTGAGAGGAGAGGACGCGCGGGATCGGTGCGCGTGTCGTGCCGGGCATCCGGTGGGTGTCCGCGGAGGCGGCGGGCCGCCCGTCCCCCCGGATCACGGGGGACGGAGGACCCGCTGCGACGGCCGCGCCTCGGCGCGCCGGCCCGTGGTACCGCAGTGGATCGCCCGGGGAATCCGCCGGCAGCCCTGCCGCCGAATTCCCTTGACACGTCAACCCTAGACAAAAGTCTATGCATAAGAACAGATCTGCCCTGTCCCCACTTCACCTGACGTTACTGTTCAGTAATGTCCCCGCTTCGGCCTCAGGCAGGGGCGGGCCTAGGATTCCGGGGGAGGCCTCCCACCCGGAGGGGCCGGGACCGGAGGACCACCATGACCCGCGCTTCCCAGCGACGCCGCGTGCACCGGTACACCGCCGACGGCGACGGGACCGGGCGCGCGGACACCCTGGCCGGCGAGGAGCCCCTGGAGATCCGGCTCAACGGCAGCCCGTTCACCGTCACCATGCGCACGCCCGGCCACGACTTCGACCTCGTGGCCGGTTTCCTCGTCTCCGAGGGGGTGGTGCGCGCGCCGTCGGAGATCGTGCAGATGGACTACCGCAGCGGCATCGGCCCGGACGGGCAGCGGACCTACAACGTGGTGGAGGTGCGGCTCGCGCCCGGGGTCGCCCTGCCGGACACCTCCATGGAGCGGCACGTCTACACGTCGTCGTCGTGCGGGGTCTGCGGCACGGCGTCCATCGAGGCCGTCACGAAGGTCTCCTCCTTCGACCCGGCCGAGGACCGGACCCGGCTGTCCGTGCCCGCGCTCCTCGCCCTGCCGGACCGGCTGCGCAGCGGGCAGAAGCTGTTCTCCACGACCGGTGGCGTCCACGCCGCGGGTCTCTTCCGCTTCCCGGACGGCCCCGCCGGGACCGGCGACGACGGGCCCGAGCTGCTGTGCGTCCGCGAGGACGTGGGGCGGCACAACGCCGTGGACAAGGTCGTGGGCTGGGCGCTGCGCGAGAACCTGCTACCCCTGCGCTCCTGCGTCCTGCAGGTCTCGGGCCGCGCCTCGTTCGAACTGGTGCAGAAGGCGTACATGGCCGGCGTCCCGGCGCTCGCGGCCGTCTCGGCGCCCTCGGCCCTCGCCGTGGACCTCGCGGACCGGACGGGCGTCACCCTGCTGGGCTTCAGCCGCGGGACCTCGTTCAACGCCTACGCCCACCGGGAGCGCCTCGTCCCCTGACCGGGCGGGAGGCCGCCCCGGCGCTGGCTACGATGGAGTCATGAAGCCCTTCCTGCTGCTCGCCACCCGCGCCGAGGACGACGTCGCGGACGAGGAGTACGAGACCGTGTGCCGCTTCAGCGGGCTGCAGGAGAGCAGCCTCCACCGGGTCCGGCTGGAGGCCGGGCCCATGCCGGCCATCGACCTCGGGCACTACTCCGGGGTCATCATCGGCGGGTCCCCGTTCAACTCCTCCGACCCGCCGCAGCTGAAGTCCGAGGTGCAGCGCCGGGCCGAGGCCGAGATGCGGGACCTGCTCGACGAGGTCGTCGCCCGGGACTTCCCCTTCCTCGGCGCCTGCTACGGCGTCGGCACCCTCGGCACGCACCAGGGCGGGATCGTGGACCGCACCCGCGGCGAGGAGATCGGCGTCATCGAGATCACCCTCACCGAGGAGGGGCTGCGGGACCCGCTGCTCCGGGAGTTCCCGTCCGCGTTCCACGGGTTCGTGGGCCACAAGGAGGGCACGCGCACCCTCGCGCCCGCCGCCGTCCTGCTGGCCACCGGCACGGGGTGCCCCGTCCAGATGTTCCGGATCAAGCAGAACCTCTACGCGACCCAGTTCCACCCCGAGCTGGACGCCCCCGCGCTGCTCAACCGGATCGAGGCGTACAAGGAGCACGGGTACTTCCCGCTCGCCGAGGCCGAGGACGTCAAGGACCGCATCCGCACCGGGCCGCCCGTGACGGAGCCCGAGAAGATCCTCGCCGCGTTCGTGGACCGCTACGCCCGGTGAGCCCCCGGCGGCCGAGGACACGCACCCCGAACTGTCGCGTGTCCGGAAGGGCCCGGCTGCGGATACCGTGGGAGGCATGACCACGCGCGCCGCCCCCTGGAGCCAGGGGTCCCTCGACGAGCACCCCGCGAGCCCCGGCCCCCGGCTCCTGCCGTACCACCGGCTCGGCCACGCCGACCCCGACCACCGGTGGTGGAAGCCGCTCGTGGAGCTGCTGCTCTTCGGGTCCTTCTACCTGGTGCTGACGATCGTCTTCGCCGTCGTCTGGGCCGTGGGCCTCCTGGCGGTGCGCGGCGAGGAGGCCCTGGACGACGTCTTCCTCGACGCCACGGCCCTGGACATCATGGACCCGGCGATCTTCTTCATGCTGTTCTTCTCCCTGGTCCTCATGATCCCGGCGCTGCTGGCGGCCCGGGCCATCACGGGTCCCCGGCCCCTCGGGCTGCTGCTGTCCGTGACGGGGCGGCTGCGCTGGGGCCTCCTCGGCCGGTGCCTCCTCGTGGCCCTGGCGGTCTACGCGGTCGGCCACGCGGCCGCCGCCCTCGTGGAGTACGCGCTGCTGGGCTCGCTGACCGCCCCGCAGCCGGTGGAGGGCTTCTGGTGGCTGATCGCGATGATCGTGCTGGTGGTCCCGCTGCAGTGCGCGGCGGAGGAGCTCGTCTTCCGGGGCTACCTGCTGCAGACCGTGGGTCGGTGGCTGCGCCGGCCCGTGTTCGCGATCCTGCTGCCGGTGCCCCTGTTCACGTTCGGGCACCTCTACGACACGTGGGGGCTGCTGGCGGTGGCGGTCATGGCGGTCGTCGCCGGCTGGCTGACCTGGCGCACCGGCGGGCTCGAGGCGGCGATCGCCCTGCACGTGGTCAACAACGTGATCGCCACGCTCTTCGGGGCCCTCGGCCTGTCCGATCCCGACGCGGAGGAGTCGACCTGGGTGGCCCTCGCCATCTCGGCAGGCATGCAGCTGCTCTTCGCGTGGCTCGTGGTCCGCGGCGCGCGCCGGCGCGGCGTCGAGGTGACCCGGACCGTGCACCCGCCGGGGCCGCCCGCCCTCCTCGCGGCCGGCCCCGGACGGACGGGCCACGGACCCGGTGCCTGGGTGTGCCCCGGCCCGCCGGCCTGTCCCGGTCACTGGGCGGGGCCGGCGCCGGGACCCGCGCCCCAGCCCCTTTCGTAGACTGACGTCATGGAACCGAGCACAGCAGTCGACCCCCGGTCCGCCGTCGAGGACCTCGGCCGCTACGTGATGGAGTCGCCGAGCTCCTTCCACGCGGCCCACGCCGCCGCCTCCCGGCTGGAGGAGGCGGGCTTCGTCCGCCTCGACGAGACGGAGGACTGGGCCCGGACCGGCGTCCGCGGGAGGCGCTACGTGCTCCGCGACGGGGCGGTCATCGCGTGGGCCACCCCCGCGGAGGTCCCGCCGGCGGCGGGGTTCCGGATCATCGGCGCGCACACCGACTCGCCGGGCTTCAAGCTCAAGCCCCGGCCCACCACCACGGCACACACCTGGCACCAGGCCGGGGTCGAGACCTACGGCGGGGCGCTGCTGAACTCGTGGCTGGACCGTGAGCTGCGCCTGGCGGGCCGGCTCGTGCTCCGCGGGACGGACGGCGCCCCGGTCGAGCACCTGACCGCGACCGGCCCCGTGGCCCGCATCCCTCAGCTCGCCATCCACCTGGACCGCGACGCCAACAAGGGCCTGCAGCTCGACCGGCAGCAGCACGTGCAGCCGGTCTGGGGCGTGGGGCAGCCGGAGGACGCGGACGTCCTCGCGCTGCTGGCCGAGCACGTGGACGGCGGGCCCGTGGACCCGGCCCGGATCGTCGGCTACGACGTGGTGCTGGCGGACTCCCAGCCCCCCGCCGTGTTCGGGCAGGGCGGGACGCTGTTCGCCTCCGGGCGGCTGGACAACCTGTCCTCCGTGCACGCCGGGCTGAGCGCCCTCGCCCGCGAGGCGGAGACGGTCGAGCAGGGCCGGCACATCGCGGTGCTCGCCGCGTTCGACCACGAGGAGATCGGCTCCCGCACCCGCTCCGGCGCCGCGGGGCCGTTCCTCGAGGACGTGCTGGTGCGCATCAGCGAGGGCCTGGGTCGTTCCCCCGCCGAGCACCGGCGCTCCCTGGCCGGGTCCGTGTGCCTGTCCGCCGACGCCGGGCACCTGGTGCACCCCAACTACCAGGGCCACCACGACCCCGTGAACCGGCCGGTGCCCGGGGCGGGGCCGCTGCTGAAGATCAACGCGGACCAGCACTACGCCACGGACGCCGTGGGCGCCGGGATCTGGGCCGAGGCCTGCGCGCGCGCCGGAGTGGGCTACCAGGAGTTCGTCTCCAACAACCGCGTGCCGTGCGGGTCCACGATCGGTCCCATCACGGCCGCCCGGCTGGGCGTGCGCACCATCGACGTCGGCATCGGCCTGCTGTCGATGCACTCCGCCCGGGAGCTGTGCCACGTGGACGACGTCGCGGCCCTCGGGGCCGTCGCGGGGGCCTTCTTCACCGCCTGACGTGCGGCACGACGGGCCCCGGGGCTGGGGCGCCCCAGCGGGGCCGCGGTGCCCTGGCACGGCGAGGGGCCGTGGTCCGTCGGCGCGCGGCGCACCGACGGGCCACGGCCCCTCGCGGTCGGGACGGGATCAGCCGGCGACGGCGCCGACCGCGACCCGCTCGGCCGGGAACTGCGGCATGGCGATGTCGGCCATCCGGGCGAGCACCCGCACGACCTGGCAGGAGTAGCCGAACTCGTTGTCGTACCAGACGTAGAGCACCAGCGAACTGCCGTTGACGATCGTCGCGAGACCGTCGACGACGCCCGCGCGGCGGGAGCCCACGAAGTCGGTGGACACGATCTCGGGGGAGTCGGTGTAGTCGATCTGCTTGCGCAGGGACGAGTTCAGCGAGATGTCCTTCAGGTACTGGTTGACCGCGTCCTCGGACTCCGGGGCCTGCTCGAGCTGCAGGTTGAGGATGGCCATGGACACGTCCGGGGTGGGGACGCGGATCGCGTTGCCCGTCAGCTTCCCGGCCATCTCCGGCAGGGCCTTCGCCACGGCCTTCGCGGCACCGGTCTCGGTGATGACCATGTTCAGGGCGGCGGAGCGGCCCCGGCGGTCGCCCTTGTGCCAGTTGTCGATGAGGTTCTGGTCGTTGGTGTAGGAGTGGACCGTCTCCACGTGGCCCTGCGCGATGCCGTACTTGTCGTGGAGCACCTTCACGACCGGGGTGATCGCGTTGGTGGTGCAGGACGCGGCGGACAGGATGGTGTCCTCCGCGGTGATGACGTCGTCGTTGACCCCGCACACGATGTTCTTCAGGTCGCCCTTGCCCGGCGCCGTGAGCAGCACCTTGGCCACGCCCTTGGCCTGCAGGTGCTTCGAGAGGCCGGCCTCGTCGCGCCACACGCCCGTGTTGTCCACGACGATCGCGTTGTCGATCCCGTAGGCGGTGTAGTCGATCTCGGTGGGGTCGTTCGCGTAGATGAACTTGATGGCCACCCCGTTGGCCGTGATGACGTTGTTCTCCTCGTCGACGTGGATGGTCCCGTCGAACTTGCCGTGCACCGAGTCGCGGCGCAGCAGGGAGGCGCGCTTGACGAGGTCGTTGCCCGGCTTCTTGCGCACCACGACGGCGCGCAGGTTCAGGCCGGTGCCGTCGTTGCGGTTGATGAGGATGCGGGCGAGCAGGCGGCCGATGCGGCCGAACCCGTAGAGCACCACGTCCTGGGACTCCGGGGAGTTCTGGGACCTGCGGTCCACGACGGGGGCGAGCTCCTCGCGCAGGAACGCCTCGAGGTCCTGGTCCGACTCCTGGGCGAGCCGGTTGAGCTTGCCGAGATCCACCGCGCAGGTGCCGAGGTTCAGCCCGGACATGGCCTCGAGCAGTCGGGTCGTGTCCTCGAGGGGCAGCTCCTCGCCGTCGATGCGGCGGGCGAAGCGGTGCGCCTTGATGATCTGGGTGACGGACTTGTGCACGAGGGAGCGGCCGTAGACCGTCGGCACGACCTTGTTCTCACGGTGCAGGCGTCCGACCAGGGGGACGATGCCCTCGGCGAGTGCCTCGCGGTCGGCCCAGCTTTCAGGAGTGCTCAAGAATGACTCTCTTCCTCGGCCGGGGACGTCATCGTGTCCGGCCGTGACGTGCCGCGCCTCGTTGCGCGGTCGGGTGCGCGCGCCGCTGCGGTTTGCGCAGGACGCCGCCTCCCATTCTAAGGGCACGGGCGCGCGGGGAGGGCCCCGTTACGGGCCCGGCGGACCGGTCCGGCGCCCGGTCCGGCGCCCGGTCCGGCGCCCGGTCCGGCGCCGGGGCGGGGGACCGGCGGGTGCTACCGTGAGGGCATGCTGACGGTCATCGGTGAAGCGCTCGTCGACGTGGTCTCGAAGCGCGGCCAGGAGCCTCGCGCGCACGCCGGGGGAAGCCCCATGAACGTGGCCGTGGGCCTGGCCCGGCTCGGCCACGAGGTGCAGTTCCTCGGCCGCTACGGCGAGGACGAGTACGGCACGCAGGTCGAGGCGCACCTGCGGGACAACGGCGTCCTCCTGCCCTTCGAGGCCGACGCGCGGCCCACGTCCGTGGCGGAGGCCGTCATCGGGGACGACGGCGCCGCGACCTACGACTTCCAGCTGGACTGGTCCCTGGACCTCTCGGACGAGCAGCTGGGCGAGCTGCTCCGGGACACCGCCCTGCTGCACGTCGGCTCGATCGGGGCGATGCTCGAGCCCGGCGCCTCGAGGGTCCTGCACGCCGTGGAGCAGGCCCACCGCACGGCCCTGATCTCCTACGACCCCAACTGCCGGCCGTCCATCATCCCCGACTCCTCGGACGCGCGGGCCCGGGCCGAGCAGCTCGTGGCCCTCGCCGACGTCGTGAAGGCCTCGGACGAGGACCTCCTGTGGCTGTACCCCCACCGCAGCATCGAGGAGAGCGCCGGCGCCTGGCTCAAGGCCGGCGCGGAGCTCGTCGTCGTCACCCGGGGCCCCCTGGGGCCCTGGGCCCGCACCCGCGCCACCGGTCCGCGCGGGGTGGAGGTGCCCGCCGCCCGCACCACGGTCGTGGACACCGTAGGGGCGGGGGACTCCTTCATGGCCGCGCTGCTCGCCTGGCTCACCGACCACGGCTACACGGGCGCGCCGGCCCGCGAGCGGATCGACAACCTCGACGAGGAGCAGGTCGGCGAGCTGCTGCGCTACGCCGCCGCGGCGGCCGGCGTCACGGTCTCCCGCGCCGGCGCCGACCTGCCCCGCACGGACGAGCTGCCCACGACCTGAGCGGTTCCTCACCCGACCCGACCCTGATCCCGACCCGGAGGAGAGCCCGTGCCCGACCGCGACCCGTACGCAGACCTGCCCGACCTGCCGAGCTTCACCCTCACCTCCGAGGACATCGCCGACGGCGGGCCGCTCGCCCCGGCCCAGCTCTCGGGCATCATGGGCGCCGGCGGCCAGGACGTGTCCCCGCAGCTGAGCTGGTCCGGCGCCCCGGAGGGCACGAAGAGCTACGTGGTCACGGTCTTCGACCCGGACGCCCCCACCCCCAGCGGCTTCTGGCACTGGTGCCTGTCCAACATCCCCGCCGAGGTCACCTCCCTCGAGCGCGGCGCGGCGGCCGACCCGCCCGCCGGGGCGGTCAAGCACCGCAACGACGGCGGCACCGACGAGTACGTGGGGGCCGCGCCGCCCCCCGGCCACGGGCCGCACCGCTACATCGTGTGCGTGACCGCGGTGGCCGAGGAGCAGATCGAGGTCGACGAGACCGCCAGCCCCGCCGTCGTGAACTTCCAGCTGTTCAGCTCCGGGATCGCGCGCGCCTGCCTCACCGGGATCCACGAGGCGTAGGTGGCAGAACACCCGTGAGCCCCGATCCGGAGGTCCCCGGGGCGGCGCCGATCAGGATGATCGCCAGCGACCTCGACGGCACCGTCCTGGGGCCCGACTTCCGCTTCCGCCCGCGCACCGTCGACGCGATCCGGGCCGCCCAGGACAGCGGCATCCACGTGGTGTTCGTGACGGGCCGGCCCATGCGCTGGCTCGACCCCCTGCGCGAGCAGCTGGGCCACGAGGGCGTGGTCATCTGCTCGAACGGTGCGGTGGTCTACGACCTCAGGGCGGACCTGGTCGTGGAGTCCAGCCTGTTCCCGGCCCGGGACGCCTTCGCGGTCATGGACGAGGTCGCGGCCCGGCACCCCGGCACGCTGTTCGCGGCGGAGACGCTCGAGGGCGTCTTCACGGACCACGGATGGGCCCGCACCGACAGGATGGAGATCGGCGACCCCCTGGTCGGGGCCCTGCGGGAGCGGGTGCCGGAGGGCCAGGGGCTCGTGAAGTTCCTGGCCAAGCTGGACACCGCCGACCCGCAGGAGTACTTCCGGGCGCTCGCCGAGCTCGTAGCGGGCAGGCTGTCCGTGACGCACTCCGTGGCGGAGGCCCCGCTCGTGGAGATGGGCCAGAAGGGGCTCACCAAGGCTCGCACCCTCGAGCAGTACGCGGCCGAGCGCGGCATCCGCCCGCACGAGGTGATGGCCTTCGGCGACATGCCCAACGACCTCGAGATGCTCACCTGGGCCGCCCACGGGTACGCGATGGCGAGCGGGCACCCCGCGGTCGCGCGCGCCGTGGGCCGCGTGGCCCCGCCCTTCGAGGAGGACGGGGTGGCCCAGGTGATCGAGGCGCTGCTGCGCCGCCGCCGACCTGGCGCGTCATGGGCGGGACAATCTGCTACCACGGGGTAACAATAGGGGGGTGACCCCTCCAGCGCGCCGGCGCCACACCCCCGCAGCCCTGGCCCACCGCGGTTTCTGCCGGGACGGGGCCGAGAACACCCTCGACGCCTTCCGCGCGGCCCGGGACCTCGGCTACGAGTGGATCGAGACGGACGTCAACACCACGGCCGACGGCGTGGTCCTGTCCTTCCACGACGAGACCCTCGACCGCGTCACCGGCGGCAGCGGGAAGGTCTCCTCGCTGACCTGGGCGCAGATCAGCGCCGAGCGCGTCGCCGGTGCCGGGCGCATCCCGCGCTTCTCGGACCTGTTGACGGAGTTCCCCGAGCTGAAGTTCAACGTGGACGTCAAGGACGAGGCGTCCGTGGCGGCCCTGCCGGTGCTGCTCCACGAGCTCGGCGCCGTGGACCGGGTGCGGGTGACCTCCTTCTCCGAGAGCCGCCGGCGCCGCACGCTGCGGCGGATCCGCGAGCTCGACGGCCGGACCGTGCCCACGTCCTCCGGCAAGGAGGGGATGCGCCTGCTGCTCGTGTGCTCGTGGCTGGGCGGGCCCAGCTGGCGTCTCGCCCGGCGGGCGGCCGCCCGGTGGATCGAGCCGTTCGACACCGTGCAGATCCCCCGCCGCTACCGGATGCGGGGCGGGACGGAGGTCCAGCTCGTGACGCCTCGCTTCCTGGGCTTCGCCCACCGGCACGGCATCGACGTGCACGTGTGGACCGTCAACGAGACGGCGGAGATGGCCGAGCTGCTCGAGCTCGGGGTCGACGGGATCGTCACGGACCGGGCGGACCTGCTCGCCGCGCTCCTGACCCAGCGGGGACAGTGGCCGCCCTCGGGCGTGTGAGCCATGACACGGCGGCCCCGCCCGTGGCAGGGTGGGAGCCATGACCGACACCGCCACGACCGGCACCGCGCAGCACGTCCTGACCGAGGTCCGCAACGGCACCGGGCGCATCGTGCTCAACCGGCCCCGTCAGCTCAACGCGCTGACCGCGCAGATGTACCGCGACCTCAAGTCCGCGCTCGACGCGTGGCGCGAGGACGACTCCGTGCGCCACGTGCTGGTCACCTCCGCCTCACCGCGGGCGTGGTGCGCCGGCGGCGACATCCGCGAGGTCCGCGACGCCGTGCTCGGCGGGCTGACGGAGGAGGCCACCGGGGTGTTCGCCGTCGAGTACGCCCTCGACTGCCTGATCGCGGACTACCCGAAGCCCTACGTGGCGCTCATGAACGGGATCTGCATGGGCGGCGGCATGGGCATCTCCGTGCACGGGTCCCACCGCGTGGTGGGCCCCTCGACGGTCATGGCGATGCCCGAGACGAAGATCGGCTTCTTCACCGACATCGGCGCCTCCTGGTTCCTGCCGCGCGTCTCCCGGCCGGACCGCCGCGGCGAGCAGGGCCTGGCCGTGGGCCGCTGGCTCGCCCTCGGCGGGCAGCGGGTCAGCGGCGCGGACGCCGTCGCCCTCGGGCTGGCCGACGTCCTCGTGGCGGACGAGGACTTCGAGGCCCTCGCCGGCGCCGTGGTGGAGGAGGGCCCGGAGGACGCCCTGTCCCGCTTCGCGCGCGAGCCCGAGCCGTCCTCCGTGGTGGCGCGGTGGGAGCAGATCGAGGAGCGCTACGGCGCCCCGACCCTCGAGGAGATCGTCGCCGCCGCGCCGGAGGACCTCGCGGGGATGAGCCCCTCCTCGCTGGTGCGCACCTTCGAGCTGCTCGAGCGCGGGGCGGCCGACGACAGCGTCCGCTCCTGCCTCGAGCGGGAGCTGCGCCTCGCCGCGGACACGATCGCGCGCCCCGACTTCGCCGAGGGCGTGCGAGCGGTCCTCGTGGACAAGGACAACCGGCCGGCCTGGGAGCACGCCTCCGTCACGGACGTCGACGTCGCGGCCGTCCGGGCCGTGCTCGACGAGAAGCTGCCGCTGCCCCTCTGACCGGCCGGCCGGCACCCGGCGCGTTCAGCGGCGGGACGGGTGCTTGCCGTTGTCGCTGACCACCACGCGGGGCGGGCCCCAGGGGTCACCGGACTCGGTGGGCCGGTCCACGAACCGGCGGTAGCCGAGGTACAGCACGACGACCAGCGCCACGGTGACCACGGCGAACGTGGCGACGGTGTCCTGCGAGACCAGGCTGCGGACCACGCTGTGCAGCAGCGTGAACAGGCCGCCGAGCAGCACGCCGTGGGCGAGCACCGGTCGGCGCCGCTCCACGGCCAGGCTCACCCCCAGCAGCACGACGGACGCGACCAGGGCGATCACGCCGACGTCGCGGCTGTACCGCATGTGCTCGACCTCCCACGCCTCCCACCCGCGCTCGTAGGCCGCCCACTGCTGCTGCTCCTCCGGGGCGAGCTCGCGGGTCTCCCGCGCCATCGCGACCGCCGGGGGCGGCGCGGGCTCCTCCGGGCCGGGGTGGACCGTGGCGACGCCGAGACCGACGAACAGGGCCAGCAGCAGCCCCAGGAAGAACGTGTAGACCGTCCGCACGATCCTGCCGTCCGCGCGGTTCTCGGCGCTGTCCTGCGTGCGGTCCTTCATGCGGCGTGCTCCGTCTCCCCCGCCGGTGCGGGACGTCCGTCCGGGGCGCCCGGGTCCGCGGCCGGCCGCCGGGGCGTGCTCACATTGTGGGGCGGGCCTGCTCCGTTGTCCACGTCCGTCACCTGGCCCGCGGGCCTTCCACCGCGTTCCCCGCCTGCCTACGCTGGAGTCCTCCGCGGCGGCCCACGGGACCCGGGGGCGCGGGCGGAGCCGGGGGAGCACCGGAGGTCGGCGGGCCGCGCGCCCGCCGGAGAGGCGGTGGGGACCATGGTGGTCTTCGAGAACAGGGTCGAGGCCGGGCGGCAGCTGGGGAAGCGGCTGAGGTCCCTGCGCGGGCAGGACGTGGTGGTGCTGGGGCTGCCCCGCGGCGGGGTGCCCGTGGCCCACGAGGTGGCCCGCATCCTCGACGCGCCGCTGGACGTCATCGTGGTGCGCAAGCTGGGGGTCCCCTCCCAGCCCGAGCTGGCCATGGGCGCCATCGGGGAGGAGGGGGCCCGCGTGCTCGACGAGCGGACCCTGCAGTACTTCGGGGTGACGGACGCGCAGCTCGAGCAGATCGAGGCGCGGGAGCGGGCCGTGCTCGAGGCCCGGACGACGCGCTTCCGGGAGGGCCGGGAGCGGGTCGACCTCACCGGGCGGACCGCCCTGGTCGTCGACGACGGCATCGCCACCGGCTCCACGGCCCGCGTGGCCTGCCGGATCGCCCGCCAGCTGGGCGCCGCGCGCGTGGTGCTGGCCGTCCCGGTGGCCCCGCAGGAGGCCCTGGGCCGGGTGGTCGAGGCGGACGAGGTGATCTGTCTCGCGACGCCCCCGTACTTCACGGCCGTCGGCTACCACTACCGGGACTTCTCCGCCACGGAGGACGACGAGGTGGTGGCCCTGCTCGACGCCGCCCGGCGCCGCCACCAGCCGGAGCTGCCCCCGCCGTCCCGGGCGGGGCAGGCCGCCCACGGCTATCCGGTCGACGCCGACGTGCGCATCCCGGCCGGGGGCGAGCAGCTCGCGGCCCACCTGCACCTGCCGGGGCCCGGCGCCGGGGTGGTGGTCTTCGCCCACGGCAGCGGCAGCAGCCGGCACAGCCCGCGGAACCAGTACGTGGCCTCCGTGCTGCAGCACGCGGGGCTCGGCACCCTGCTGCTCGACCTGCTCACCGCCGGGGAGGAGACGGACCGCGGCAACGTCTTCGACATCGGCCTGCTCGCCGAGCGGCTGCTCCTGGCCACGGCGTGGCTGCGCGAGCAGCCCGGCTCCGCGACGTCCCCGGTCGGGTACTTCGGGGCGAGCACGGGCGCCGGCGCCGCCCTGTGGGCCGCGGCCGAGCCCGGAGCCTCGATCGCGGCCGTGGTCTCCCGCGGAGGCCGCCCCGACCTCGCGGACGAGCGGCTGCGCTCGGTGCAGGCGCCCACCCTGCTGATCGTCGGCAGCGAGGACGCCGAGGTGCTCGGCCTGAACCGGTGGGCGCAGGAGTCGATGCGCTGCCCCACCCGGCTGGCCGTCGTGGAGGGCGCCACGCACCTCTTCGAGGAGCCCGGAACCCTCGCCGAGGTCGCCGGTCTGGCCCGGGACTGGTTCCTGCGCCACCTCCCCCCGGCCGGGGAGCACGGCGACGGGACGTCCCGGTGAGTCCGCTCGGGCGCGGTCCCTCCGGGGAGGCCGGGGTCCTCGCGGAGATCCGCTCCCTCGCGCAGCCGCTGGAGGGGGCGCAGGACCTCGGCCCGCTCGTCGAGCGCTGCGCCGGCGCCCGGTTCGTGTGCGTGGGGGAGGCGTCCCACGGCACGCACGAGTACTACCGGTGGCGGGCCCTGCTCAGCCGCCGGCTGATCGAGGAGCACGGCTTCACCTGGATCGGGGTCGAGGGGGACTGGCCGGACTGCTGGCGGCTCAACCGGTGGGTGCGCGGCGAGGCGGACCAGGACCTCGACGCCCACGGTGTCCTCGCGGGCTTCGAGCGCTGGCCCACGTGGATGTGGGCGAACGAGGAGGTCGCCGAGTTCCTCGACTGGCTCCGGGAGGAGAACGCCCGCCGGGCAGGCCACGAGCAGGTGGGCTTCTACGGCCTGGACGTCTACTCGCTGTGGGACTCGCTGCGGGAGATCATCGGCTGGCTCGAGGCCAGTGCGCCCGAGGCCCTGCCCGCCGCGCTGCAGGCGTGGCAGTGCTTCGTCCCCTTCCACGAGGACCCGCACCGGTACGCGTGGCGGACGCGGATCGTGCCCGAGAGCTGCGAGGCCGACGTCGTCGCGCTCCTGGCCGAGGTCCGCCGGCGCACCATGGACCGGACGGCCGGGGACCCCGCCGCGTTCGACGCCGCCCTCAACGCCATGGTCGCGGTCGACGCCGAGCGCTACTACCGGACCATGGTGCGGGGCGACCGGCAGTCCTGGAACGTGCGCGACGAGCACATGGCGGACACCGCGGGCCTGCTCTCCCGCCACCACGGGCCCGGCGCCAAGGGCCTGGTGTGGGAGCACAACTCCCACGTGGGGGACGCCCGGGCCACCGACATGTTCGACGCCGGGCTGGTCAACGTGGGCCAGCTGCTGCGCGAGCGCCACCCCGCGCACGAGGTGGTCCTGGTGGGCCTCGCCTCCTGGACCGGCACGGTGGTCGCGGCGGAGGCGTGGGGCGCGGCCGAGGAGGTCCTCGCCCTCCCGCAGGCGCGCCCCGGCAGCCACGAGGACCTCCTGCACCGGACCCTGGAGGAGGACGCGGTGCTCGTCTTCGGCCGCGACCGCTCCGGGCCCTGGCTCTCCGGGAGGTTCGGCCACCGGGCCGTCGGGGTGGTGTACCACCCGTGGCGCGAGGCCGGCAACTACGTCCCCACCCGCATGGGGGAGCGCTACGACGCGCTGCTGTGGTTCGGGACGACCGCCGCGCTGCGGCCCCTGCACCACGAGACCCCGCCCGAGGAGCCCGAGCTGGAGACCGAGCCGACGGGCTTCTGAGGCGTCCCGGCGGAGCGGCTCAGACGCCGGTCTGCTCCCGGTGCGCCTCCTCGGGAGCCTTCTCCGCGGGACGGTCCTGGAAGAAGCGCCGGTGGCCGAGGACCAGCACCACGGCCAGGCCCACGCTCACGGCGACGAACGTCATGGTGGTCTCGCTGGAGGCGAAGCTGCGGCCGATGGCGTAGATCAGGGTGAACAGCCCGCCCAGCATCACCCCGTTGGTCAGCACCCTGTTGCGCTTCTCCAGCACGAGGCTGAGACCGAGCAGCACCACGGACGCGCCCAGGGCCACGACCGCCACGTCGCGGCTGTAGCCCTGCTGCTCCTCCTGCCACTGCCGCCACTGCCGGTCGTTCTCCTCCATCTCCGCGCGCTGCTCCTCGGTCGGAGCGCCACCCTCGGGCACGAACTCCATCCCCGCGGTCGGTTCCGGCATCTCCGGCCCCGGGTAGAACGTCTGGATCCCCAGGCCCACGAACAGGGCCAGCAGGGCCCCCAGGAAGAACGTGTAGACGATCTTCATCACGTTGTTGTCCACCGCGGACACCTCGATCTCTCCCGGTCCCCGGGGTGGTCGCCGGACGGCGGCAGGACCCGTGGGGATGCCCCGATTATCGCCCTGTCGCACCTGCGAATCCAGTGCCCCCGGGGGCCGGCGGAGCGGGCCCTCGTCATCATGCGTCCCGGACCCCGCGGCCCTTACGCGCCCGGTCGGCGGTGTCTACCCTGGAAGGGTCGAGGCGGACCGCACCCGTCTCCCCGGGCGACCCGGGCCGACGCCCCGGGTCGCCGCCGCGGAACGGGTGCCACGGGAAGGAGTCAGGTCATGGCCGGATTGATGCGCAGGGAGGGCATGGAGATGCTCGAGCCCCTCCGACGTCTCCTGGAGGGGGACGTCGAGGCGTCCTGGCCCCGCGTGGAGGAGTACCGGGACGGTGACACGGTGGTGATCCGGGCGGAGCTGCCCGGCATCGACCCCGAGCAGGACGTGGAGCTCACCGTGGCCGACGACGTGCTCCACCTGCGGGCCGAGCGCCGGGAGCGGATCGAGCACAAGGACAAGGGCAGCTACCGCTCCGAGTTCCGCTACGGCTCGTTCTCCCGCACCCTGCCGCTGCCCGCCGGGTGCCGGGACGAGGACATCAGCGCCGCCTACCGCGACGGCGTGCTCGAGGTCCGCGTCCCCGTCGCCGGGCACGTCGAGCCTCCCGCGACCAAGAAGATCCAGGTGACCCGCGGCTGAGGAGGCCGCGCCGCCTGCGCAGCGGCGGTCGGCCCGGGACGGTGCCGACCGCCGGCCGTCACACGGGCCCCGGGACAGAGGGTCCGTTGTGACGGGCACCACCGAGTCCTATCGTGGAGACAGGCGGACCGGCCGGCCCGCCGGGAACAAGGGGGAAGACCATGGCCGAGCCGTCGTCCGGAGGCCGGATCGTCGTGGGAGTCGACGGGTCCGGTTCGTCCAAGGCCGCGCTCCGGGAGGGAGTGCGGCTCGCCGAGGCCCTGGGCGCGCCGCTCGAGGCCGTCATGTGCTGGGAGGACCCGCTGCTCTACGAGAGCTACCGCGTGGTGGACCCCGAGGAGTTCCGCCGCGGCAGCGAGCAGCTCTTCGAGAGCACCCTCGCCGAGGTGTTCGGGGAGCAGCACCCGGAGAACCTCACCACCCGGCTCCTGCGCGGCCAGGCCGCCGCCCGGCTCATCGAGGAGAGCGAGGACGCCCGGATGCTGGTGGTGGGCCGACGGGGCACGGGCGGGGTGCTCGGGATGATCCTCGGCTCCGTCTCCTCGGCCCTGGTCTCCCACGCCAAGTGCCCCGTCCTCGTGGTGCGGCACTGAGCGGTCGGCCGGGTGCCTGGCGGACGGGGCGCGCCCCGGGCCCGGCCCGCGGGCGCCGGAACGAAGGAGCTGGACCATGGACGCACCGTCGCAGCAGCGGATCCTCGTCGGGATCGACGGATCGGACTCCTCGAAGGAGGCCCTCCGCGCGGGCGACAGGATCGCGCGGGCCCTCGACGTCCCGCTGGTCGCCCTCATGTTCTGGCAGGGACCGCCCCTCTCCGAGGGTCGGCAGGCCGTCGACCCGGACCGGCCACCGGCCGGCAGCGAGGAGCAGCTCCGGTCGACGCTCGCCGACGTGTTCGGCGGCGGCGTCCCGGAGCACGTGCACGCCGAGCTGCTCCACGGACGGGCCGCGGCCGGCCTGGTCGAGGAGAGCGAGAACGCCCTGATGCTCGTGCTCGGCCGCCGCGGCCACGGCGGCCTGCGGGACTCGGCCCTGGGCTCCGTCTCCAACGCGTGCATCGCCCACGCCCACTGCCCGGTGCTGGTCGTCCGGCACTGACCGGCCCGCGCCGGCCACCCGGCGCGGGCCACGCGGCACCGACAGGCCGGCTCCCGGCAGCCGGCCCGGACAAGGAGGTTCGGTCATGAGTGCACCGACGGACCAGCGGATCCTCGTGGGGATCGACGGCTCGGAGTCCTCGATGGAGGCCCTGCGGCTCGCCGCGAGACTCGCGGAGGCCCTCGACGCCCCGCTCGAGGCGATCGCGTGCGCGGGGGACCCCACCGTGCTGGACGCCGAGCTCCTCGTCGACGAGGAGGCCCTGCGCGCCAACCACGAGCGGATCCTCGCGCGCACGGTCGCGGCCGTCTTCGGGGAGGACGTCCCCGACCGCCTGACCACCACGGTCACGCACGGGCGCCCGGCGGGCCGGCTCATCGCGGAGAGCGAGACCGCGCAGCTGCTCGTGCTCGGCCGGCGCGGCCGCGGCGGGCTGCTCGGCTCGACCCTGGGCTCGGTGTCCCACGCGTGCGTCTCCTACGCCCACTGCCCGGTGCTCGTGGTCCGGCACTGAGACGGCCCGGGACCGGAAGGGCACGGCGCCCGGGGCGGTCCGGCGGTGCAACGGACCGTCACCGCTCGCCGCGTGGCCCCCGCAGGGCGCGCAGGGCGTTGAGGATGGCCAGGAGGTCCACGACCTCCTGGCTGAGGGCGCCGAAGATCGCCGGGATCGTCCCGGTGGCGGCCACGAGCACGAGCACCACGGACAGGGCGATGCCCAGCCAGATGCTCTGCAGGGCCACCTGCACGGTGCGCCGGCCGATCCGCACCGCGGTCGCGGTCCTGGCGAGGTCCTCGGTGAGGATCACGACGTCGGCGGACTCGCTGGCGGCGGTCGCGCCGCGGGCGCCCATCGCGACTCCGACGTCGGCGGCGGCGAGCACGGGGGCGTCGTTGACGCCGTCGCCGACCATGAGCACCGGCCGGTGCGGGGCGTTCCGGACGGTGCGGACCTTGTCCTCGGGCAGGCACTCGGGCAGCACCCGGGTGATGCCCAGCGCCGCGGCGACGTGCTCCACGGTGGCGCGGGCGTCACCGCTGAGCACGAGGATCTCCCGCACCCCGAGCCCGGTCAGCTCGGCCATCGTGGCCGCGGCGTCCTCGCGCACCTGGTCGCTCATCACCAGGGTGCCGGCGAAGCGGCCGTCCACGGACACGTAGACGGCCAGCTCGCCCGGGCCGAGCGCCTGCTCGACCACACCCGGGGCGGAGCGGGCCACATGGGCGCGCTTGCCGACCACCACCCGGCGCCCCTCCACGGTGGCGGTGACCCCGTGGGTGGCCTCCTCGTGGGCCTCCGCGGCCGGGGCCGGCTCCAGCCCCCGGGCGAGCGCGGCGTCCCGCACCGAGGCGGAGAGCACGTGGGAGGAGTACTGCTCGGCGGACGCCGTCAGGCGCAGCAGCTCGTCCTCCGGGAAGGGGGGACGGGCGTGGACGGCGAGCAGCTCGGGACGGCCGTAGGTGATCGTCCCGGTCTTGTCGAAGGCCACGGTGCGCACCGCCGCGAGCCGCTCGAGGGTCCCGGCGTTCTTGACGATGACGCCGTTGCGCGCCGCGCGGCTCATCCCGCCCAGGAACGCCACGGGAGCGGCGATCAGCAGCGGGCAGGGGTGGCCACCACGAGCACCTCGGCGAAGAGCACCGGGTCCCCGTGGTACCACCACGCCAGCCCGGCCACGAGGAACGCGAACGCGGTGAAGGGCACGGCGTAGCGGTCGGCCAGGCGCACCACCGGCGCCCGGGACTCGGCGGCCTCGCGCACCATCGCCACGATCTGGGAGTACTGGCTGTCCGCCGCGGTCGCGGTGGCCCGCAGCACCACGGCCTGCTGCTCGTTCAGGGCGCCGGAGAGCACCTGCTCGCCGGCGCGGCGGGTCACGGGCAGGCTCTCCCCGGTGATGGAGGACTCGTCGAAGTCGGCCTCCGCGCCGACCAGCAGGCCGTCCACGGGGACGACCTCGGCGGGGCGGACCATCAGCTCGTCCCCGGGCAGGACCTCCTCGACCGGGACGTCCTGGACGGACCCGTCCGGGCCCAGCCGGTGGGCGAGCACGGGGGCCCGCTCGAGCAGCGCGTTGAGCTCCTTGCGGGCCCGGTTCGCGGCGTAGTCCTCGAGTGCCTGGCCCCGGTGAGCATGAGGACCACCACGAGGGACGCCAGGTACTCGCCGACCGCCACGGTGGAGCTGATCGCGGTGACGGCCAGCAGGTCCACGCCCCAGTGCCCGGCGATGATGTCCTCGACCATGCCCCACGCGACCCGGGCGGCCACGACCAGGGCCCAGCCGGAGCCCAGCCACTGCGCCGGCCCCGGCAGCCCGGCGACCAGCAGGCCCACGACCGCGGCGCCCACGGCCAGGGTCACGGCCACGAGCGGGTAGCGCCGCGGGAACTCGAGCAGCCGTCCCGCGCGGCCGGGGTCGACGTCCAGGTCCGGGCGTGCGCCCACGGAGAGGCTCATGCGTCCATCGTGCTCCCGGGCCCGGCCGCGAGGCGCCGCTCGGTCTCGGCGATCCGCCGCGCGGTGCGCAGGAAGCTGTCCGGGTTCAGGGAGATCGAGTCGATCCCCTCCCGCACCAGGAACTCGGCGAAGTCGGGGTGGTTGCTGGGACCCTGGCCGCAGATGCCGATGGGGATGCCCGCGGCGTGGGCCTTGCGGATCGCCTCGCTGATCATCCGGGTCACGGCCTCGTCCCGCTCGTCGAACAGCGCGCAGAGGGCCTCCGCGTCCCGGTCCACGCCCAGGACGAGCTGCGTGAGGTCGTTGGAGCCGATGGAGAAGCCGTCGAACCGGGTGGCGAACTGCTCGGCCAGGACCACGTTGGAGGGGATCTCGCACATCATGTACACCTTCAGGCCGTGCCGCCCGCGCTCGAGCCCGTGCTCGGCCATCGTGGCCAGGACCCGGTCCGCCTCCGGCACGGTGCGGCAGAACGGGACCATGACCACCACGTTGTCGAAGCCGATGCGCTCGCGGACCCGCCGCAGCGCCCGGCACTCGAGGGCGAAGCCCTCGCGGTACCGGGGGTCGTAGTAGCGGGAGGCCCCCCGGAACCCGAGCATGGGGTTCTCCTCGGGCTCCTCGAAGGCCGCCCCGCCCACGAGGTGCGCGTACTCGTTGGTCTTGAAGTCGCTGAGCCGCACGATCACCGGCCGGGGGTGGTACGGGGCGGCGAGCTTGGCGAGGCCCAGCGCCAGCGTCTGCACGAAGTACTCCGGCCCGTCCGGGAAGCCCTGCGTGAGCTGCGCGATCCGTCGCCGGTCCGCCTCGTCCCGGACCCGCTCCGGGTGCACGAGGGCCATGGGGTGGACCTCGACGATGTTGTTGACGACGAACTCCATCCGGGCCAGCCCCACCCCGTCGGCCGGCAGCCGCCACCAGCGGAGGGCCGCGGCGGGACTCGCCACGTTGACCATGATCGCGGTGCGCGCGTCCGGCAGCTCTCCGAGGTCGACCTCCTCCACGTCGAACGCGAGGGCGCCCTCGTAGACCGTGCCCCGGTCGCCCTCCGCGCAGGAGACCGTCAGCTCCTGGTCCTCCGGGATCGTCCGGGAGGCGTCACCGGTCCCGACGACGGCGGGCAGGCCCAGCTCCCGGCTGACGATCGCCGCGTGGCTGGTGGGTCCGCCGTGGTCGGTGACGATCGCGGCGGCACGCTTCATCACCGGGACCCAGTCCGGGTCCGTCATCTCGGTGACGAGCACCGACCCGTCCCGGAACGACTCGATGTCCGCCGCGGTGCGCACCACGCACGCCGGGCCGGTCGCCACGGCGTCCCCGACCGCGGCGCCCACCGCGAGCACGCGTCCCCTGCCCCGGAGGTGGTGGACCGTGAAGCGGGTCCCGCTGCGACCGGCCTGGACGGTCTCCGGTCGGGCCTGCAGCAGGAACAGCTCGCCCGTCAGGCCGTCCTTCGCCCACTCCAGGTCCATGGGGCGGCCGTAGTGGTCCTCGACGAGCACGGCCCAGCGGCCGAGCTGCAGGACGTCGGCGTCGTCGAGCACCCACGCCTGCCGCTCCGCGGGCGAGGTCTGCACGAGCCGGGTGGCGGCGGCGCCGGCAGGGGCGTCGTCGTCGTGGACGAGCTTGTGCAGCTTGGCCCCCCGGGTCCGCTCCACGATCGGGGTCTCCGCCACGTCGAGGAGGGGCTTGAAGACGAGGTACTTGTCCGGGTCCACGGTGCCCTGCACCACCGTCTCGCCCAGGCCCCACGTCGCGCTGATCACGGCCACGCGGGGGAAGCCGCTCTCGGTGTCGATCGAGAACATCACCCCGGAGCAGCCGAGATCCGCCCGGACCATCTCCTGCACGCCGACGGACAGCGCGACCGCGAGGTGGTCGAACCGCTTGAGCTCCCGGTAGGTGATCGCCCGGTCCGTGAACAGGGACGCGTAGCACTTCCGGCACGCCTCCAGCAGCTCGTCCTCGCCCACCACGTTGAGGAAGGTCTCCTGCTGGCCGGCGAAGCTCGCGTCCGGGAGGTCCTCCGCGGTCGCGCTGCTGCGCACGGCCACGGACAGGCCGGCGCGGCCGGTGCGCTCGGCGAGCTCCCGGTAGTACTGCCGGATCTGCCGCGCCGTCTCCTCGGGGAACTCGCCGCGCAGGAACAGGGCGCGCACGGCGGCGCCGGTCTCCCGCAGCGTCGCGCGGCCCGCGCGGTGGTCCTCGAGCCGGTCCCGCAGGGCGGGCCCGATCCCGTTGGCCTCCACGTAGGACCGGTAGGCGTCCGCGGTGGTCGCGAAGCCGCCCGGCACGCGCACCCCCCAGGACGCCAGCTCCCGGACCATCTCCCCGAGGGAGGCGTTCTTGCCGCCCACCCGGGGGACGTCCGCGATCCCGAGCTCCTCGAACCAGTGGACCTCGGGGGCGGCCACGTCAGCTCCTCCGCTCCCGCAGGGCCTCGCAGGCCTCGTCGCACCGCTCGCACGCCTCGGCCACGAGGGCGCAGTGCTCGTAGACCTCGGCGTGCTTGCGGCACGCGTCCCGGCACGCCCGGGCCGCGGCCCGGCACGCCTCGAGCAGCGGCACCAGCACGGCCCGGCCGTTCCCGGGCTCCGGGAAGCCGAGGCGGGCCAGCACCTGGGCGGTGGCCGAGCAGATCGCCGCGCAGTCCTGCGCGGCGCGCAGGCAGTCGCGCAGGTCCGCGACGGCGTCCTCCTCCACGCAGGCGTCGGCGCCGACCCGGCAGATCTGGGCGGCCTCGAGGCACGCCTCGATGCACCGCGCCTCGGCCGCCCGCTCCTCGCGCGAGAGCTCGGGGGCGGCGGGGTGCGCCATCAGGGCGCGGCTGATCGTGCTCACCGGGTGTCCTCCATCAGGTGGGACGGGTGCGGGGCGGTTCAGCCCGCGAGGCGGGGCCTCGTAGCGGTCCCGGCCCGCGCCCCCGGGCGCGCGTGCTCGGGGGCCCGCGGGCGGCGGCGGGTGCCCGTCCACCCGGCGAGCCGGGTCACGGTGCCGTGGCCGGGGAGCTCGGCGGGGAGCACGAAGTCGACGGCGGGCGTGCCGCGCACGGCGTCCTCGTGCTCCGCGGCCCAGCGCAGCAGGTCCACGGCGGCCGGTTCGACGTGGTGGGCGGTGGTGAGGTCCACGACCACGGCGATGCCCGGCACCAGGGTGCGGGCGCGGCGGACCAGGGGGCACAGGGCCCGGTGGTTGAGCTCGGTGACGCACCCGCTGACCAGGAGCCGGACGTGCCTGCCGTCGAGGTCGACCTGGACGAGAACGGACGGTTTGTGGTGCATGGTTTCTCCCCTGCAGCTCGTGGTGCGCGGCCGGCTGCTCGGCCCTCCCGCACTCCACGCTAGGGGAAAGGAGACGTGGGTCACCAAGAAAGGTGGCCTCTCACCGGCACATTTCGTCTACCGACGAGTAAGGGGCGCCCCGCGGTCCTCAGCCCAGGGGGGAGGGCAGCCGTGTGGTGTCGGGGGCGAGCGGATCGCTGCTCACCGTCCCCCGCACGCGGGCCAGGGCCGCCATGAGGTGGTAGACCACGAGCGTGGCCGCGGTGCCGAGGGCGATGCCCGCGAACTGCAGCCCGGAGGCCTCCCACGTGTAGTCGGCGACCCCGATGATCATGGCCACCGCGGCGGTGGTGAGGTTGACCGGGTTCGAGAAGTCCACGCGGTTCTGCACCCAGATCCGCACCCCGAGCATGCCGATCATCCCGTACAGCACCGTGGCGGCTCCGCCCAGCACTCCCGCGGGGACGGTGGCCACGGCGGCGCCGAAGACCGGGAAGACGCTCAGCAGGATCGCCACGCCGGCGGCGACCCAGTAGGCCGCCGTCGAGTAGACGCGCGTGGCCGCCATGACGCCGATGTTCTCGGCGTAGGTCGTGGTGCCCGAGCCGCCGCCCGAGCCGGCGATCACGGTGGCGAGCCCGTCGGACATGATCGCGCGCCCCATGTACGGGTCGAGGTCGTCGCCGGTCATGAGGGCGACGGACTTCACGTGCCCGATGTTCTCGGCGACCAGCACGAGGATGACGGGGACGAACAGGCCCATCAGGGGCAGGTGGAACTCGGGGGCCTGGAACGGGGGCAGCCCGAAGAGCCCCTGCTCCTGCCACGCGGCGCCGACCGCGGAGAAGTTCACCTCGCCCCGGACCACCGCCGTCAGGTAGCCGATCAGCACGCCGAGCAGGATCGACAGCCGGCCGGGCAGGCCGCGCAGGACCACCGAGATGAGGATGATGGAGGACAGCGTCACCAGTGCGGTGACGGGGGCCTTCATGAAGTTCTCCTTCGCGGACGGCGCCAGGTTGAACCCGATGAGCGCCACGATGGTGCCCGTGACCAGCGGCGGCATGAGCTTCTGGAGCCAGGCCGTGCCCGCGAACTGCACCACCAGGCCGATGAGGAACAGCGCCGCGCCCGCCATGAGGACGCCGCCCAGTGCGCCGCCGGGGCCGTACTGGTTCATCGAGGCGGTGATGGGGGCGATGAACGCGAAGGACGAGCCGAGGTAGGACGGCACCCGGCCGGCGGTGATCACCAGGAAGAGGATCGTGCCCACGCCGGAGAAGAACAGTGTGGTGGAGGGCGGGAAGCCCGTGATCAGCGGCACCAGGAACGTGGCGCCGAACATGGCGACCACGTGCTGCGCGCCGATGGCGACCGTGCGGGGCCAGGTGAGCCGCTCCCGCGGCCTCACGACCTCCCCGGCGGTGACGGTGCGGCCGTCGCCGTGGAGGCGCCAGCCCAGGCCGAGGCGGGTGGCGGTGGTGCGTCCGGGCACGGGGGAACTCATGCGGGTCTCCTCGACGGCGGGGTGGGAGCCCGGATCCGGGCCTGCACCACTGTACTCGGTGCCCCCGCCGGGCGGAGAGGGGTCCGGGGGCCGGTGTCCGGGCGGTGTCGGACGCCGCCCATATCATCAGCACGGTGATGGTCACTATGATGGAGGGCGATCAGCCGCACCGTCCGGACAGGAGTCGACACATGCGTCAGCCACAGCCACGAGGGCCGCTCGGCGAGGACCTCCTCGCGGTGCTCCGGGAGGAGCCCGGCACCCCGGGGGCCGAGGCCCGGGCCGGGGCGCTGCCGGCGGCCGCCCGTGCCGCCGTGTCCCGTGCGGACGGCGTGCTCGCCGACGACGACGTCCAGCTCAGCCTGTTCGTCCTGCACGCCCTGCACTACCAGGGCGTCGACGGGGTCGACGACCGCTGGGAGAGCGACCCCGAGCTGCTGCGCGCGCGGGAGGTCCTCTCCGGCGCGCTCGAGGCGCAGCTGCGCGCCGAGCTACCCGCCGACACCGTTCCCGGCACGCCGCAGTCGGTCGCCGACGCCCTGTTCGCCATGGCCGCCGACGACGACGGCCCGAGCCTCGCGCGCTACCTCTCCGGCCGGGCGGACGCCGGGCAGGCACGGGAGTTCCTGCAACTGAAGTCCGTCTACCAGCTCATGGAGGGCGATCCGCACACCTGGGGCATCCCGCGGCTGAGCGGCCGGGCGAAGGCCGGCCTCATCGAGATCCAGGTCGACGAGTACGGCGGCGGCAACGCCCTGCGCATGCACTCGGCCCTGTTCGCGGCCGGGATGCGCGAGGCCGGCCTCGACGACTCCTACGGCAGCGCCGTCGACCGCGTGCCCGCCGAGTGGCTCGCCGGGTTCAACACCGTCACGATGTTCGGTCTGCACCGCCGGCTGCGCGGCGCGGTGGTGGGGCACCTGGCGATGTACGAGATGACGTCCTCCGTGCCCTCCAAGTTCCTGGCGCGCGGCTTCCACCGCCTGGGGCTGCCCGCCGCGGCCGCCTTCTACGACGAGCACGTCGAGGCCGACGCCGCCCACGAGCAGATCGCGGCCCGGGACATGGCCGGGGGCCTCGTGGTCGAGGACCCCGCCGTCGCGGCGGACGTCTTCTTCGGCGCGCGGTGCGTCCTGCACCTGGACGCGCTCGCCGCCCGCCAGGCGCTCGCGCGGTGGGAGGCGGGGGAGTCCGCGCTGCGCCCGGCCGCGGCGGAGCCGTCCCGGCGCGGCGCCGCGGAGCTCGTCCGGTGAGCGCGGAGCACCGCCCCGAGGACCCCGGGGCGGCCCCGGACCCCGGCTCGGCCCCCGGTCCCGCGCCGCTCCCCGGCCCCGCCCCGGTCCCCGATCCCGGGCCGGCCGCGGCTGCCGGGGCCGGTGAGCCGGTGACGATCACCGTGTGCCCCGACGGCCCGTTGCTGGTGCGGGGAGGCTACGAGCTGCTGGACGGCGAGGACCGGCCCATCGACCCCGGGCGCGCCACCGTGGCGCTGTGCCGCTGCGGGGCGTCGTCCATCAAGCCGTTCTGCGACGGCTCGCACAAGCGGGCCCGCTTCCGGGCCCGCTGAGGCTCAGCGGCGCGGGCCCGGTTCCCGCAGCAGCCACTGCGCGAGCTGGTCCAGCGCCATGCCCAGCAGGCCGATGACGAGGATCACCACGAGCATCTCGTCGTAGGCCAGCCGGTCGCGGGCGTTGAGGATCTCGTAGCCCAGACCGCTGCTGACCCCGAGCATCTCGGCCGGGACGATCACCACCCACGCGATCCCCAGGGCGAGCCGCACCCCGGTCATGACGTACGGCCGGATGCTGGGCAGCACCACGCTGCGCAGCCGCTCGGCCGGGGTGGCCCCCAGCGTCTCGGCGACCCGCAGGTGCAACGGGTCCAGGGCCTTGACGCCCGCTGCCGTGTTCATGGTGATCGGCCAGATCGCGGCGGCGGCCACGAGGAAGATCACGGGGGCGTTGCCCACCCCCAGCAGCGCCACGGCCACCGGCGCCCAGGACAGCGGGGAGACCATGCGCAGGAACTGCACCACCGGGGCGCTGGTCCACCGGAAGCGGCGGTAGGAGCCGATGAGCAGGCCCAGCGGCACGCCCAGGCCCGTGGCGACGGCCAACCCGCACAGCAGGCGCCACAGGCTCGTCAGACCGTCCTGGACCACCACCCCCCGCTCGACCAGCGAGGCCACGGCACCGGGCATGCGCTCGGGCTGGAACGCGGCGATCATCGTGCTGGCGCCCGCCGCGGCGTGGGTGAACGCCCACCACACGGCGATCGTGACCAGCACCCCGAAGACCCCCCAGGCCGGGCCGGCCCAGCGGGACCCGGTGCGCCGGGTCGTCCGTGCCGGGGCGGAACCGGACGGGCCGGAGCGGGACGGGTCGGCGCGGGCGACGTCGTCGAGGTCGGTGGGGGTCCCCGAGGCGTCCTGCGGGGTCCGGTGCGGGGCGCTCATGGGGCGATCTCCTCGGTGCGGGTCGTGCCGGTCAGGCCGAAGACGCCCAGCCCGCCGGCCTTCTCGATGCTGCGGGTCACGAGCGTGTCGTCGACGAGCTCGCGATGGGCGGCGGCCGGATCCAGGCCGTCGAGGAAACCGGCCGGCGCGTCGACGACCGTGTCCTGCATGGCGCGCACCAGCTCCTCGGTGAAGCTGGCGTACGGGTACGGGCGGAAGTCCAGGCGCTCACCGTTCCACCCGGGGTGGTGCAGGGCGTCCTGGTGCTCGGCGGCGGAGTAGGTCAGGGCCTTCTGGATCACGGGCCGGGGCTGGGGGAGGTAGTCGGCGGAGAGCAGCGCCGCGGTCTCGGGGCGGTTCTGCCGGGCCCAGGCCTGCGCCCGGACGAGGGCGTCCATGAACCCCTGGGCCTGCGCCGGGCGGTTGCGGAGGAGCTCGCCGCGCATCATCGTCACGCAGCACGCGTGGTCGTGCCACACGTCGCCGAGGAACCGGTGGATGTTCCCCACCTCCTTCGCCTCGGCCGCCGCGTTGAACGGGTCGGCGACCACGTAGCCGCCGATCACCCCGTTGTTCAGCGCCGGGAGCATGTCGGAGGGGGCCATGGGCAGCAGGGCGACGGTGCGGCGCTGCCGGGACGGGGCCTCCCTCATCACCGGCGTGAGCCCGGCCTCGCGCAGCATCTTCTGCACGATCACGTTGTGGACGGACCACCACGCCGGGATCGCCACCGACTCCCCGGACAGGTCCTCGAGCCGGGCCACGTCCGGGCGGACCGTGAGCGCGGAACCGTTGATGTGGTTCCAGGCCGTGATCCGGACGTCGGCCCGCAGCCCGTAGCGCATGTACAGCGCCATGGGCATGAGCATGTGGATCGCGTCCACCTTGCCGGCCACGAACGCCTCGGACAGGGACGCCCAGCTGCGGAAGAGCACCGGCTCCGCGACCGGGACGGCGGCGTCGTCGTAGTACCCGTTGGCGTGGGCGACCAGCAGCGGGGAGGAGTCCGTGATGGGGAGGTAGCCGATCCGCACGGGGCGCTCCGGGCCGGCCGCGCCCCGGGCGTCCCGCTGGCCGTCCGCGTAGAGGGCCCCTGCGCCCCAGCCGAGCCCGGTGAGGGCCGCGGCCCCGGCCCCGGCCCGCAGCAGGACCCGCCGACTGGGCCCCACGGCGCTCATATGACCCAGTTCCCGAGACCGTCGTCGGCCCCGCGGTAGTGGGCGAGGATCTGCTCGGCCGTCGTGCCGTCCTGCGCCGGCACCCACTGCTGCCGGAACCCGCGCGGACCGGCGAAGAAGCCGATCCGGTCACCGAGGGTGATGGCCTCGTCGACGTCGTGGGTGACGAGGAAGACCGTCAGGTCGAGCTCGGTCGCTAGCCCGCGCAGCCACAGCTGGAGGTCCTTGCGGGTCGCCGGGTCCAGGGCGCTGAACGGCTCGTCGAGCAGGAGCACGTCGGGGCGCACCGCGAGCGCACGGCCCACCGAGACGCGCTGGGCCTGCCCGCCGGAGAGCTCCTGAACGGGGGTGTGCGCCAGCGGTGCCAGGCCGAGGATCCCGAGCAGGTCGTCCACGCGGGAGTCCTCGAAGCGGTCGCGGTTGCGCCGGTACCGGCCGCCGAGGGCGATGTTCTCGCGCACCGACAGCCAGGGGAACAGCCCGGGGTCCTGGAAGACCACGGCGAAGCGCTCGTCGACACTGCCGAACTCGATGCTGCCCCCGTCCAGGGGCTCGAGCCCGGCGATCGCCCGCAGCAGCGTGGACTTCCCGGACCCGCTGGGGCCCAGCACCGCGAAGGTCTCGCCGTTGCGCAGGGTCAGGTCCACCCCGTCGAGGGCGGGGGCGGAGGATCCCGGGTAGCTCTTGCGCAGCCCGCGGACGGTGAGCGCGGGCGCGTCGCGGCTCAGGCCAGGTTCTGCAACACCCACCGCAGGTGTCCTTCCGTGGGGGACTGGACGGGCAGGAACGCGGCCTCGCGGGCCCGGCGCGCCGTGGGGGAGGACATGGCGTAGCCGCGCCCTCCCACGACCTTCGCCTCGATCCGGGTGGCCCGGCCCGTGAGCAGCCCGGCGTCCAGCCGGAGGGAGAACAGCTCCCGGGGGTCCGTCTCCCGGGGCGTCTCCGCCAGGCGCAGCAGGTCGGCGCGCAGGCGCCGGTACTCGGCGGTGGCCTCCTCCAGCTCCTCCCAGAACACCTCGGCGACGCCCTGCAGGGACTCGTGCGCGGCGGTCAGCGCGGCGGCCGAGAGGCCGAGGCAGAACGCGGTCTGCAGCAGCAGGAACGGGCCGCGGACGGCGGCGAGGAAGGACGGGACGTCCTCGCTCAGCAGGTCCTCGGCGGGGTCCACGGCCACGGCCTCGAGCACGAGCACGCCCGAGGCCGTCGCGTTGAGCGCCATCAGGTTCTCGAGCAGCCGCACCGTCACGCCGGGCGCCGAGACCCGGGTCCGGACCACCACGCGCGTGCCGTCCTCCCGGACGGCGGGCAGCACCACGACGCCCTCGGGGTACAGGTTGGAGGCCCACGGGACGGTGCCGTCGAGGACCGGTCCCGACGCGCCGGCGGTCAGCGTCACGGGGATCTCCCCGATGCCGGCCGCGTCCTTGAAGGCCGGCGCCATCGCCGAGCAGCCGGGCACGGCCCCGGACCGCACGTCCGCGGGGATCTCCGTCCCGGTGACGGCGAGGTACTCGACGGTCGCCCGGTGGGCCCACAGGGAGAACGCCGTGGCGGTGCACTCGGTGGCGAGGTCGAACACGACGGCGGCCTGCGGGGCCAGCGACCCGGTCAGGCCGAGGTCCAGCAGTCCCCGGGCGCCCAGCTCGCGCAGGGTCTCCAGCGGGGAGGCGGCGGCCGTGTCGACGTCGCGGGCCCGGGCCGCGGCGGTGCGGCGGACGAGGTCGTGGTCCGGGTAGTCGACGAGCGGCGCGAGCAGCGGCCTGCCCTCGGGGACCGGCACACCGGCCGCGGACGGGGATCGCGTGGACTGGGTCATGGTGGTCCGTTCTGCCGGGGGTGCGGGGCGCGGCCGGTCCGCACGGCGGGCGGGCCCGGGCGGGAGGCACGACACGGCGGTCCCCGGCTCGTGGGGACCGCGCCGTGCCGTCGGGTGCTGCGGCCCCTCAGACGTTGAGCTTGAACAGCCGGTCGAACGGGGTGCCCACGGCCTGGCGGGCGCGCTCCACGGACGCCTCGTCGGGGGCGTTGTAGAAGCACAGGCACTTGGCGGTGTCCTCGCGCACGTAGGTGCGCAGGAAGGAGACCTCGGGGACCTCGGCGTACTTCGGGGAGTTGGCCTTCTTGCGCGCCAGGTACTGCTCCATGGTGATCTCGGCGGGAATGTCCCACTCCACCAGGAACTGGGCGTCGCCCTTGAGCTTCTTGATGTCGTCGAGCTCGGCGCCCACGAGGCGGACGGCGTCGGGGCCCGTGACCTCCGCGGCGGCGTCCCCGGCGGCGGCGCGCACCGTCTGGGCGAGGTCCTCGGCGCTGTCGGCCTCGACGATCACGAACACCCGTCCGTGGTCGGCCGTGACCTGGGACTCGATGAACTCGGCGCCCGCCGCGGAAACGGCCTCGGAGACCGTGGCGATGAGCTGGGTCACGGCGTCCTTGGACGCGGAGGCGGGAACGATCTCGAGCAGGTGGAGAGACATGTGGTTCCTTCCGGAAGGGGCGGGGCTGCGACGTCGGAGCCGCTCGGGCACTCCTGCCAGGCTAGGCTCCCGCTCCCGGAAGGTCCCGGAATCCGTCACACTTCGCAACACGGGGGTCCTGTGCGGGTCCTCCTCGCTCCACGGGTCCGTCCGGTGGACAATGTGCCCCCGTCCGCCCGCCGGCACGCACCACCGCCCTCCGGTCGCTAGCCTGGGGGAGTGCGCGCGGAAGAACTGAACCGGTCCGTCCAGGACTGCCTGAAGACCGTCTGGCTGGCCCAGGAGTGGTCCTCGGACGCCGTGACCACCACGGGGCTCGCCCAGCGGCTGGGCCTGTCCCCGTCCACCGTGTCGGAGGCCGTCAAGAAGCTCACCGCCCAGGGGCTCCTGAGCCGGCCCGCCCACGGCGGCATCGCCCTCACCGACCGCGGCCGGGACGTCGCCGTCCAGATGGTGCGGCGCCACCGGATCCTCGAGGCGTTCCTCACCGGTCACCTCGGCTACGCCTGGGACGAGGTGCACGAGGAGGCCGAGGTCCTCGAGCACGCCGTGAGCGAGAAGTTCGTCGCCCGGCTGGACGCCCTCCTGGGCCACCCGGAGCAGGACCCGCACGGCGACCCGATCCCGCGGCGGGACGGCACCGTGCCGTCCGCCCCGGCCGTGCTCCTGGCCGACGTCCCGCCGGGCAGCCCCGTGGTGGTGGCCCGGGTCTCGGACGCGGACCCGGGCGTGCTGCGACGGCTCGGGACCGCCGGCATCCGGCCCGGGACGGAGCTGGTGCTCGGCGAGCACCGGTCCCGCGCGGTGCCCGTGGTGGTGGACGGGGGCGTCGTCGAGGTCGACGTCCTCGCCGCGGAGGCGGTCTGGGTCCGGCCCCGGGGCCGTCCCGGACCGCCTCCGGGGCCCGTCAGGAGATGACGCCGTCCACCAGCGCCTTGGCCTCCCGCTGGACCTGCTGCAGGTGCTCCTCGCCGAGGAACGACTCCGCGTAGATCTTGTAGACGTCCTCCGTGCCGGACGGCCGGGCCGCGAACCACGCGTTCTTCGTGGTGACCTTCAGCCCGCCGATCGCCGCGCCGTTGCCGGGGGCGTTGGTCAGCTTCGCCGTGATCTGCTCGCCGGCCAGGGTGTCCGCCTCCACCTGGGCCGGGGAGAGCTTCTTCAGGGCCGCCTTCTGCTCCCGGCTCGCCGGGGCGTCGATGCGCTGGTAGACCGGGGCGCCGAACTCCTGGGTGAGCTCCGCGTAGCGCTGGGACGGGGTCTTCCCGGTGCGGGCCGTGATCTCCGAGGCCAGCAGGGCCAGGATGATCCCGTCCTTGTCGGTGGACCACACGGAGCCGTCCCGGCGCAGGAACGACGCGCCCGCGGACTCCTCGCCGCCGAAGCCGATCGAGCCGTCCATCAGCCCGGGCACGAACCACTTGAAGCCCACCGGCACCTCCACGAGCTCACGGCCCAGGGAGGCCGCCACCCGGTCGATGATCGAGGAGGACACCAGCGTCTTGCCGACCCCGGCGTCCGGGGACCAGCCCGTGCGCTCGCGGAAGAGGTAGTCGATCGCCACCGCCAGGTAGTGGTTGGGGTTCATCAGGCCCGCGTCCGGGGTCACGATGCCGTGGCGGTCGGTGTCGGCGTCGTTGCCCGTGGCGATGTCGTACTTGTCCCGGTTGCCGATGAGCGAGGCCATGGCGGACGGGGAGGAGCAGTCCATCCGGATCTTCTCGTCCCAGTCGAGCGTCATGAACGCCCACTGGGGGTCCACGGCCGGGTTCACCACGGTCATGTTCAGCCCGAAGCGCTGGGCGATCTCGCCCCAGTACGCCACGGAGGCCGAGCCCATGGGGTCCGCGCCGATGTGCAGGCCGGAGTCGCGGATCACGTCGAGGTCGACGACCTCCGGCAGCGTCCGCACGTACTCCTCGAGGAAGTCGTAGCCGCCGGTGGTCTCCGCCGCCCGCGCCTGGGCCAGGGAGACCCGGCGGACCCCGGACATGCCGTTCTCGAGGAACTCGTTGGCGCGCTGGGCGATCCACTCGGTGGCGTCGGAGTCCGCGGGACCGCCGTTGGGCGGGTTGTATTTGAAGCCGCCGTCGCCGGGCGGGTTGTGCGAGGGAGTGATGACGATGCCGTCGGCCATCCCCTCCGCACGGCCCGTGTTGTGGGTCAGGATCGCGTGGGACAGCGCCGGGGTGGGCACGTAGCCGTCCCGGGAGTCCAGCAGGACGGTGACGTCGTTGGCGGCCAGCACCTCGAGCGCGGTGTCCTGCGCGGGCCCCGACAGGGCGTGGGTGTCCTTGCCCATGAACAGCGGGCCCGTGATCCGCTGGCCGGCGCGGTACTCCACGATGGCCTGCGTGATCGCCGCGATGTGCTGCTCGTTGAACGAGGCCTTGAGGGACGAGCCCCGGTGCCCGGACGTGCCGAACGCCACGCGCTGGTCCGGGTCCGACGGATCGGGCACGACGTCGGTGTAGGCGTCGAGGAGCTTGCCGAGGTCGACGAGGTCACTGGGTTGGGCGACGGTGCCCGCACGGTTGGTCATGGCGCCCAACCTACCGCCGGGCGGTGGGTACGCGGGGTCTGGCACGCGATCGGGTCGCCAGGTTTCGTGCTTCGCGCCCGTTCGTGGAACGCTCCGCGCGGGAGGCCCGCGCGAGGGGCTGGAGGAATCGTGGCCGGTGGGACAGGATTGAGGGCACCAGACAGGGCAGGACCGAACGAGGAGGCCGGCACCATGAGCGACGCACCCGACGAGACGACCGACGGCCCGGGCAAGGGCCCGGAGGGCACCGTCCCGGACAACGAGAAGGGCATCGGGCTGACCACCGACGAGAACGCGACCGGCTTCGAGCCGGAGGAGGACCCCGAGGCGGCCACCGACCCGGACGCCGACCCCGAGGAAGAGGCCCTGGGCCACTCCTAGGCCGCGGGGCGGGGGCCGGGGAGGCCCTGGTCCTCGAGCTGGGCGACGACGGCGAGCAGCTGCGCCTCCGCGCTCGGGCGGCCGACGAGCTGGACGCCCATCGGCACGACCGGCCCGTCGTCGCCCGCCGCGCGGGTCCACAGCGTCGGGACGGTCACCGCGGGCAGGCCCACGACGTTCACCACCGAGGTCCACGGCGTGTAGCCGCACTGGCGCCGGTAGTCCTGATCCGCGCCCGCCGGGTCCGCGAGGTCGTAGCCCTCCCAGTACCAGCCCAGCGGGCGCGGTGTCATGGCCAGCGCGGGCGTCAGGACCAGGTCCCAGACGCCGTACGCGCGCACCACGTCCTGCTCGACGCGGCGCAGGACGCTCGCGGCCCGCGCCAGCTCGACCGCCGACCGGCGCAGGGCGCGGGCCCGGAAGGCTCCCGCGAGGCCGGTCAGCCTCTCCGCCTGGTCGTCGTCCAGCGGGGCCGTGCCCATCGAGGTGGTCCACACGTCGAAGAAGGCCCCGGGGTACTCGGGGTCGTAGGACAGCCCGGCCTCCCCGACCTCGTGACCGGCGGCCCGCAACCGGGCGACGCCCGCGTCGAGGGCGGCGCGCGCCTCCCGGGAGACCTCGATGTCCTGGACCGCGTCGAACGGGGAGGCGGTGCTCACCCCGATCCGCAGCGGCCGATCCCCCCACGGGAGGTCGCCCCGCCGGGCCGCGCGCACGGCGTCGAGGAAGGACCCCTGCGGGGCGGCGCGGACCGCCCGCTGCACCACGTTGCCGTGCGCCGGGCCGGGCGCGGGGGAGCACAGGACGTCGAGCAGCAGCGCCGCGTCCTCGGCCGTGCGGGCGAGGGGCCCGTTCACCACGAGCTGGGCGGCGTCCGACTGCGCGTCCGCGGTGGGCACCCGGCCGCGGTTGGGCTTGAGCCCGACGAGCCCGCACACCGCCGCCGGGATGCGCACCGATCCTCCGCCGTCGGAGCCCGGCGCCACCGGGAGCAGGCCGGCCGCCACGGCCGCCGCCTGGCCGCCCGAGGAGCCGCCGGCCCCCGTCGACAGGTCGTGCGGGTTCCGGGCGGGCGGGGCCACGAGGTTCTCGGAGTAGCAGTTGAGACCGAACTCGGGCACCTGGGTCTTGCCCAGGCACACCGCGCCGGACGCGCTCAGCACGGCCGCGAGGTCGTCGTCGGCCTCCGCCACGGGCGCGCCGCCGCGCCTCCCGGTCACGGCGGCGGAGCCGTAGGTGGTGGGCATCCCGGCGACGTCGTGCAGGTCCTTCACCGCGAGCGGCACGCCGTGCAGCGGTCCGCGCGCGGCCCCGGCGGGCAGGGCGTCGAGCGCGCGTGCCCGGTCGAGGGCGAGGTCCGCCGCCACGTGGACGAACGCCCCCAGCGCCGGGTTGCGCTCCTCGATCCGGGCCAGGAAGTGCTCGGCGGTCTCGACCGCGCCCAGGTCGCCGTGTGCCAGCGCGTCCCGCAGCTGCACGGCGCTGAGGTCTCCGATCGGGGTCACGGCGGCTCCTGTCCGGGGTCGTGGCGGCTCCCGTCCGGGGGCCGCAGGGCTCGGAGCCCAGGCTAGTAGGCTGACGGCTGTCCGGGCGCCTCCGGGCGCCCCCAGGTACCTCGACCCCGCAGGAGATCCCCGTGCCCACAGCCCATGCGCCCCGTCCCGCGGTGATCCGCGCGGCGACGGCGGCCGTCGTCCTGCTCCTGGCGTTCACCGGCTGCTCCTCCGCCGACCGGGACTCCGCGACCGGTGCCGGGCAGGACGCGCCGGCGTCCACCGCCCCGAGCGGCGCCGCGGCCTCCGGCGGCGCCTCGGCCGCCACCGTCCAGGAGGCGTGCGCCCGCGTGCTCGAGACCGTGCGCACCGCCCCGCAGCAGCTGCGGGAGGACCCCGCCGGACTGTTCACCGAGGTCGACGAGCTCGCCGCCACCGCCCCGGACGAGCTGTCCGGGCAGCTCACCTCCGTCCGGGAGGCCGTCGCCGGCTTCCGGCAGGGCGAACGCTCCTTCATCAGCGTGGTCCAGGAGGTCAGAGGCCTGCAGGAGCGCTGCTCCGGCTGACGTCCACCGTGCCGGGGCCTCCGGCGCCGGGCACGACCGAGGGGCTCCTCCGCACGGCGGGAGGTGCGTCTGCCGTGCGGAGGAGCCCCTCGGGGAGGTGTGCCGGGCGGTGCTACCGCGCCGCGTTGCGGACGGCCTGTGCGAGCACCCGCAGGCCGTCGCGCAGCAGTTCCTCGCCGATGACGAGCGGGGGCAGCAGGCGCACGATGTTGCCGAAGGTTCCGCAGGTGAGGATGATGACGCCCTGCGCGAGGCACTCCGCGGCGATCGCCTTGGCGGCGTCGGCGTCGGGCTCCGTGCCGCCGGGCCGGACGAACTCGAGCGCCATCATGGCGCCGCGGCCACGGATCTCGCCCACGATGCCGGTCTCCTCGGCCACCGGGGCCAGTTCCTCGCGGATGATCTCCTCGACCCGGCGGGCACGGGCGACGAGGTCCCACTCCTCGATGGTCTGCAGCGCGCCGAGGGCGGCGGCGCAGGCCACGGGGTTGCCGCCGTAGGTGCCGCCGAGGCCGCCGGCGTGGACGGAGTCCATGATCTCGGCGCGGCCGACCACTCCGGACAGCGGCATGCCGCCGGCCACGCCCTTGGCCACGGTGATCAGGTCGGGGACGACGCCCTCGTGGTCCACGGCGAACCACTCGCCGGTGCGCGCGATGCCGGACTGCACCTCGTCGACGACGAACACGGCGCCGTTGTCGGTGCACCACTCGGACAGCGCGGGCAGGAAGCCGTCGGCCGGCACGATGAACCCGCCCTCGCCCTGGATGGGCTCGATCACGACGGCGGCCACGTTCTCCGCGCCGACCTGCTTCTCCACCTGGAGCAGCGCCCGGCGGGCGGCCTCGGCGCCGGTCATGCCCTCCGGGTCCCGGAACGGGTAGGACACGGGCACGCGGTAGACCTCGCCGGCGAACGGGCCGAAGCCCTGCTTGTAGGGCATCACCTTGGCGGTCATCGCGAGGGTCATGTTCGTGCGGCCGTGGTAGGCGTGGTCGAACACGACGACGGCCTGGCGGCCGGTGTGCACGCGGGAGATCTTCACGGCGTTCTCGACGGCCTCGGAGCCGGAGTTGAACAGCGCCGCCTTCTTCGGGTGGTCGCCGGGGGAGAGCTCGGCGAGCTTCTCGGCGACGGCCACGTAGCCCTCGTACGGGGTGACCATGAAGCAGGTGTGCGTGAAGTGCGCCACGGCCTCCTGCACCTTGGCGACCACGGCGGGGGCGGAGGCGCCCACGGTGGTCACGGCGATGCCGGCGCCGAGGTCGACGAGCTGGTTGCCGTCGACGTCGAGGACGATCCCGCCGTCGACGTCCGCGGCGTAGGCGGGCACGGAGGAGGCGACTCCGGAGGCGACGGCCGCGGCCCGCCGGTCGGACAGCGCGCGGGACTTCGGGCCCGGGAGGGCGCCGTCGAGGCGACGGACCTGCTCGAGCCGGTACTGGATCTCGGTCTGGATCTGGGTCACGACGAGATCTCCTTTCGATGGGGACGGGACGGTGGGGACGGGACGGTGGGGACGTGCCTGCGCGGTCGGGGACGTCGATCAGTCGTGCTCCG
>NZ_BAAGPL010000020.1:55298-77312 GCF_054784195.1 Kocuria himachalensis
CTGCGACGACCGCCGTCCCGTGGCCGGGATCGCGGGTCAGGACCTCAGGCGGGGGTGCCGGTGCCGGGGTCGGGGAGGTTGGCCCAGGGGTTCTCCACGCCGATGTACTGGGTGGTGGTGTACTCGGCCAGGCCTTCGGCCCCGCCCTCCCGGCCGAGGCCGGACTGCTTGACCCCGCCGAAGGGGGCGGCGGCGTTGGAGATCACCCCGACGTTGAGGCCCATCAGGCCGAACTCGATGCGGTCGCCGATGCGCAGACCGCGGGAGATGTTCTCGGTGAACACGTAGGAGGCCAGACCGTACTCGGTGGCATTGGCCAGCGCCACGGCCTCGTCCTCGTCGGCGAAGGTCACCACGGGGGCGACGGGGCCGAAGATCTCCTCGGTCACCGCCCGGGCATCCCGCGGCACGTCGCGCAGCAGGGTGGGGGCGAAGAAGTACCCCGGGCCCTCCACGCGCGCCCCGCCCACGACGACCTTCGCCCCGCGGGCCACGGCGTCGGTGACGAACTCCTCCACGGAGTCCCTCGCCTTGGCCTCCACCATCGGCCCGACGCTCACCCCGTCCTCCACGCCGTTGCCCACGGTCAGCGCGGCCATCTTCTCGGCCATCTTCGCCACGAACTCCTCCACCACGTCCTCGTGCACCAGCAGCCGGTTGGCCGCGGTGCAGGCCTCGCCCATGTTGCGCATCTTCGCCGCCATCGCCCCGGCCACGGCCTTGTCGATGTCGGCGTCCTCGAACACGATCAGCGGCCCGTTGCCGCCGAGCTCCATGGAGGTGCGCAGCACGTTGTCGGTGGCGGCCTTCATCAGCTGCTTGCCCACCGGGGTGGAGCCGGTGAAGGAGACCTTCCGCAGCCTCGGGTCGGCCATGATCGGCTCGGACACGTCCGCGGCCGAGGCCGAGGAGACGACGTTGAGCACCCCGGCCGGCAGCCCCGCCTCGAGCATGAGGGCGGCGAAGTACTGGGAGGTCAGCGGGGTGAGGCGGGCGGGCTTGAGGATCATGGTGCACCCGGCGGCCACGGCCGGGGCGACCTTGCGGGTGGCCATCGCCAGCGGGAAGTTCCACGGGGTGATCAACAGGCACGGGCCCACCGGCTTGTGGGTGACCAGCATCCGCAGGGTGCCCTCGGGGGACTCGGTGTAGCGGCCGTAGTCGCGCACCGCCTCCTCGGCGAACCAGCGCAGGAACTCACCACCGTAGGTGACCTCCCCGGCGGCCTCGGCCAGCGGCTTGCCCATCTCCAGGGTCATCAGCAGCGCCAGGTCCTCCGCACGGGCCTGCACCAGGTCGAAGGCGCGCCGCAGGATCTCCGAGCGGACCCGGGCGGGGGTCCGCGCCCAGGACTCCTGCGCCTCGGCGGCGGCGTCCATCGCCGCGGCGGCGTCCGCCCGGGTGGCCGAGGCCATCCTCGCCAGGACCTCCCCGGTGGCCGGGTTCTCCACCTCGAAGGTCCCCCCGTCGGAGGCGTCCCGCCACTGACCATTGATCAGCAGTCCGGTGGGGGTCTTGGCCAGGACCGCCGCGATGCGCTCGGTCATGCCGGGGCCCGCGGGGGCCTTGTCCGTGGTGCTCATGTATCAGCCTCTCTGCTCGACCCAGGCCACACCACCGGGCACCGGTGGCGCTGCACTGCGTCAAAGGGATCGTCGGAACGGACGGGCGACAGCACTGGGCCCGCCCGTCCATCGTAGAACTCCGGGCAGGCTCCCCCCGCGGGGACGTCGTCACCGTGTGACGTCGAGCCGGGGCGGAGCTGGTGCCGAGCGGCCGCCGCGGGCCCTCGACTGCTCCAGGCTAGCGCCGGGAGGCCACAGCAGGATGCTGAAATGTTGCAGGCACCTGGTGCACTGTGCACAGGGTGCGACGACGGGCTACGGCGCCGACCGGTCGGGGCGGTCGGACAGGTCCAGGGCGATCCACAGCTCCGCGCGCAGCTGCGGGTCGTCCACGGACCGGCCGAGCGCCTCCTCGATCTCCTGCAGCCGCTGCTGCAGGGTGTTGCGGTGGATCCCCAGCGCTTCGGCCGTCCCGCTCCGGTTGCCGTTGTGCGCGAGGAACATGCGCAGCAGGGCCGGCAGCCCGGCCCGGTCGACGGGACGCAGCAGCTGCCGCGCCCAGGCCCGGGCGGCCTCGGGCGGCAGCAGGCCGGCGACGCCGCCCGCCACGAGGTCGTCCCACGTGCCGACGCGCTGACGGTCCGTGGTGCGCTCCAGGGCCTCGCGGGCCTCCCGGTCGCTCGCGTCCGTCTCGTGCACGGCCGACGGGCCGCCGATGCCGGCCCGCAGCCCTGAGGCCTCGGCGGCGGCCCGCAGCTCGGCCAGCCGCTCCGGAAGGTCCTCCAGCAGCACCGCGGCGGTCTGCTCGCCGTCGGGCTCCGTGGCCGGCGCCCCGACGAGGACGGGTCTCGTGCCGTGGGCCGTGCTGGACTCGAGGCGTCGCACGCCCTCCCGGAGCGCCTCGGCGCCACCGCGCAGGCGGGCCACCCGCACCCGGGGCGCCGTCGACCACGTCGTGTCGTCCGCCACCCCCAGCAGCGCGTCCGCCGACCGCACCTCGCCGTTGAGCAGGAGGGCGAGGGCCCCCGCACGGACCCGGCGGCGGAACAGCGCCTGCTCCGCGGCGCGCTCCGCGTGCAGCGAGAGCAGGGCCACGGCGGTGGCGATCACGCCGGTCCGGACGGGATCGACGGGGCCGGGCAGGGCCACCACGAGGTAGCTCTGGGGGACGCCGTCCACCCCGAGGGGATGGACGACCACCGCGCCCGCCGGGCCGGACTCGCTCAGGGACCCGCGCAGCCCGGCCGGGCGCAACCGGTCGAGGAGCTCGGGCAGCGTCCGGCCCGCGGGCAGCTCGGGCAGCCCGGGGGCGGAGCGCTCCACGATCCGGGCGTCCGCCGCGCAGACCCCCGCCCATCCGCCGCCGAGCACCGACACCAGCGTGCGGACCACGCGGGCCGGGCCGTTCCGCCCCACGGCCGCCCGCGTCAGGCTCCGCTGCTCCGACAGCATCGCCTCGAGGGCGGTGCGCGTCTCGGCCGCCCGCATCTCGGCCGCGGCCCGGATGATGCCCAGGAAGGGCGTGCGCTCGGGCACCCGGAACAGGGTCAGCCCGGCGTCCCGGCACGCGGCGGCGAGAGCGTCCGGCACACGGAGATAGGACAGCTGTCCGCCCACGCCCAGGCCCAGCGCCACCACGCCCCGGTCCGTGAGCCGACCGACGTACTCCGTCCAGGAGTGCGCCCGGGCGGAGGTGTGGATGCCGGTGAGCAGGAGGACCTCACCACCCTCGAGGTAGGGGGTGGGGTCGGCGAGCTCGCTGGTCACCACCCAGCTCACCGGCAGGTCGGTGGCCGCCGCGACGACGGTCTCCAGCCCGAGCCCGGGAAGGCCGAGCACCTGGGCGACCGTGACCATGGGCAGTCCTCCTCTTCCTCGGCGTGCCGGGGACAGCCTAGAGCAGCGGTCCCCGGCGCGGCGGCCGCCTCAGCTGCGCTGCCTGCGGCGCTCGACCTCGGCGACGAGCCGGTGCTCGGCGTCGTGGCCCGGCTGGATCCCGGTGGGGATGCGCAGCAGGAACACGAGCCCGAGCAGCCACCACAGTCCGAAGATCGTCCAGGCGGGCGCGCTCAGGAAGGCGGGCATCCCGGGCAGGTACAGGCTGATCAGGGCGAGGCACAGCACCACCGAGAGCACGCCGATCGCCGTGCCGCCGTGGCCGCGGCCGCCGATCCGGAAGGGGCGCTCCATGCCGGGCTCGCGCCGGCGCAGGATCACGAAGACCACGGAGACCAGGGCGTAGGCGATCACGATGGACGGGGAGCCGGAGTCGACGAGCCAGCCGAGCATCTCCGCGCCGAAGAACGGCGCGACGAAGGAGATGGCGCCCACGAAGAGCAGGGCGTTGGCCGGGGTGCCGTACTTCGGGTGCAGGCGCCCGAACCACTGCGGGACCATCCGGGAGTTGCCGAGCGCCCAGAGCAAGCGGGACGCGCCCATGAGGAGGGAGTTCCAGGACGTCAGGATGCCGGCGAGGCCGCCGGCGATGAGCAGGTTGGCGACGGTCGTGCTGGAGAACATGGCCCCCATGGCGTCGGCGACGGCGATGTCCGCGCCGGCGATGTCCGCGCCGGACATCGCCGAGGACGTGGTGAGCACGACCATGACGTACCACGCCGCGGCGAGCAGCACGGAGATGATGATGGTGCCGCCCAGCTGCTTGGCCGGCAGGTGCATCTCCTCGGAGACCTGGGGGATGACGTCGAAGCCGACGAACAGGAACGGGACGGTGACGAGCACGAGGAAGAAGCCGTCGGTGCCGCTCGTGAAGAACGGCTCCATGGTGGCCACCGAGCCGCGGGTGAACGCCCCGAAGACCATCATGAGCCCCACGATCAGCAAGAAGAGGATCACGAAGATCTGCACCGTCGAGGCGTGCTTGACCCCGCGGATGTTGATCGCGGTGATCAGCACCGCGGTCACCGCCCCCACCAGCGCCCAGGTCAGGTTCACCTCGAAGCCGGCGACGGTCCACAGCGGGATCCGGCTCAGACCGGGGAAGATGTACTGCAGCGTGCGGGGCACCGCCACGGCCTCGAAGGCCACGATGGTGATGTAGCCACCGGTGATGGCCCAGGAGCCCACGAACGCCCAGCGGGCGCCCATGCCGCGCAGGAGGTAGTTGTGCTCCCCGCCCGCGTACGGCATGGCGGCGACGAGCTCGCCGTAGACGAGACCGACGACGGCCATGATCAGCCCGCCGGCGACGAGGGCCAGCACGGCGCCCATGGTCCCGGCCTCGGCCAGCCAGTCACCGGTGAGGATGACCCAGCCGAAACCGATCATCGCGCCGAAGCCGAAGCCGAGGCCGATCGCGTCGAGGCGGCCGAGGACCCTCTTGAAGCCGTGGTCCTCGCGGTCCGGGGCGGCAGGCCCCGTGCTGCGGGGGGCGATGGTGCTCATGGCAGTTCTTCCTTCTGTCGAGGACACCCGGACGAGGTGCCAGGTCGGACCCGCCGCACGGCGCTCCCGGCGGCGAGGGCACAATCTATACAGGGATTGTTTCGCTCCTGTGTGCTGCCTGGATGCCCCGGGCCGCGGTGACCCGGCGACGGGCCGGCCCCGGTTCCCGCCCACTAGGCTGTTCCGTAAGAACCCGTTTCCGACGAGAGGACCCTGACGATGGACAACCTGGACAACCTGCCCAGCGCCTCGGTGGAGGAGATCCCCGAGGGCGCGCGCGTCCTGGACGTGCGCGAGGACGACGAGTGGGCGGCCGGGCACATCGACGGCGCCCAGCACATCCCGCTCCGGCAGCTCCCCGAGCGCTACGGCGAGGTGCCGGTGGACGAGGACGTGTACGTGATCTGCCGCTCCGGCGGACGCTCCATGAAGGCGACCGCGTACCTCCAGCAGTACGGCTTCGACCCCATCAACGTGCTGGGCGGCATGGGGGCGTGGATGGACGCCGAGAAGCCCATGGTGTCCGAGACGGGCGAGACCCCGAACGTCCGTTGAGGTACGCCTACCTGGGCCCTGCCGGCACCTTCACCGAGGCCGCGCTGCTGAGCGTGGAAGGCGCCCGGGAGGCAGAGCGCCGCCCCGTGTCCTCCGTGCCCGTGGCCCTCGCGGCCGTCCGCGCCGGCGAGGTCGACGCCGCCATGGTGCCCATCGAGAACTCCGTGGAGGGCGGCGTGACCGCGACGCTCGACGCCGTGGCCACCGGCAGCGAGCTGCGCATCGTCCGTGAGGCGCTCGTGCCCATCAGCTTCGTCCTGGTGGCCCCGCCGGGCACTACGCTCGCCGACGTCCGCACGGTCTCCACGCACTCCCACGCCTGGGCCCAGGTGCGGGGCTGGATGGACGAGCGGCTGCCGGGCGTGGACTACGTCCCGGCGTCCTCCACGGCGGCCGCGGCGCTCGCGCTGCTCCCCGGCGGGGCGGGCCACGAGGAGCCGGCCTCCCGGGCCGGCTTCGACGCCGCGGTCTGCTCGCCCGTGGTCGTCGAGCAGCACCCCGAGCTCGAGGTGCTGGCGGAGGACATCGGGGACAACCGGGCCGCCGTCACCCGGTTCGTGCTCGTGGCCCGGCCCGGGACGCCCCTGCCGCCGCGGACGGGCGCGGACCGGACCACGCTCGTCATCCCGCTGTGGGAGGACCGGGCCGGGGCCCTCATGGAGATCCTCGAGCAGTTCGCGACACGGGGGGTCAACCTCTCGCGGATCGAGTCCCGGCCCACGGGCAACTTCCTCGGGGAGTACTTCTTCAGCGTGGACGTGGACGGGCACATCCTCGACGCCCGGGTGGCGGACGCCCTCGAGGGGCTGCGCCGCGTCTGTCCCAGCACGCGCTTCCTCGGCTCCTACCCGCGCGCCGACCACAAGGTGGCGACCGTCGCCCGGCACCACTCCGACGGCGCCTTCCGCGAGGCGGAGGCCTGGGTCGCGGCCCTGCAGGGACGCGACCGCCGGACCCCGCGGCCCCTGCCCGCACCGGGGGCGCCGGGCCCCGCGTAACGGAAGGACGTGCACCGCACCCCCGCTTGTTCACGAATGCGAATACATGCACCATGGGGGTGCGGGCGCGTCCGTGCCCGCGATCTTCAGCCGGTGTCGATCGACCCCCCGGGTCGGGACCGAGCCCGACCGGAGGTGCCACCATGCCTGCTCCCGCCGTCCGCCGTCTCGCCCTCGCCGCAGCACCGGCCCTCCTGGCCTGCGCGCTCGCCGCGCCACCGGCTGCGGCGGCCGAGCCGCCCGCGCCCACCCAGGTGGTCCGCGTCGAGACCGGTCCGAGCCCCGTCGTCGGCGACCCGCGGACCGCCGACTCGCTCGACCTCGAGCCGGCGTCCCGCGTCGTCCCGGAGCCGGGCGCCCCGCTCACGGACCGCGGGCAGGGCCCGCTCCTCGCCGTGGGACTGGCCGTGCTCGCCCTCGTGGGCGCGTTCGTCGCGGGCCTGAGCCGCCGGCCCGACCCCGCCGACTGACCCGCCGCCCCGGGGACCGGGGCGACGGTCCCCGCGGCCCCGCGGGCGTCAGTCGCCCTGGGAGGGCGGGACCCGCACGGACAGCGCGCCCGGGAGGATCTCGGACTCGAACCCGTGGATCCGCCCGGTGCCGTCCCCGTCCATCTGGGACTCGACGGGCTCGTGGAACTCCACGCGCACCTTCTGCGCGGCGAAGAACTCGATCACGGGCAGGTCGCGCCGCTGCCGGAACACGACCTTGGCGGCCATCATCGCCCACTCCAGCGTGCTGCGCGGGGACATCACCACGAGGTCCAGCACGCCGTCGTTGATCTTCGCCTGCGGCACCAGTATCATGCCGGCGGTCAGGATCCCGCAGTTGGCGGCCATCACCGAGCGGACCCGGCGGCTCTGCCACTCGCCCTCGTCGATCCGGAAGCGGGCCCACCGCGGGGGCGCGAACAGGTGCCGGACCCCGGCCTCCCCGTAGGCCGCCCAGCCGACCAGCTTCTTCAGCTCGTCCCGGGTGTCCGTCATGATCTGCGCGTCGAAGCCGGCGCCGCCCATGACGCAGAAGGCGTGGTCCTGCACCGTCCCGCCCTCGAGCTCCACACGGAACGTGGCCATGTCGATGGCGCGCTCCGCGCCGAAGAGCGCGATGTCCACGTTGCGGTGCGGGTCGCCCAGGTCGGCCCCCAGGTTGCGGGCCAGGAGATTGCCGGTGCCCAGCGGGATGAGTCCCAGCGGGGTGTCGTGGCCGATCATCGCCTCCGCCACGGCCCGGACGGTGCCGTCGCCGCCGGCGGCGATGATGAGGTCGGCGTCCTGCTCGAGCGCCTCCCGGGTCATGGAGGAGCCGGGGTCGTCCTCCGCGGTCTCGAAGAACACGGGGTCGGGGAACCCGCCCTTGCGGCACCCGATGATGATGGCGTCCCGGGCGACGTCCGCGTCGGCCTTGATGGGGTTGATGACGACAGCGACCCGTTGGGGGGCCACGGGAGTGGCGGTCACGGAAGGACTCCTCGGTTCTGCGGCGCCGGGGACCGGTGGCACCGTGCGGTGATGCCGCGGCACGACGCCGCGGGCCCGGGGCGCCGGGCGGATCGCGATGGGCCTCCACCCTAACCCGGTCGCCTCCTGAGGACTTGGGTACCCTGTCAGGGTGATCGACATCAACCAGCTCCGTGAGAACCCCGACGTCTTCCGCGCCTCGCAGCGCGCCCGCGGGGCGGACGACGCCCTGATCGACCGGATCCTGGAGGCGGACGTCGAGCGCCGCCACCTGATCACCGAGTACGAGTCCCTGCGGGCCGAGCAGAACGCCTTCGGCAAGCAGGTGGCCCGGGCCCAGGGCGAGCAGAAGCAGGCGCTGCTCGAGGAGGTCAAGGAGCTGGCCGCCCGGGTCAAGGGGGCGCAGGCGGCGTCGGAGGCCGCCCGGGCCCGGCAGGACGAGCTCGTCGCGGTCGTGGACAACCTCGTCCTCGACGGCGTCCCCACGGGCGGCGAGGACGACTACGTCCTGCTCAGGACCGTCGGGGAGCCCCGCGACTTCGCCGCCGAGGGCGTCGAGCCGAAGGACCACCTCGAGATCGGCGAGCTCGTGGACGGGATCGACATGGAGCGGGGGTCCAAGGTCTCCGGCGCCCGGTTCTACTTCCTCAAGCGGGACGTCGCCCGGCTCGAGACCGCCCTGCTGCTCATGGGCCAGGACCAGGCCGTGGACAACGGGTTCATCCCCATGACCACCCCGAACCTCGTGCGCCCCGAGATCATGAGCGGCACGGGCTTCGACGTCGCGCACTCCGACGAGATCTACCACGTCGGCAAGGACGAGCTCTACCTCGTGGGCACCTCGGAGGTGCCCCTCGCCGGGTTCCACGCCGACGAGATCCTCGACCTCTCCGACGGGCCGCTGCGCTACGCCGGCTGGTCCTCCTGCTACCGCCGCGAGGCCGGCTCCGGGGGCAGGGACACCCGGGGCATCATCCGCGTGCACCAGTTCAACAAGCTCGAGATGTTCGTCTACTGCTCCCCGGAGGACGCGGAGGCGGAGCACGCGCGGCTGCTCGCGTGGGAGGAGGAGATGCTCGCCAAGTGCGAGCTCGCCTACCGGGTGATCGACACCGCCGCCGGGGACCTCGGCACCTCCGCGGCGCGCAAGTTCGACTGCGAGGCATGGGTCCCCACCCAGGGCAAGTACCGGGAGCTGACCTCCACGTCGAACTGCACCACCTACCAGGCGCGGCGGCTCAACATCCGGGAGCGGCTGCCCGAGACCACGGACCCCAACGGCAGGGTCCGCAAGGGCGGCACCCGCACGGTCGCGACCCTCAACGGGACGCTGGCGACCACCCGCTGGCTGGCCGCGATCCTCGAGACCCACCAGCAGGCCGACGGGTCGGTGCGCGTCCCCGAGGCGCTGCGGCCCTACCTGCGCGGCCAGGAGGTCATCCCCGTCCGTCGCTGAGCCGCCGGGCGGTGTTCGGCTCCCGTTCATCTCACATCGAAATCTCGGCCATCCTGTCGGTGTGATGTGACACCATGTCCCGCATGACAAAAGAAAAGACCGCTGGCACCGAGGACCAGCACGAACTCGTCGGCATCAACTCCACCGTCCCGCTGAAGGTCGAGCGCTCGGAAGACCTCAGTGACACGGCCGGCGGCACCACCGCGCCCGCGCGCTCCGCCGCCGACGTCCGGATCCCCCTCAAGATCCAGCCTCCCCGCTCGAACGGGTGGAAGAAGGAGGCGGGCGTCCAGTACCTGGTGGCCCTCGACGTCGACGGAACCCTCGTCGACCACGACGGCCACATGTCCCGCCCGGTGCGCGAGGCCGCCCAGGCCGTGCTCGAGGCCGGCCACCACGTGGTCATCTCCACCGGCCGCTCCAAGGGGGCGACCCTGCCCGTGGTCGAGCTCATCGGCCAGGAGCGCGGCTACGCCGTGTGCTCCAACGGCGGCATGACGCTCCAGCTGGACCCGGAGCTGCCGGAGTACCACCGGGTGCTCGAGTGCGTCTCCTTCGACCCGGGCCAGGCCCTCGAGGCCCTCGAGCACCGCCTGCCCACCGCGAAGTTCGCCCTCGAGACCGAGGACGGGTCCTTCTACTCCACCGAGCGCTTCCAGGACGCGTCCTTCGGCATCGAGGCGATCGGCGTGGACCTGCACCAGCTGGCGCGGATGAAGGCCGTGCGCATGGTGGTGTACAGCACGGAGCACACCCCGGAGGAGTTCGCCCGGGCGATCGACGAGGCCGGGCTGCACGGCGTCACCTACTCCGTGGGCTGGAGCGCCTGGCTCGACATCGCCGCCAACGGCGTCTCCAAGGCCAGCGCCCTGGAGCAGATCCGCCGCCGGCTCGGCGTGGACCCGTCCCACACGGTCGCCGTCGGCGACGGCCGCAACGACATCGAGATGCTCGACTGGGCCGCCCGCGGCGTGGCCATGGGCCAGTCCCCGGACGAGGTGGCGGCCGCGTGCCACGAGGTGACGCACACGGTCTACGAGGACGGCGTCGCCCGCATCCTGCGCTCGCTGCTCTGAGGCCCGCGGCTCACAGCCCGTACTCCTCGAGCAGCCGCAGCCACACCTCGCTGACGGTGGGGAAGACGGGCACCGCGTGCCACAGCCGCTCCAGCGGCACCTCGCCGACCACGGCGACGGTCGCCGCGTGCAGCAGCTCCGTCACGTCCGGGCCGGCGAAGGTCGCGCCCACCAGGGTCCGGCGCCGCCGGTCGACCACCAGCTGCGCCCAGCCGCGGTAGTCGTCGCGGTGCAGGAGCGCCCCGGCCACGTCGATGGCGTGCTCCACGACGTCCACCTCCAGGCCGTCCTCGCGGGCCTGCTCGGCGGAACGGCCCACGGAGGCCACCGCGGGGTCGGTGAAGACGACCTGCGGCACGGCGCACCCGTCGGCCGTGGCCGCGAACGGGGACCACGGGGGAGCGGACGCCCCCAGCCGGCCGGTCGCGCGGGCCACGACCGCGTCCGCGGCGGCGCGCGCCCGGTACTTCCCCTGGTGGGTCAGCAGCGGATCGCCCGCCGCGTCCCCGACGGCGTAGAGCCAGGCGCCCTCCGTGCCCGCCACCAGGCCCGAGCGGTCGACCCGCAGCGCGGCCGGGTCCAGGCCGAGCTCCTCGAGGCCCAGGCCCGCCAGGGCGGGCCGCCGCCCCGTGCTCACCAGCAGCCGTTCCGCGGAGACGGTCCCGCCGCCCTCGAGGACGAGCTCGATGCCGCTGCCGACGGACCGGACCCGCTCCGTGGCCCGCCCCTCGACGAGCGTGACGCCCTCGGCCTCGAGGGCCTCGGCGACCAGCCGCGCGGCGGTGGACGGGAAGGCGCTCAGCAGCCGGCTGCGGGCGACCACCGTGACCCGGGAGCCCAGGCGGGCGAACGCCTGCGCCAGCTCCGTGCCGGCCACGCCCCCGCCGAGCACCGCCAGGGACCCGGGGACCTCCTGCGCGGCGGTGGCGTCCCGCGTGCCCCAGAACGGCACGTCCCCGAGCCCCGGGACCGGGGGCACGACCGGCCGCGAGCCCGTGGCCAGCACCACGGCGTGCCGGGCCTCCAGGACCCGGACGCCGCCGTCCTCGGCGGTCACCCGGACCCGCCGGGGCCCGGCCAGTGCGCCCCGGCCCCGGACCAGGTCCACGCCGACCCCCGCCAGCCACTCGACCTGGCCGGCGTCGTCCCAGTGGGCCGCGAACCCGTCACGGCGGCGCAGCACCGCCGCCGTGTCCAGCGGGCCGGTGACGGCCTCCGCCGCCCCGGCGACCCCGCGGGCGGCCTCGACGGCGGCCCCGGGGCGCAACAGCGCCTTCGACGGCGTGCACGCCCAGTAGGAGCACTCCCCGCCCACGAGCTCCGCCTCGACGAGCACGGCGCTCAGCCCGCCCCGCACCACGCGGTGGACCGCGTTCTCACCGACGGGACCACCGCCGATCACCACGACGTCGTACGCGTCCTCGGGCTGTGCCATGCACCGAGTCTGCCAACGGCCGCGCCGCCGGACAACAGGCCCGGCCGCCCCCCGGTGGGTGTGAGGCACATCACATCCATGAAAACAGGGTGATAACCTGACCGGCAGACCGGGTGACGACGTCATCGCCGACGACCGAAAGGCGTGCCGTGATCGAGTACGTGTCCGACCGGTGGGAGCAGATCCTCTTCGCCAGCTGGCAGCACTTCTCCCTGGTGGTCCAGTGCCTGGTCCTGGCCACGGTCCTCGCGGTGGCCCTCGCGGCGCTGTGCTACCGCTCGTCCCGGCTCACGACCGTGGCCAACAACGTCTCCGCCGTGGGGCTGACCATCCCGTCCTTCGCGCTCATCGGCCTGCTGATCGCACCCCTGGGCTTCGGGGTGACCCCCGCGGTCGTCGTCGTCACCTTCTTCGCCGTCCTCCCCGTCCTGCGCAACGCGCTCGTCGGGCTCGCCGGGGTCCCGCAGGCCACCGTCGAGGCCGCGCGCGGGCTCGGCATGAGCCGGTCGGCGACCTTCCTGCGCGTGGAGCTGCCGATGGCCTGGCCCGTCATCCAGGCCGGCATGCGGGTCTCGGCGCAGATGGTGATGGGCGTGGCCGCCATCGCCGCCTACGTGCTGGGTCCCGGTCTGGGCGGCTTCATCTTCTCCGGGCTGTCGCGGCTCGGGGGCGCCAACTCCTTCGCGTCGGTCGTCACCGGCGTCGTCGCCGTCATCGTCGTCGCACTCATCCTGGACGGGCTGCTCGTGCTGCTCGGCCGACTCACCACATCGCGAGGTATCCGTGTCTGACTCCGTGACCACCCCCCGTACCGACTCCTCCGTCACCGGGGCCCGGATCCTGCTGGAGAACGTCTCCAAGCGCTACCCCGGGCAGGCCAGGGCCGCGGTCGACGGCCTGACCCTCGAGATCCCCGCGGGCAGCATCGTCATGCTCGTGGGTCCCTCCGGCTGCGGCAAGACCACCACGCTGAAGATGATCAACCGGCTCATCGAACCCACCGAGGGGCGGATCGTCATCGACGGCCAGGACGTGACCTCGATGAACGGCGACGAGCTGCGCCGCGGCATCGGCTACGTGATCCAGGCCGGCGGGCTGTTCCCGCACATGAGCGTGGCCACCAACATCGGCATGGTCCCGAAGATGCTCGGCTGGGACAAGCAGCGCATCGCCGCCCGCGTGGACGAGCTGCTCGAGCTCGTCTCCCTCGACCCGGCCGTCTACCGCGACCGGTACCCGAGGGAGCTCTCGGGGGGCCAGCAGCAGCGCGTCGGCGTGGCCCGGGCCCTGGCGGCGGACCCGCCCGTGCTGCTCATGGACGAGCCGTTCGGGGCGGTGGACCCCATCACCCGGCAGCGGCTCCAGGACGAGCTCATCAACATCCAGCACGAGCTGCAGAAGACCATCGTGTGCGTCACCCACGACTTCGACGAGGCGGTCAAGCTCGGCGACTGGATCGCCGTCTTCGACGAGGGCGCCCGGATCGTCCAGTACGACGCCCCCGAACGGGTCCTGGCCGAGCCGGCCGACGAGTTCGTGGAGGACTTCATCGGCTCGGGCGCGGGCCTCAAGCAGCTCACCCTCACCCGGGTCCGGGAGGTCGACCTCGTCCCCGCGGTGACCACCCGTCCCGGCGAGGACGTCCGGGCGGTGCTCGGGCGGATCGACGAGGCGGGCACCCGGGACGTCGTCGTCGTCGACGACCGCGGCCGGCCGCTGTCGTGGCCGTCCCGCCGTCAGCTCGAGCGCTTCGAGACCGTCCCCGGGGAGCGCAACGACCGCCTGCCCCTGGTCGGCACGGGCGCCACGCTCAACGACGCCCTGGACACGATGCTCGTCTCCAGCACCGGGGCCGCGCTCGTGGTGGGGGCGCGGGACCGGTTCGAGGGCGTCATCTACGTCGAGACCGTCATGGCCGCGATCACCGAGGCCCGGCGGGCCGTGACCGGGGAGGACGCGCCCCTCGGCCACAACACGGGCGAGATGCCCACGGTGAGCGCGGGCTCGGGGGGCGGGGACCGATGAGCGCGCAGACCGAGCGCCCCGCCGCCGCGGAGCAGGACCCCGGTGACGCCCCGGAGCCCCGCCCGTCCACGGCCGACCCCGACCAGCACACCTGGAAGGGCCTGCTCCTGCAGCCCCTCGCGATCCTCGTGGCGCTGGGCCTGCTCGTGCTGTGGCTGTCCACGGCGGAGCTGACCGAGACGGAGGCCGTGACCCTGAGCCCCGCGTCGCTGTGGGGCTACACCGTGGAGCACCTGCAGCTGACGGTCGTGGCCACGGTGGTGGTCCTGCTCGTCGCGATCCCGGTGGGCATCCTCCTGACCCGGAGGCCGCTGCGCTTCCTCACCGGTCCGGTGATCGCGCTGGCGAACATCGGCCAGGCCGCCCCCGCGGTGGGCCTCGTCGTGCTGTTCGCCTTCTGGTTCGGCTTCGGCTTCCGGGCGGCCGTCGTCGCGCTCATCGTCTACGCGATCCTGCCCGTCCTGAAGAACACCATGGTCGGCCTCGACGGTGTGGACCGCAGCCTCGTCGAGGCCGGGCGCGGCATGGGGATGAGCGCCGTCTCGGTCCTGTTCCGCGTCGAGCTCCCCCTGGCCGTGCCGGTCATGCTGGCCGGCGTGCGCACCGCCCTGATCCTGGTGGTCGGCACCGCGACCCTGGCCACGTTCGTCAACGGCGGCGGGCTCGGTCTGCTGATCACCACCGGGGTCAACCTCAACCTCGTGCGGGTGCTGATCGCCGGGTCGATCCTCGTGGCGCTGCTCGCGCTCGCCATCGACTGGGTCGGCCGTGTGGTGGAGCACGTCGCGCGCCCGAAAGGACTGCGATGAGAACCTCCCGTGCCGCCGGCGGCGCCCTGCTGCTCGCCGGCGCCGGCCTGCTCCTGACCGGCTGCGGACTCGAGCCCTCCACGGCGTACGTGCCCGCCGCCGAGCCCGGCTCCATCCAGCCCGTCGCGGGCGCCGAGGACACCGAGGTGCGGGTGACGTCCAAGAACTTCACCGAGCAGCTCATCCTCGGCAAGGTCGCGGTGCTGGCCGTGCAGGCGGCGGGCTTCGAGACGGAGGACATCACCAACGTCCCCGGCTCCCAGCCCGTGCGGGAGCTCATGCTCACCGGGGACGCCGACCTCACGTTCGAGTACACCGGCACGGCGTGGCTGACGTACATGGGCAACGGGACCGGCATCCCGGACCAGCAGGAGCAGTGGCAGGCCGTGCACGACGCGGACCTCGACAACGGGCTGACGTGGGGCGCCCCGGCGGCCCTCAACAACACCTACGCCATGGCCGTGCGCTCCGAGTACGCCGAGGCCAACGACCTGGAGACGGTCTCGGACATCGCGAGCCTGCCCGAGGAGGAGCGGACGTTCTGCGTGGAGTCCGAGTTCAACTCCCGCAGCGACGGCCTCACCCCCCTGCTCGCCCACTACGACCTGGACCGCGGCAGCGAGGTGCCCGAGGACAACATCGGCATCTACGACACCGGCGCCATCTACTCGGCCACGGACGACGGCGAGTGCAACTTCGGCGAGGTCTTCTCCACGGACGGCCGCATCCCGGCGCTCGACCTCACCGTCCTCGAGGACGACCGGCAGTTCTTCCCCGCCTACAACGCGGCCCCCGTCTTCAGCACCGAGCTGCTGGACGAGTTCCCCGAGCTCGAGCAGGTCCTGGAGCCGATCGCCGCGGCGCTCACCGACGACGTGATGCAGGACCTCAACCGGCAGGTGGACGTCGAGGGACGGGACCCGGCCGACGTCGCCTACGAGTGGATGCTCTCCGAGGGGTTCATCGTCGAGCCCTGAGCCCCACCGCCCGCCGGCCCGTCCGGGGCCGGCTCGCACAGGCCCAGCAGCCGGGCCGCCGCGGGGCGGGCGTCCTGCTCCTCCTGCCACAGGGAGCGCGCCACCGCCTTGGAGACCGCCTGGGGGGAGATGCCGAGCTCGGCGGCCACGACCTTCTGCTGGCCCCGGGCCCCGGGCACGAGCAGGTCGACAACACGCCACTCGGCGTCGCTGCGCTCCGCCACGATCCGGCCCAGCAGCCGCAGCACGGACTGCGCCTGCGCCGCGGCCGGCGCGTCGTCGGCGGCCACGCGCACCGGCACCCGCCCGGTGGCGGCCTCGGCGGCGCGGCGCGCGTGCACCGTCCCGGGGCCGTCGGCGCGCAGGCCCGTCCGGCCCTCCGGGTCGGTCGCCGTCTCGAGCCGGACCGGTCCCACCCCGATCCCCACGCTCCAGGTCCCGCCGCGCAGCCCGGCGAGCGCGGCCGCGACCGCGGCGCCGGGCTCGGCGGTGATGCCCTGGACCGCGTGCGCGCGGGCGCGCTGGAACGGCACCACGGTCTCGAGGTCCGCGAGGCGGCGCAGGAGGCCCGGCACGAGGTCGCCCGCCTCGCGGCGGCGCTGGTCCAGGGTCACGACGTACACGGTCCCAGTATCGGGCACGGGGGCCGCGGGGGAGCGGGGGGCGCGGCGGGGACTCACTCCCAGAAGCGCGGTTCGATGTCGACCCCCTGCACGATGAGCTCGTCCTCCAGGGGCTCCCGGCACACCACCGGCAGGCGCAGGCAGCCGATGCGGTCGTCGGGGCCGAAGTAGGCGGTGAGCCGGTCGAAGCCCTGCCGGAACGGTGCCAGCTCCTTGGCCGTGGCGGCGACCTCCGCCAGGTCGGCGTCGGAGCCGAGCACCCAGAAGGAGTCCGGGTCGGTCAGCTGGAGCAGTCCCACGGGCGCCCCGGCGTCGTTGTTCTCGGTGCCGGCCCAGCCCGGGGCCCGCAGCCACCCGCCCGGTGCCGCCGCGCCCAGGGCCGGCGCCAGGGGGTCGTACTCCCACGCCCGGGCGCGTTGCAGCCACGGGGGCGGCGCCGGGAGGTAGAGCGGGCCGTCGAGGTCCACGGGCCACCGGGCGGCGGCGAACGCCCCGGCGTCCACGCGGTCCCAGAACTGCTCCGCGGTGAGGTCGGTGCCCACGCTGTTGAGCGCCGCCCCGGGATCGTCCTGCCGCATGCCGTGCCAGTAGGTGGGGCGGGTCGGGACGTCGGCGCGCCGCAGCAGGGAGTCCAGCTCCTCCAGGTGCGCCGGCTCGCCGAGCACCACCGTCCTGGACTCGAAGTGCAGGACGTAGGGCACGCGCTCGGGGCTCACGGCAGCCCCGCGGTCCGTCCGCGGCGGCACAGCCGCGTGAAGCGGCCGAGCACCTGCAGCGCCTCCGGGGTGGCGGGCAGGTAGTCCGTCAGGGCGGGGGAGCGCACCACCACGGCGCACCACTGCCCCCGGGAGACCGCCACGTTGAGCCGGTTGGGGGAGAGCAGGAACTCCATGCCGCGCGGGCCGTCGGCGGCGGAGGCGGCCATCGACACGATCACCACGGGGGCCTCCTGACCCTGGAACCGGTCGACGGTGCCCACGCGGACCCCGCGGCCGTCCTCGTCCCGCAGGCCCGCGGCGCCGAGCTCCCGGCCGATCAGCTCGACCTGCGCGTTGTACGCCGCCACCACGAGCACGTCCTCGGGCGTCAGCGCCGCCGGGGGGAGCCCCGGTCCGGAGCGCCACGGCGTGCCGACGAACTCGTGCACCAGCTCCACGACGCGCCGGGCCTCCTCGGGCGAGGCCGTGCGGTTGCCGGTGTGCTCGACGTAGCAGGTGCGCAGCCCCGGGGCCACGCCGGCGAGCTCGCGGCGGCCCGCGGCCGGGGCGGACCCGAGCCGCCCGGCGTAGGAGAGCTCGGAGACCGGTGCGCACAGGGCCGGGTGCATCCGCCAGGTGCGGTCCAGGAAGTAGCCGTGCTCGGCGGGCAGCGTGGGCGAGCCGTGGGAGAGCCAGCCCAGCGCCGACTCGTCCACGGGCAGGGGGTGGGTGCCCTGCGAGACCTGCGGCAGCTGCTGCGGGTCGCCCAGCAGCAGCAGACGCCGCGCGGCGCGGGACACGGCCAGGGTGTTGGCCAGCGAGTACTGCCCGGCCTCGTCGACGACGAGCAGGTCCAGGGCCTCGTCCTCGAGGTGCTTGGCGCTGGAGAAGTCCCACGCGGTGCCGCCGACCACGGCGCCGCCCTCCGCCAGGAACGCGGCGAAGTCCTTTCCCGGGATGTCGCGCCACGGCGCCTCCCGGTCCGCGGGCCGGCCGGAGGGCGGCTTCTTGCCGACGCGCTCGGGGGCGACCCCGCCCTTCTCGAGCACCCCGGTGAGGAGGTTCTCGACGACGGCGTGGGACTGCGCCACCACGCCGACCCGCCAGCCGGCCTCCACGAGCCGGCCGATCACGTGGGAGCCGAGGAACGTCTTGCCGCTGCCGGGGGGTCCCTGGACGGCGAGGAAGCTGCGGTCCAGGGAGCGCAGGGCCTGCACCACGGCGTCGATCGTGCCGTCGGGGCCGTCGTGCGGACGGGGCAGGGGGCCGCCGTCCGCCGGTCGCGGCGCCCGGCGCCGGAGCAGCTCGACACCAGGCTGCTCGGGCAGTCCCGGCAGGGCGTCGGCCGTGCGCGCGGCGAGGGTCTGCAGGGACTCCTCGAGGGAGCGCGTGGCGATCGGCTGGGCCGGGCCCAGCGCGATCGGCAGCTCCGCCCAGGGCTCGGGTGCCGGGGCGTCCCGCGGCTTCTTCAGCCGTTCGCGCACGGTGAGCACCGCCGTGCCGTCCTCGTGCTCCTCGAGGTCCTCGAGCGCGGCGGTCCAGTCCCCGGCGCGGCCGCTGGCGCGCGGGGCGGCGTCGTCGGCCAGGTGCGCGGGGACGGGGTCCCCGTACATCAGGAACAGCCCGGTGGTGCCCGGCTTCGGGGTGGAGCCCTCGCCGAACCGGCCCGCCAGGCGCAGGAGCCGGGTGGGTGCGGCGCTGCTGCGCCTGGCCGGGTCCTTCGCCCAGTCCTCGAGCACCTCTGCGCGCCGGACCACGAACACGTCGCGGGTGTCCTCCCAGTCCTCCACGGGGCCCTCGAGACGGTCGAAGTGGGACCACCAGTACTGCTTGCGCTCGCGCCGGTGGTAGCCGGTGGCCGAGGCGACCATCGCGACGGCCGTGCGCTGCTCCTCCGTCAGGGCGCCCCGCGCCGCCGGGTCGTCCAGGTGCTCGTGCAGGCGCTGCTCGGCCCCCGTCATCCCGGCGTCCGGCAGCTCCTCGGGCAGCTCGAGCCGCTCCTGGGCGGGGCGCGGCGGGTGGTCCGCCGGGTCCGGGGAGATCCCGGCGAGGCCCAGCAGCCAGTCCCGCAGCCGCAGGGTCGACAGGCAGTCGTACGCGTTGTAGTCGGCGATCCCGGCCAGCAGCCGCTCCGCGGCGTCCTCCCGCCCGGCCTCCCGGGCCGTGCACCAGTCGGCGTAGGCGACCACCGACGCACCGGCGTCCACGACGTCCCCGGTGCGCAGGTGCTCGCCCATGTAGAGCGGCTCCAGCTTCTTGATGGAGTACGAGCTCTCCGACAGCCGCAGGCTTCCCCGCACGGTGTCGTAGAGGTCCACCAGGACGTTCTCGCGCAGCAGCTCGTCCACGGCGTCCTCGCCCACCGCGTGCACGAGCGAGAGCCGGCGCAGGGCCGCCTTCTCGTAGTTGGCGTAGTGGTACACGTGCATCCCGGGGAAGCGCCGGCGCCGCTCGGCCACGTAGTCCAGGAACGCCCGCAGGGCGTCCCGCTCCTGGGGCCGGGAGTGCGCCCAGAACGGCCGGAAGACGGGGGCCGCACCGGGACCGGTGGGCTGCTCGACGACGCCGAACAGGTACTCGAGCCCCCAGGACGTCGGGTCCTCGGGGTCCTGCCACAGCGGATCGCCCTCGAAGTCGAAGAACACGTCCCCGGCGTCGGGGACTGGCAGCCGCCGCAGCGGGTCCGTGGCCGTGACCCGGTAGGCGACCCGGCGGGTCCCCCCGTCCTTCGGGTACTCGACCGCGCCGTCCTCCCCGCCCCGGCCGGTCTGCATGGCCGCCTGGTCCCGCAGCCGCCGCACGGCGCCGGGGAGCATCCGGTCCTCCAGCGCCGCGAGCTCGTCGACGGTGCGCACCCCGTGCCGGTCGCGCAGCGTGCGGCGCATCCGCACGGACAGTCCCGCCGTCAGCAGCAGGTCCCGGTGCGCGGCGACGGCCCGGGTGCAGTGCTCGCACCGGCCGCAGCGGGCGACGTCGTCGTCCTGCCAGTCCACGGGCCCGGTCCGCGCCCGGTGCGCGGCGGCGGCCGCGACGAACCGCTCCCGGCGCTCGCGGTAGACCGCCAGGTGCTCGGACACGGGGAAGACCGCCTCCCGCTGGTCGCCGAGGACCAGGGTGACCTCGGGGGCCACGTCCACCCCGGCCCGCTCGAGCTGGTCGGCGTAGGCGGCGAGCTGGAGCAGGGCGGTGACCTTGGCGTGCCGGGCGAGCTTGGTGTCGTGCACCGCGTACGCACCGTCCGGGCCGCGGACGAGGAAGTCGGCCCGGCCGTGGAAGCCGCCGTCGAAGAAGGAGGCCTGGAAGACCACGTCGGCCCCCGCGCGCAGGGCGCCCAGGGACTCGGCGTGCTTGGCCGCCAGCTCGTCCCGGTCCATGCGCCGGGCCGGCTGGACCTCGTGCACGCCCCGTCCGGTCGCCGCGTCCCAGGGGCCGAACGCCGCCAGGTGCGCGGCCAGGACCCGGTGCTCGTGGGCGTCGCCCAGCTCCGCCGTGCGGGCGAGCATCGCGTCCCGCTCCGGGGCCCGGCGGGGCGCCCGGCCCAGCTTCTCGTCCAGGACGCACAGGCTCGCGTAGGGGCACTCGGCCGCGCGCACGAGGTCGCTCGCGGAGAAGACGAGGTCCGCCTCGGGGCCCAGCAGGAACATGCGCATCCTTCCGACGGCACCGGGTCCGTCCCGGGTCCGCGTCCATCGAACCACAGGGACCGGACGTCACAAGGAGGGCGGGACCAGGAGCGCAGGACGGGGATCGGCCGGCAGGTCCTCGGACCTGCCGGCCGACTCCCGGCGGACCGGTGACCGGCCCGCCGGGAGGGACCGGGAGAGATCGATGGGATGCGGCGCGGGTGGGGGGACCCCCGCCGCCACCGGGCACCTCGCGGGTGCGCTCCGGCGACCTCGATCCCGGTCGGCGGCCCGGATGCCGATGGGGGGATGCATCCTGGGGCCGTCGGGCCGGCTGAGCCGGCCGATCCCAATATAACGAAATTCATGGAATCGCTGTAGGGCGCACGTCACGCGCCGACCCGCGGTGGCCCGGGAGTGCCGAACGCGCGGGGGCCGGGGACCGTCCGGTCCCCGGCCCCCGCCGTCGCACCCGTCCGCTCAGTCGGTGGACGGGGCCTTCTCCTCGGCCTCGGCGGCCGACTCGTAGTGGGACTGCTCGAAGCGCTCGCGGGCCTCCTCGACGAGGCGCTCGGCGGTCTCCCGGCCCTCCCAGCCCTCGCCCTTGACCCACTTGTTGGGCTCGAGGTCCTTGTAGCGCTCGAAGAAGTGCTGGATCTCCTTGAGCTTGTACTCGTCGATGTCGTCGAGACCCTGGATGTGGTCGTAGCGCTTGTCCGTGGACACGCACAGGATCTTCGCGTCCCCGCCGGCCTCGTCGTTCATGTTGAACACGCCGACGGGCCGCGACTCCACGAGCACGCCCGGAACGATCTCGAAGTCCAGAAGCACGAGGGCGTCCAGGGGGTCGCCGTCCTCGCCCAGGCTGTCCTCGAAGTATCCGTAGTGCGCGGGGTACTGCATCGACGTGAACAGGACACGGTCCAGGCGGAGGCGACCGGTCTCGTGGTCGATCTCGTACTTGACGCGCGATCCCCGGGGGATCTCGATGGTGACGTCCAACTCCATGGTGCTTCTCCTCGTGCTGGATGGGCCCGGACGGGCCGGAAAGGGCTGACAGCGGCCGAGCACGGCCGCACCACCCGGGCGGGGTGGGGCAGATCCGACACCCACGATAGCGGCGGCCCCGCGGGCGGCGGTAACCGTCCGGCCCGCCACAGTGCCGCCACAGTGCCGCCACAGTGCCGCCACCGGGCCGCCACCGGGCCGCCACCGGGCCGCCACCGGGCCGCCACCGGGCCGCCACCGGGCCGCCACCGGGCCGCCACCGGGCCGCCACCGGGCCGCCACCGGGCCGCCACCGGGCCGCCAC
>NZ_BAAGPL010000021.1:0-9182 GCF_054784195.1 Kocuria himachalensis
GAGGGCCGCACCCCGCCCCGGGCCGGGCAGAGGATCTGGGTCGCCCCGGACCTGGACCGCGTGCACCTCTTCGACACCACCACCGGCACCCGCCTGCCCGACTGAACCCCCGGGCCGGCACGCCAGCGGGCCGGCACGTCAGCGGGCCGGCACGTCAGCGGGCCGGCCCAGCGCACCGACGCCACGGCGCCCTCCCCCGACGGGGAGGGCGCCGTGGCGCGTCCGGGACCGGATCAGTCGCCGGCGGGGTGGTCGGCGAGCACCTGCTCGACCAGCTCGGGGTCGGCGTCCCGGACGTCCCAGTTGCCGGTGCGGTCGTGGTAGTCCCGTGCGGCGGCCGTCACGTTGTAGCGGCTGGCGTCACGGGGCGGGTCGGAGTGCTCGAGCACGTGGAGGAGATGCGTCTCGGCCTGGGCGAGTGCCTGCGGATCGTGCATGGCGGGTTCCTTTCGGTACGGACCGGACCGTTCCCGGCCCGGATTGATCAGCCAACTGACGAATTCTAGCCGACGGTTCCCTGCGGCGCACCGGGCCCCACCGACTCGGCTCAGCGCAGGTCCAGCTCCTCCAGCTCCTCGTAGAGCTCGGCGGCGCGGCTCACCCGCTGTCGCCCCTCCAGTCCCGCGGCGGCCAGCACGCCGTCGGCGAGCACCGACACGAGGCTCATGGCCGCGGCGTAGGAGTCGAACGGTCCCACGCCGTCGAGGGGGCACTCGATCCACAGGTCCACGGCCGACGCGTGGCGCCGGGCCGTGCTGTCCGCGATGAGGACGGTCCGCGCCCCCGTGGCCGCGCAGACCTCGACCAGGTGCTCGAATCCGCGGGGGCGCCGCCGGAAGCCCAGCAGCACGACGACGTCGCCCTCGCCCACGCCCACGAGCTCCTCCCCGAGGGTCTGGCCGGGCAGCGGGGCGAGCCGGACCCGGTCCCGCGCCTGCTGCAGCTGCTGCCTGAGGTGCAGCGCGACCGGGTAGCTGTTGCGCAGACCGACGAGCAGGACCGTCCCCGCGTCCGCCAGGGCGCGCACGGCCCGTGCCGGTCGGTCCTCCCCCGCCGGGTCCAGGACCTTGCGCAGGTTCTTCAGCTCCTGCTCCAGGTGCTGGCTCAGCTCCGGGTCGGCGTCCGGGCCGAAAGGCACGCCCTGCTGGCGCAGGGTGCGGGCCGTCTCCCGGAGGTCGGTGAAGGACTCGAAGCCCAGATGCCGGTACAGCCGGGAGAGAGTCGCTCGGGAGACGCCGCTCATCTGCGCGAGCTCCGCCGAGCTGTACAGGGCGAGGTCGTCCAGGTGGTCCAGGATCAGGTCGGCGGCCCGCTGCTCCTGGGGAGAGAGCCCGGCGTAGTGCGCATGGATGCGCTGTTCGATCGACACCCTCACCACCCTAGCGACCGCCGGGATCGGCGCGGGAGGCCCCGCGGGGACACCGGGATCACCCCGGTTGCTACCATGACCCGGTATGAAGGGTTCCCTGGCCCCACATGTCCCCCTCGCGCCCCAGGACGGCCCCGCCCCCGGCGGACGGTCCGGGAGCGTGTCCATCCAGACGGCCTTCCCGGACCCTGTGCTCCTGGAACTGCCGTGGGACACCCCCCTCGAGCAGTGGCCGGAGGACGTCCTCGCCGCTCTTCCCCGCGGCATCTCCCGGCACGTCGTGCGCTTCGCCCACGCCGGAGAGAAGATCGTCGCCGTCAAGGAGACCGTCCCCCACTACGCCCGGCACGAGTACGCCACCCTGCGCCGGCTGCAGCGCATGGGCATCCCGTCCGTCGTGCCGGACTCCGTGGTCACGGACCGGTACACGCCCGAGGGCGAGCCCCTCCCGGCCGCCCTGGTGACGGACCACCTGAGCTTCTCCCTACCCTACCGGGCCATCTTCTCCGCCGGCCCCAGCGCGGCCACGGTCGAGCGGCTCGTGGACGCCCTCGCGTCGCTCATCGTGCAGCTGCACCTCTCGGGCTTCTACTGGGGTGACGTCTCGCTCTCGAACACGCTGTTCCGCCGGGACGCCGGAGCGTTCGCCGCCTACCTGGTGGACGCGGAGACGGGCGAGATCCACCCGGAGCTCACCCGCGGCCAGCGGGGGTACGACATCGAGCTGGCCCGCACCAACGTGGCCGGGGAGATCATGGACCTGCTCGCGGGGGCCGCCGAGGAGGGACACGACATCGCGGACGTGGTGGACCCCTTCGAGGTCTCCGACCGGCTCGTCGCCACCTACGAGTTCCTGTGGCGCGAGCTGACGGTCGAGGAGTCCTTCAGCATGGACGAGCGCTGGCGCGTGGTCGAGCGGGTGCGCCGCCTCAACGAGCTCGGCTTCGACGTCGAGGAGGCCTCCATGGACACGGTCGACGGGCGGATCCGGCTGCGCCCGCAGGTCGTGGAGCCCGGCCACCACACCCGCCGCCTGCAGCGGCTCACCGGCCTCAGCGCCCATGAGAACCAGGCGCGCCGGCTGCTGACCGACATCGCGCAGCTGGGGCAGGACCTCTATCCGGGCCTGCCCGAGGAGCTCGTGGCCCAGCTGTGGATGCGCGAGGTCTTCTCCCCGATCATGGAGGCGGTCGCTCCGCCGATGCGCCGCAAGCTCGAGCCCGCCGAGATCGTGCACGAGGTGCTCGAGCACCGGTGGTTCCTCTCCGAGCGCGCCGGCAAGGACGTGGCGACGCACACCGCGGTCGAGGACTACGTGGCCTCGGAGCTGGCCCAGCGCCCGGACGAGCGAGAGGTCTTCTGAGCCGGAGCCGGTCCGGACGGTTCAGGGCCGGTGCGCCTCGAGCACACCGGTCAGGGTCCGGTGCACCCGCCGGGGCCAGTCCTCGCCCAGACTCCCGTACCGGGCCACGTGGGAGTAGGCCGAGCCCAGCACGAAGTCCAGGACGACGTCGACGTCCAGGTCCGGACTCAGCCGCCCCGCCGCCGTCTCCGCGGCGAAGAGCTCCTTGAGCCGCTCCACGCGCGGCCGGACCAGGTGCGCCCGCAGGATCCGGGACGTCTCCGAGTCCGGGTCGCTCAGCAGCGAGACCGCCACCCCGATGCCCATGTCGTGGAGCAGGAAGTCCAGCGCCTCGGCGAGACCCTCGTCCCAGCTCGCCGGGGCGCTCGGCCCCTGCGGTGAATACGTGGCCACGGCGTCCTCGAGAGCCCCCTCGAGCATTTCCAGGCTGTTCGCGTAGCGGCGGTAGATCGACGTCTTGGCCACGCCGGAGGCCGCCGAGACCGCCTCGATGCTCACCCGGTGCGGTCCGCCCTCACGCAGGAGGGCGAGTGCCGCCGCGGTGATCTTCTTGTCGGTGGTGACGGTCCGCGGATCGGTCCGGTCGTCGTCGCCCATCGGTGCCCTCCTGCTCGCCGTCCGCCGCCGGAGCGCTCAGGCGGTCTTCCAGTCCTCGATGGGCCAGTGGTTCTTCCTGGCCAGCCGGTACAGCGGCAGGTCGGGGTTGACCGTGTAGGGGTGGCCCATGAGCAGCAGCCAGCTGGCGTCCGCGTGGGAGTCCCCGTAGCCGTAGGAGCGGGTGAGGTCGTAGCCGCCCTGCTCGGCGTACTTCTTGAGCCACTGGGCCCGCGCCTCGTCCACCAGGGGCGGAGCGGCGAGGTAGCCGGTCATCACGCCGTCGCGCTCGTCCATCCGGCCCGCCACGACCTCGTCGAAGAGGTGGGCGATGGGCTCCACGAGCAGGTCGATGGACCCGGTGACCAGCACCGTGCGGTGCCCCGCGGCCCGGTGCTCCTCGATCCGGGTCAGGGCCCCGGGGCGCAGGAGGCGCCGCATGTCCTGGCCGAGCGGACCGGCCACCTGCTCCCGCACGGTCCCGGCGGGCACGCCCTGGTAGCGGCGCATGAACGCCCGGATGAACTCCCCGCGGTCCCGCTTCTCGGCCTTCAGGTAGGTCGGGGCGCTCGAGACGAGGTCGGCGACCTCCGCGGGCCACTTCGCGGGGTGCAGCGTCCGGCGGCGCAGCTGCAGGTACTGGCGGATGACCGTGGAGTCCAGGACGGTGCCCTCGAGGTCGAAGACCGCCAGCACGTCCGTGCCCTCGCTGAGGCCCCGCCTGGCGGTGCTGCGCCGTTTGGACGCGGCCTGGAGCCGGCCGTAGGCCTTGGTCATCGTGGTCAGGGCCGGCAGGTGCACGTTCTGCCAGTAGTCGGCCCAGTCGATCGACCGGACGTCGAAGGTCCGGTCCGCGGGCGTGCCGGCGGGCAGCGAGTCGTTGAGCTGCCGCGTGCTGGCGTCGTCGAAGATCATCTCGGTGCGCGTGTAGGACTGGTAGAGGTCCACGTAGGTGCGCAGGGACCCGAGGCCGGACTGCATGCGGTGCAGGGAGGTGGACCACTCCCGGGTGCGGGAGGTGGCGGGCAGCGCCGAGGTGATCCGGCCGCCCACGGCGGAGAGCCTCTCCTTGACCGCCAGCGAGCGCTCCACGGCGTTGTTGGCCGGGAACTTCCACTCGGGCACGCGGATGGGCTTGCCCTCGGCGTCCTCGAGCGGGTGGGCGAGGAAGAAGGACCGGACGTTCTCGTACATCTGGTGGAACGGGAGCGGGTTCGAGGCCCCCGAGCAGACCTGGTAGTACGCCGGGGCGGGGTCCGCCTGCCCGTCCGGGGTGACCGTGCCCGACGGGGCGCGGTGCCCGTCCGTGGCCAGCGCCACGATCACGTTGACCACGAAGTCGACGGGGATGACGTCGAGCACGGAGTCCGGCAGCCCCGGGAACTCCGGCAGGGCCCCCTTGGCGTAGGCCATGATCAGCGGGTCGGCCACCTTGTAGCCGTCGATCCAGCCGGGGTACGGGTGGCGCAGCGCGGACTCGATGATGGACGGGCGGACCACGGAGAGACGGTGGCCGGCGCCCGCCCACTTCTGCTCGGCGACGCGCTCGCCCAGGGCCTTCGTGAAGGTGTAGATGTCGGTCCAGCCGAGGGACTGCGCCCGGGTGCGCCCGTACTCGACGAGGCGGGTCCGGACCCACTCCTCGCGCGCGGCCTCCGCGGCGCGGGCCACCGACTTGGGGCCCTCCTTACCGTGGTCCGCCGTGGCGTCGTCGATGATGGACTGCAGCCGCTCCGGGGTGCGGGAGGCCATCTCGGCCTCGTCCCGCGCCCGCTGGGCCGCCTCGAACTCGGCGGCCCAGTCGACGTCGTGGTCCACGGGCGCCTCGGGGCGCAGGCCCTTGGCGATCCCGCCGACGTAGCAGGTGGAGACGTGGATGACGTGCGGGTCCTGCCCGGAGGCCAGGAGCGCGTCGTAGAGCCCGGTGGCGCCGCCGACGTTCGTGCTGAAGGCCTCATGGATGGGCGGGTCGAAGGACACGGTGGAGGCCGAGTGGATCACCACGTCGAAGGGCTCCGTGATGCCCGCGAGCGCCGAGAGATCCCCTTCGAGCACCGCGGTGCGCTCGGCGAAGACCCGCTTGGCCTCGTCGTCCCCCAGGCTCTCCCGCCAGGAGCGGAACGCGGGTTTGCGCAGCAGCTGCCGCAGCCGCTGTTCACCGCTGATGCTGCCCCTGGGACGGACGACGGCGGTGACGTGCACACCCTCGTGGGCGGACAGCAGCCGTTCGAGCACCGCCTGCCCGAGGAAGCCGGTGGCTCCCGTCAGCAGGACGCGCGTGGTGGGGGTCTCGGTCAACGGTGTTCCTCCGGTGGTGTGCTGGTCCGCCGCCGGTGCTGAGCGGGCGGGGGGCTGCGGGCGGACCCTGCCCGGCGGGCGACGACGGCGCCCTCCGAGCGGATCGCACCCGGCTACGCTACGGCTACCGTAGTGTAGCCTAGATCTCATGCTTACCGCTCTCGTGACCGGAGGGACGTCCGGCATCGGCGCCGCGTTCGCCGAAGCCCTGGCCCGCCGGGGAAATGCACTCGTCCTGGTGGCCCGCGACGCGGACCGCCTCGAGCAGGTCGCGTCCAGGCTGCGCACGGAGCACGGCGTGCCGGTCGAGGTCCTGCCCGCCGACCTCTCCGACCGCGCCGACGTGGACCGCGTCGCCGCCCGGGTCGAGGACCCCGAACGACCCGTGGACGTGCTCGTGAACAACGCCGGGTTCTCGGTGAAGACCCGCTTCGCCGACCCGGACACGGGCGCCCACGACCGCGCCTTCGAGGTGATGTGCCGAGCCGTGCTGGTGCTCTCCTCGGCGGCGGCCCGGGCGATGACGGCGCGCGGCTCCGGCTGGATCATCAACGTCTCCTCCACCGCGGGACTGGTCACGATGGGCTCGTACTCGGCGATCAAGGCCTACACGACCGCGTTCACCGAGGCCCTGGCCGTGGAGCTCCACGGGACGGGCGTCCACGTCACCGCCCTGCTGCCGGGCTGGGTGCGCACGGAGTTCCACGAGCGCGCCGGCATCAGCGGTTCCTCGATCCCCTCCTTCATGTGGCTCAGCCCCGAGCGCGTGGTCGAGGAGGCCCTCGACGACGTCGCGCGCGGCAAGGTGCTCTCGATGCCCACCAGGCGCTATCGGCTCCTCGGGTTCGCCCTGCGCCACCTGCCGCGCTCCGCGGTGCGCCGGATATCGGGCCTGGTGGCCTCGGCCCGCCAGAAGGAACGGGCGGCCGGCTCGTGACCCGCCGCGACCCCCACGACCCCGTCCCGGTCCAGCGCTCCATCGACGGCGGCAGCGCCGGCTCCTCCTCCGAGGCCGCACCGGAGGCCCCGCCCGCGTCCTCCGCGCACCTGAGCCCCGACCGCTTCCGCAACCCGCGGCGCCGGCTCGCCCGCAGGATCGCCCAGCGGATCTTCCTGCAGGGCCTCGCGTACCGCACGGTCCGCCGCACCGTGGTGACGCACCCCGCGGCCGACGCCCTGGAGGGGGCGTGCATCGTGGTCGCCAACCACTCGAGCCACCTCGACGCGCCGCTCGTCCTGGGCTCGGTGCCCCGGCGCATCCGCCGGGACCTCGCGACCGGGGTGGCCGCGGACTACTTCTTCACCGCTCCGCACAAGCGCATGTTCACCGAGCTGATCTTCAACGCCTTCCCGGTGGACCGGACGGGGACCGGGGCGAACCGGGGGCTGTCCAAGCAGCTGCTGAAGGCCGGGGTCCCGCTGCTGATTTTCCCGGAGGGCACACGGTCCCGCACGGGGAAGATGGGCACCTTCAAGATCGGTGCGGCGGGCCTCGCCAAGGCCGTGGGAGTGCCTGTGGTCCCCGTCGCGCTGATCGGGGCCTACGAGGCGATGCCCCGCGGCGCCCGCTGGCCGCGCCGCGGCCGCCCCCGCGTGGTGGTGGCCGTCGGCGAGCCGCTGGCCGCCCGCGAGAAGGAGCCCACCTCCTCGTTCAACGACCGGATCGAGGCCTCGGTGCGGGCGCTCTACGCCGAGCACCGCCCGCGCATCGACGCCTGACCCACCGCCACCCCCCGAGAACCAGGAGAGTACTGCGCAGATGGCACACGTGAAGCACATGAAGTGGTGGGGGTGGGGCGAGGAAGGCGTTCACTTCGAGTACGCGAACAAGCCCGCCTTCGCCCCGTTCGTCAAGAACGCCCTGGACGTGGACCTGCGGCCCCGGCAGCGTGACACCATCGACTTTTCCACGGTGAGCGTCCCGGCCTCCCGCGCCGAGGACGCCCTCCTGAACGCGCTGGCCGACATCACCGGAGCCGAGCACCTGACGCTCGACGACGAGCTGCGCATCGTGCACTGGGCCGGCAAGTCCGTCACCGAGCTGCTGCTCACCCGGGCGGGAGACTTCGCGCGCGTGCCCGACGTGGTCGTGTATCCCGGCACCGAGGACGAGGTCGCGCAGGTGCTGCGGCTGGCGGTGGAACGCGACCTCGTGGTCATTCCCTTCGGCGGCGGCACGAGCATCTCCCGGAGCCTCCAGCCGGACCCCCATGAAGAGCGAACGATCGTTTCCCTGGACCTGGGGCGGATGAACCAGGTGCTCTCGCTCGACGAGACCTCGGGTCTGGCCACCATCCAGGCCGGTGTGCTGGGCCCGGACATGGAGGAGCAGCTCAACGCCCGCGGGTGGACACTGGGCCACTTCCCGGACTCCTTCACGCACTCGACCCTCGGCGGCTGGGCCGCCACGCGCTCCTCGGGGATGCAGTCCGACAAGTACGGGGACATCGCCGACATCGTGCGCGGCCTGCGCGTGGTGCGCTCCGGCGGGACCGTGGTGCTGCGCCCCCTCCCCTCGACCTCCACGGGCCCGAGCCTGCGGGAGATGATCATCGGCTCCGAGGGCCGGCTGGGCGTGATCACCCAGCTGGACGTGCAGGTGCACCGCATCGCCGAGCACCGCGAGGTCATCGCGTACATGTTCCCCACCTGGCAGCAGGCGCTCATCGCCATGCGCGAGATCGCACGGTCCGGCGTCAGCACCACGTTCGCCCGCGTCTCCGACGCCCACGAGACCGCGTTCTCCCTGTCCACCCAGAAGGCACCCGCCACCCTGAAGAAGAAGGTCTCGGCGAAGGGCCAGGACGTGCTGTGGGAGCTCATGCGGCGCCGCGGCTGGGACACCGACGCCATGTGCATCGCCTACGTGTGCTTCGAGGGCAGCAAGCCCGAGGTCGAGCGCCGGAAGAAGGCGGTGGCCGGCATCGCCAAGAAGCAGGGCGCCCTGGTGCTCGGAGCCGGCCCCGGCGCGCTCTACGACCAGAAGAAGTTCGACACCCCGTACCTGCGCGACTTCCTGCTCGAGCAGAACACCATCGGCGACGTGTCCGAGACGGCGGCACCGTGGTCGAAGCTCACCACGGTGCACCAGGCGGTCTACGAGGCCGCGCAGCGGGCCTTCGAGTCGCAGGGCAAGATCGGGTGGATCATGTCCCACATGTCCCACTCCTACCACGCCGGGGCCTGCCTCTACTTCACCTTCGGGTACGAGATCGGCGGGGACCCGCACGGCGAGTACGCCGTCATCAAGAGCGCGATCCAGCAGGCGTTCATCGACGCCGGCGGCACGCTGTCCCACCACCACGGGGTGGGTCTCGAGCACAGCCCCTGGATGGAGCAGGACGTCTCCCCCGAGGGCGTGCAGCTCATGCGCAGCCTGTTCGCCGCCGCGGATCCGGGGGGCAACTTCAATCCTGGCAAGATCGTGGGCTGATCGTTCCGGTCCCGCACCACAGAGCAGGCCCCCACCGGCATCGGTGGGGGCCTGCTCTACTGTCCGCCGGTGAGCGGACCACTGCATCTGTTACAGGGTGGCCGTCGGGCGTGGGCTGATCGTTG